>CAZKBM010000001.1:0-122835 GCA_964550985.1 uncultured Oscillospiraceae bacterium
AAACCTGTTTTTGCTCGCCGCTTGCTGTGTAAAACATTTGTTCAAATGCTGTAGGGTAAACCTGTTGAAATAGACAATAAACCCCATTAAATCATGTAGAACTTGCACAGAAAGGAGGTCGTTCGATTTGGGAGTATATGAATCGGTTAAGCGCGTGGATGCTTACGACAAGGCAACTGGGCGTGCCAAATACACCGATGACCTCACCCCCCCTGGGGCGCTGGTGGCCAAAATCGTGCGCAGCACAATTGCAAATGGGAAGGTACTGGCCTTTGACCTGCACAAGGCCCAGCGGGTGCCGGGCGTGGTGCGTATTTTAACCTGTTTCGACGTGCCGGAGATTGATTTTTCCACCGGGGGCCACCCGTGGAGTACCGACCCCGCCCACCAGGACGTGATGGACCGCAGGCTTTTAAACCAGCGGGTGCGGGTGTATGGCGAGGATATTGCCGTCGTGATTGCCGAGACAGCGCTGGCCGCCGAAAAAGCCGCCGCACTGGTGGGGGTGAAGTATGAGGAATACCCTGCCGAAACCGATGCAAGGCGTTCCTATGGCAAAGAGGGTGAGCTGGTACACGAAGAGTTTCCCGATAACTTGCTGAAAAAGCATACGCTTAAAAACGGGGAGTACAGTTTTGATGAGTTAAAAGCCCAGGGCGATGTGACACTGGTGGAAGGGGAGTACAATACCCCGCCGGTACAGCACTGCCATATTGAACTGCCCACCTCCTATGCCTATATGGAAAATGGGCGCATTGTTATTGTGGCCTCTACCCAGGTGCCGCATATTGTGCGGCGGGTTACGGGCCAGGCGCTGGGCATTCCCTTTGGAATGATACGGGTGATTAAACCCTACCTTGGCGGCGGCTTTGGCAACAAACAGGACGTTTTAAACGAGCCGCTGAACGCCTGGCTTACCACAAAGGTAGGCGGGCGCTGCGTGCGGCTGGATATGACGCGGGAGGAAACCTTTACCTCCACCCGCATTCGCCACCCCATCGATTTCATCTTTAAAACCGCCGTACGTAAGGACGGGCGCATTTTGGCCCGCAAGGGCGCAGCCTATTCAAACCAGGGGGGCTATGCCTCCTGTGGGCACGCCGTTGTGGCAAACGCCGCCAACACCTTCCGCATTTTGTACCAGGATGAAATTGGCTACGAATTTGACGCCCACACCATCTACACGAATATTGCCACAGCCGGGGCCATGCGTGGTTATGGCATTCCACAGGTGATATTTGCGCTGGAAAGCCACATTGACGATGTGGCCCGTGCCATTGGCATGGACCCCCTTGAACTGCGGATGAAAAACTGCGTGCGTAAGGGTTATGTAAACCCCGGCACAGGCATCACCGCCCATTCAGACGGCTTGATGGACTGCCTTTTGGAGGCCCGTAAAGCCTTTGACTGGGACAAAAAGCGCGCAGCCTACCAAAACCAAAGCGGCCCGGTGCGCCGTGGGGTGGGTATGGCCTGCTTCAGCTACAAATCCAATGTACACCCCATCTCGCTGGAGACTAGTTCTGTACGGATGGTGCTGAACCAGGACGGAAGCGTGGGGATGCAGATGGGCGCCACCGAGATTGGCCAGGGGGCCGATACCGTATTTACCCAAATGGCCGCCCAAGAACTGGGCCTGCCCGAGGGGATGATTCACATCTTGAGCACGCAGGACACCGATGTTACCCCCTTTGACACCGGGGCCTATGCCTCGCGCCAGACCTATGTTTGCGGCCAGGCCGTGAAACAGACGGCGGGTATTTTTAAGGCAAAGGTGCTGGAACACGCGGCCTTTTTGCTGGAGCGTGAAGCGGGCGAACTGGATGTGAGGGGCGGGGGCATTGTGGAGGCCGCCAGCGGTAAAACCCTGTTTACTATGGGAGATTTTGCCCTGGAGGCCCTGTATGGGCTGGAGCGCTCCCGCCATATCACGGCCGAAAGCACCTTCCATTGCAAAACCAACTCCCTCTCGTTCGGCCTCACCCTGGCCGAGGTGGAGGTGGACATCCCCGTGGGGGTGGTGCGGGTGCTGGATATTATGAACATACACGACAGTGGCAAGATTATTAACCCCCAACTGGCCGAGGGCCAGGTACATGGCGGCATGAGCATGGGCCTTGGCTATGCGCTAAGCGAGCAACTGCTGTATGACCAAAACGCCCGGCTGCTAAACGGCAACCTGCTGGATTACAAGTTGCCCACCAGCCTGGACACCCCCGAGCTGAACGCCCGTTTTGTGGAGACGGTGGACCCCACCGGCCCCTATGGAAATAAAAGCCTGGGCGAGCCGCCCTGCCTTTCGGTGGCCCCGGCGGTGCGCAACGCCGTGCTGCACGCCACCGGCGTAAGCGTAAATAGCCTGCCCATGAACCCGCAAAAATTGGTGGAGGCCTTTACCGATGCGGGGCTGATTGCGCCGAAAGGGGGAAAAGCCGGTGCTTGATTTTAACGGAATTTATGAGGCGAAGGGGATACCTGACGCCGTGACCGCACTGATGGCCGACGAAAAGGCCGTGCTGATCTGCGGCGGCAGTGACGTGCTGATCCGCCTGCGAGAGGGCAAAATGGAGGATTGCACCCTGGTGTCCATCCGCGACATCCCCGAACTTTCGGGTATTTCGCTGGTAAACGATGAATCCATCCTCATCCGCCCCGCCAGCACCTTTGCCGATGTGACCCAGAGCGAGGTTGTGCAAAAGTATATCCCGGCCCTGGGCTTTGCCACCGATCAAGCCGGCGGCCCCCAGCTTCGCCACATGGGCACCATCGGCGGCAATATTTGTAACGGGGCAACCAGTGCCGATTCTCCCCCTGCGCTGCTTACGCTGAACGCGGTGCTAGAGATAACCGGGCCCAGCGGGGCGCGCTGCCAGCCGCTGGAGGGCTTTTTTACCGGGCCCGGCAAGGTGGCGCTGGAACACGGCGAAATTTTAACGGCCATCCGCATAGCCAAAAAAGACTATGAGGGTTATTTTGGCCACTACATCAAATTTGCCCAGCGCAATGCCATGGATATTGCCACCTTGGGCTGTGCCGTACATGTAAAACTTTCGCCCGATAAGAAAACCGTGGAAGAGGCCCGTCTGGCCTTTGGGGTTGCGGCCCCCACGCCCATACGCTGCCATGTGGCCGAGGCCGCCGTAAAGGGCCATGCCCTGGACGAAAAACTGCTGAGCGATTTTGGAGAGGCCGCCCTAACCGAGGTGAAGCCCCGCAGCAGTTGGCGCGCCAGCGAGGCGTTTCGTCGCCAATTGATTTACGAACTGAGCGGACGCGCCCTGAAAGCCGCCGCCGAAAAAGCCGGAGGGGAGGTGCCCTGCATATGAAAGTGATTGAGATGACCGTGAATGGGCGGCCGGTAGAAGTGGCCGTGGACGAGCGGGAAACCCTGGCCGATACCCTGCGCCAGCGGCTGCACCTGACCAGTGTAAAAAAAGGCTGTGAGGTGGGCGAGTGCGGCGCCTGCACTGTGCTGATAGACGGCAAAAGTGTGGATACCTGCATCTATTTAAGCGTTTGGGCCGCGGGGAAAAGTATTTTAACGGTGGAGGGTATCACCGGGCCCAATGGGGAACTTTCCCCTGTGCAGCAAGCTTTTGTGGATGAGGCCGCCATCCAGTGCGGGTTTTGTACCCCCGGCCTCATCATGACGGCGGTGGAAATTGTGGGCAGTGGCAAAAAGTACACGCGGGAGGAACTGCGCCGCCTGATATCGGGCCACCTCTGCCGCTGCACGGGCTACCAAAATATCCTGAACGCCGTAGAGCGCGTTGTGAACGAGACCTATAAATCGGTTGGGAAATAGAGCACAGAAAGCTCTATTGGCCAGCTATGGCAATCATACAGCGATGCTGTAAAATAAAAACCGAGTGGCCCTTTGTAAGGGGGCCGCCCGGCTTTTTGTTTACTGCGTGTTTTTGTGGCGGCGTGTATGCCTAAAGTATAGCCAACTAAGCCCAAAATAGGTGCAGTTAGTCGCTTTCACCCTCATCTTCCTGCATCAATAGCCATTCCTCTCCGGCTTTATCCAAAGTGGCGGTGTCGGCTTCCAGTTGGTGCGCAAGTGCGGCCAGGGTTTCGTAGTCGCTGCTGTTTCCGGGCGCTTCCAGCGCGGTTTTGGCCGTTTGCACGGCCTCTTCCAAGCGCTCTATTTCGGCTTCCAGCAACCGCAGGCGGTTCCGGCGCTGGGCCTCGGCGGCCCGGCGCTCTTTTGGGTTTTGATTTTTTGCGCGGACAGGGGCGGCTTCCTCCTTTTTGGCGGGGCCGGGGGTGGTTTGCTGCTCTTTTTGCTGCAAATAGGCATCGTAGTTCCCCTCATAGCGTAAAAAACCCCCTGGGGTCAGTTCCAAAATGCAGCTTGGCACGCGGCGCAAAAAGTAACGGTCGTGGCTTACGGCCAAAAGGGTGCCTGGGTAGGCCCGCAGCGCGGCCTCCAGTTCCTCTTTGGCAAGGTAATCCAGGTGGTTTGTGGGCTCGTCCAGCAGCAGTACATTGGCCCGGCGCATCAGCAATATGGTAAAGGCAACCTTGGCCCGTCCCGCGCCCGAAAGTTCCTCTACCCGCTTAAATACATCCTCGCCGCCAATCAGCATCCGGCCCAGGGCGCTGCGTATTTCAAACTCGGTTTTGGCGGGGTACACGCTGTGTACCGCCTCAATCACACTTTTTTGCATGGGCAAACCGGCCAATTCCTGGTCAAAATAGCCAAGCCGCACATTGCCCCCCCACTGCACAAGGCCGCTGTGGGGCATCTGGTTTTGTACGGCACGCAAAAAGGTGGATTTCCCCACCCCGTTTAGCCCCACCAGGGCCAATTTTTCCCCGCGTTTTACCTCCAGCTCCAGGCCGCTGTAAAGTGTGCGGCTGCCCTGGCCTTCCCCCACCTGTACGCCAAGGTTTTCACAGTGCAAAATAAGCTGAAAAGGTTCCACATCATAGTCAAATTTCAGGCTGATACCCTTGGATTCAGGCGGCGGCTTTTCCAGCCGAACCATCTTTTCCAGGGTTTTGGCCCGGCTGCTGGCCATGCCGGAGGTGGAAGCCCGCGCCTGGTTGCGGCGGACGTAATCTTCCATGGCGGCAATTTCTTCCTGTTGCTTTTCGTAGGCGCGCAAAGCCGTGCGCCGCCGCTCGGCCTTTTGCTGCACAAAGCCGCTGTAACCGCCGGTGTAACGGCTTAATTGCCCTCGCTCCAGCTCGCATACATCACGGGCAACTTTATCCAAAAAGTAGCGGTCATGGCTTACCACCAGCACCGCGCCGGGGTAGCATTCCAAATATTCCTCCAGCCAGCCCAGCATCGTAAAATCCAGGTGGTTGGTGGGCTCGTCCAAAATAAGCAGGCCGGGGCTGCGCAGCAGCATTTTGGCTATGGCAAAGCGCATCTTTTCCCCGCCCGAAAGGGTATCTACCCGCGTGTTTCTATCAAAACCGCCGAAGCCCAGGCCGGTGAGCACACGGTTAATCCGCGCGTCAATTTGGTAGGCGTCCATGGCGGCCAGGCGGTCATGCAGGCGGTCATATTCTGCCAACAGTTCGGTGCTGTGGGGGTTTTGCGCCAAGGCAGCGCAGCAATCGTCCAATTGGTTTTGTACCTCGCCCACGGCGGCAAAAACACTGCGGGCCTCCTCATCCAGGCTGTTCCCACTGGTCAGCGCGTCGTTTTGCTGCAGGTAGCCAACCTCCAAACGCCTTGCCCGCAGTATCTGCCCGCTGTCCGGCTCCAGGGTGCCCGCAATCAAGTTTAAAAGGGTGGTTTTGCCCGCCCCATTTACCCCCAAAAGGCCTATCCTGTCTTTTTCCTGTACGTCAAGGCTGACGCCGCGCAACACAACGTCGTCTAAAAAGCCTTTGCTTACATTTTGTACGCTGACCAACATGGGTTTTACTACCCTTCATTTTGCAAAAAATATGGTTTTACGGCCTGTATGGTTTATTACAGTTTCTCAAAAGGCTGTGCAGCAGGTTTCTGTAAGCAACTCTTATACAGGGCAGAAACTGCTATTCAGCGAAAAATTCTTCCTGTATCTAAGCGCTACAGCTTGTTCATTTGCTGTAAAACGGCAATTTACAGCCCACAGGAAGGGGCGGCAGAAGCCAAATAGGCCACAGCAAAGCTTGTAGCCTGTTTGGGCCGTGGCGCAAAGCACAGCTTTACACGTGGAGATGGTTTTGCCTGTTTATGGGCGGCGGCGAGCCGTCGGCTTGTGTTTTTATACCAGTTTCTCAAAAGATTGCACGGAAAAGGCAAAGCCGTTCTATTGGGGTAAAAAACGGCTGCCCTTCCCGCAGAATCACCGTATCAAGCGGCGGGAATTTGAATAATCTGACCGGGGTAAATCAAATCTGGGTTGCTGATTTGATAGCTGTTCATGGCGAAAATTTCGGGGTAGCGGTAACCGTCTCCCAGTTGGGCCTTGGCAATGGCAAACAGGCTGTCGCCTTCTTTTACAGTGTAATTGCTATAGCCTAGCCCCGTATCCTGGGCGTCATTTTCTCCGCTTCCATCAGCGGCGGGCCCAATGGCCTCTTCGGTTTGGGCGGCGGCTTCGGTGGAGTCCGCCGGTTCGGAGGTTGGCTCAGCCACTACCACAGAAGAACTGGAAGAAACCCCAGACTCTGGGGCCATAGAGGCCGCCGAAATGCTTTGGCTTGCGGAGGTGGCAGAGGAAGCTGCACTTACGCCAGAAGAACCGCTTACCGCAGCCGCCGAGATAGACGAAGCGACCGAGGAGGCCCCAGAATTGCCGAGGGAGGAACCGCCTGAAACCGATTCGGCAGTGGCTGTAAGGCTCGCGGTGCTGACAGAACTTGCGGTGTTGGCGGAACTCGCAGCGCTGACAGAGCTTGCCGTACTGGCGGAACTCGCAGTACTGACGGAGCTTGCCGTACTGGCGGAACTCGCAGTACTGACGGAGCTTGCCGTACTGGCGGAACTCGCAGTACTGACGGAACTTGCTGCGCTGGCAGAACTTGCCGTGCTGGCAGAACTTGCCGTGCTGGCAGAACTTGCCGTGCTGACAGAACTTGCCGTGTTGACAGAACTTTCAGAGCCGACAGAGCTTGCCGTGCTTTCAGCATTTACGGAATTTGCAGCACCGGCATCCCCCAAAACCTGAATGCGGCCCTGGGGCTCTGCGTAATACTCGGGCCCCGTTTTGATGTATTCGATTAGCATATCCTCCAGGGAACCAAAATTCCCCACCATGGGCAGCGCGGCAAACATGGTAAAACCGTCGCCCCCCAGGCCCATGAAGTCACTCATGGCAATGCTGTAGGTTTTTTCAGGCATAAGGGGCTCTGCGCCCACCATCACCTCTGTTACCCGGCTGCCGGCTTCGGCGGCGGGGTCAAGCGTAAAAGTGAGCCCCGCCACCTGTGGGAAGGTGGGGCTGGGTTCGGGGGCATCCGCCACGGCGTGCTCCAAAACCTCCTGCAAAACACTGCCGGTCACCTCCTTGGTCATCAGGTAATTGCCAAAGGGGTATACGGTAATGATATCCTTCACGGTGATGTCGCCAGCGGGAATGGAGGCCCGGATGGAACCGCCGTTCATGAGGGCAATATCGGCCCCGGTGGCCGCCAGCATAGCGTCGGCCGTTAAATCGCCCAGGTTGGTTTCGCTGCCGCGCACGGCCTCGCGCTCTCCCTGCAGCAGAACGGGGGTGTTGCCAATCACCTCTTCCAACTGGGGCGCCTGGCGCTGGTTTACCTCGTCAATTAGGGCGGTAATATCACCGTCTTTGTCGGTGTATTCTTCGCTCGTTACCAGTTTTGCGTCAAAATTGCCCGCCTCATCCAGGCGTACAACCCCAACCGCGTTTAAAAAGGAACCCGTTGAAGCAATCAAAGTGCCCTCGTGGGGGGCCAGCTCCAGGGTGTCGTCCAAAGGCTTGCCACCAGATATGGCCGTGTGGCTGTGCCCGTCTATGATGAGGTCTATCCCCTCAACCGAGGCGGCCACTTCGTCTGAGGTGATTTCGCTGGCCTTATCCACCCCAAGGTGGCTTAATAAAATGATATAGTCGGCCCCTTGCCCTTTCAAGGCGGCCACCTGCTGTTTTGCCACTTCAATGGGGTTATCAAAACGCAGCCCCTGGGTGTATTCCGGGTTGGCCGCTGTGGCGGTATCGGGCGTGGTGAGGCCAAAGACTCCAAACTTCTTGCCTCCTTTTTCCAGCAGGGTGCTGGCGGGAAACAGGGTTTCGCCATCCTCCTTGATGATATTGGCCGAGAGCACGGGAAAATCCAGCTCACCGGCCAGTTCCAAAAGGCGGGCGCGCCCATAGTTAAAGTCGTGGTTGCCGGGGGCCATGGCGTCATAGCCAAGGGCATTTAGCACCGTTACAATGTCCTGGCCTTTCTCCAGGGTGGCAAAGGGCATACCATGGAAGGTGTCGCCGGCGTCCAGCAAAATCACCTCGGCGCCTGCGGCCTCATAGGCTTTTTTCAGCGCACCTACAGAGGCATAGCCAAAGCTGTCCTCCACGTGGCTGTGTACGTCGTTTGTGTGTAAGATAATAACCTGCCCGCTTAAGTCATCCCCTGGGGCCGGTATTTGCGCGGTAGCAAACACAGGCATAGAGAAAGAGAGAAGCAGGCAAAGGGAGGCGGCGAAGCCGACCCATATTTTTGCCGCCCGTTTTTTTAAAGTTCCCATTGCAGTTTACTCCTTGCTATATTGTGGCATTGCCGTAGGGTACAGGGCAGCGCCGGGTTTATACATTGGCGATGTCCACCTCACCTTTGCTGTTACAATACACCGTTGCATTAAAGTACATTTGGCGCAATATTTTGCTTGCGCCGCCTATGGTAATTTGTGCAGGCGGGTATAAAACATCGGCCCGCAGGCGGCAAACCGAACTGTTCACCTGTTTTTCCAGCGCGGCCTCCAGGCTGCGGGTGGTGGTGGCAAGCTGCATTTTCAGCACCGAGAGCCTCAGTTTTAAATCGTCGGCCATGGGGCCGTTTTCAGGGTTTTGCGCCCCGCCCACGGCCAAAAAGCGCAGGTTTTTTTGCGTCTCATCCACTTCGCTTTCCAGCGCCCACTTTTTTTGTTCCAGTTCATATTTTTCACGCAGCAGGTTGGCTGTGCTGCCCATGGTGATGACAATGTTGCGGTTGGATTGATTGCCGATGCTTTTAGCCGTAATGCGTTCCAGCGCTGTAATCTGCCCCCCAATGATAGCCCCCCGCCCGGTGGTAACCTCAATGGCGGTGTCGCTGGATATGGTGGAGTTGATGATGGTGTCGCAGGTGATTTTTCCACCGGCCGTCACCGTGGCGTTTTCAATAAACTTGCTGCGTACCTCGCCCCTGGCCTGTAAAACCCCATGGGAGTTGCCGTTCATGCCGCGCCCCACTTGGATATCCCCCCCGGCCATGACGGTGGCCCCTTCAATCATGCCCTGTACGGTGATGTTTCCGCTGGCCTGCACGGTAAAACCCTCTTGGATGTCGCCGTGGATGAGGATATCGCCAATGGTATCTATGTTGCCCGTTTCGGTAGAGACATTGCCCTTGATGATGAGGATGGGATCGACGCGGAAACGCCCGCTTGCAAAGGTTACAACCCCTTCAATGGTGGCAAGCAAGCTGAGGCCGTCCTCGCTCATTTTGGTGTTCTGGCCCATGGGAGCGGTGGCCTTTTGGCCATTACGGCCCCGCACTTCACTGCCGGTTACATCATGGCCGGGTACGGCCTCTGTAGGGGGAACCAGCACACAGATTGCCTCGCCCTCGGTGATGGTTTGTAGCCAGCCAAGGTCTTTGTAGTCAATGGTGTTATCCTCCCGCACGGTGAGGTGAATTTCCAAGTTGCGGTTAAAATGGTCAATCACCTCGCCGTTCTTGCCGTCTACGGCGGGGCGGCCTTCGGCCAGGTGGCAAAGGCGGAAGTATTCTGGCGCTTCCCCCAGGCGGTGCAGCTTCATTTCATCAATGCCAAAACTCACCTTGGCGCTTTCCAGTGCGTTCCAAAGCATATCCTCATCGGCTGCCCGCCCAAAAAAGGTGGGGGGGAAGCAGAAAATATAAGCCTGCATACGGCTTTTGGTAACAAATACCAATATGCTGGCGTCTTGAGATTCCTCCTCCAGGCTCTCCTCTCTGCTGGCCGCCTTCAGGCTTTTATCCAGCAGTTTTTTGGCCTCACGCTCAATTTTTCCAAACCAACCGCGCTGCTCTTCCTCGGGGGAAAGCCCTCCCTCCATAAACTGGGTAAGGCTGAAGGTGAGGTTTTCATCCTCCAAGGGGGGGGAGCCCTGACGCCGGCTAAAAAGTTCGTAAAGCGGGTTGCCCATGGCGGGCAAAATGTCCGGGTCACTTTCCTGCTGCTCATCTGGGGCAAAGCCCTCTGGCAAAGCGGCCCCGGCAGGCAGGGGGGCGGCTTCGCCTTCGGGCGGGGCAAAGCCCAGCTTTCCGGGGCCGGGGGGGGTGTTTTGAGGCACTTCGGCGGGGGCCGCGTTCAAAGGCAACTCATCCAAACCGGCGGGCTCACCCGCCTGGGCACCTTGGGGCGGCCCCTTTCCGCGTTCAGAAGCGGTAAGCAGGCTAAGAAGCATACTTTTGATTTTTCCGCGCTCTTTTTCTGCCAAATTGCCACCCCCTTTATATTCTCAATTAGTATATCGCATTTTCTTGTGAATGGCAAAGAAAAAAAGAGAGGTTTCTTTTCTCTGTGAAAAAAATATCCACCAGATAAAGCAGGGCCAGAAAAATAAAAACCCGAAGAAGGCGCAAAAAACTTTGCGGTTCTTCGGGCCAAATTCACAGGAAACACAGAATGGGAAATGCCGCTATTTCTTTGCCTCTGTTTCGGGGGCGAGGCTAGCCGTACCGGGGACGGCCCCGGTTGCCTTTTTAGCGGGGGCTTTTTTGGCGCTTGCCGTTTTTGCAGGGGCGGCCTTTTTCACCGCGGGTTTTTTCGGGACGGCAGCCTTTTTGGTTGCCGCGGGTTTTTTTACTGCCGCTTTTTTCGGGGCGGCGGCTTTGGCGGTACTTTTTGTGGCGGCGGTTTTTTTGGCGGGCAGGCTCTCCACATCCACAATTTTCCATTTTTGGGTGGCGCCGTCCACATCTTCCCAAATTTGTACCGGGGTGCCGTCCACTGCCCCAAGGCCAACCAAGTCCAAGCATTTGCCAGAAAGTTTTGACCGGATTTTGTAGTACCCCCGCCCGGCATCCTCTACGCTCCACAACTGGCTATCGGCCGCTATGTAATCCCACTGGTGTACCCAGGCGCCATTTTCCACGCCCTGCATGGCCACATCCAGCACCTTGCCCGAAAACACGTTGATGATTTTGTAATATTCATCGGATGTTTTTTCCAGTTGCCACTGCTGGGTATCGCCCCCAGCTGCCGACCAAATACGCACAATGCCGCCGTTTTCACGGCTAAACTCGCCCACTTCCAGGGCCTTGCTGTTTTTGGTTTTTATCAGGTAAATTTTAAAGTTTTCCAAAGCAGCTTCCTTTTTCATCAGTAGCACACTCCTTTAAAGCGGGTAAGCAGCACCCGCAAGCCATGCGGTTAGCAATGCAGAACCATTGTAGATATGTTAGCCCAAGTATAGCATGGGCGTTACAAAAAAACAAGGCGAGAAAAGGGGGAAGAAATTCCTGTGCCCGCAGCATCTGCCCTATACTTTGGGGCCGCGCACCGGCATATCGGAAAGGATGATTTGGGTGTTGGTGTGCCCAAGGGTTTGTAGCCGCCCCAAAAGCTGTTCCAGCGAGGCAATGTTTTTGCAGCGCACCCGCATCATATGGCTGTGGCTGCCTGTAACATGGTAACATTTCATAATCTCTTCCTGGTTTTCCAGCATGGCTTTAAAGGCGGCCCTGTCCTCTATGGGAATGGAGATGGAGATGAGGGCGTTCGTCATGTTTTGGTCGTAATTTGTGTTCAGCTGTACGGTGTACCCGGTGATGATTCCCTGCTTTTCCATCCGGCGGATGCGCTCAGACACAGCGGGGGAGGTGAGGGCGATGCGCTTTGCAATCTCTTTGAGGGTCATACGGGCGTTTTCCTCTAACAGGCGTAAAATCTTCCGGTCGAGTTCATCCATATGTATCTCCTTAAAAAATTAAGTGTTAAAGCCGCGCAGCGGAAAGCAATTTTAATATAATTTAGCAAAAGTGTTCAATTTCTAAATTATACCAAATATTTTACCAAAAATAAATTAGAATAACAAGAGATAAGCGTGTATTTCTGTTGACTTTATAGTGGCGGATGCAATAGAATAAGGGTGCGATAAGTATTTCCTTTGTTTGTACTTTCCCACCCCTCTATTCGAAAAGAGCTGCACCCCCGCAGCTCTTTTCGTTTTTTTTGGGTATAGAGTATTTTGGAACCTGTGGAAAAGAGCCATACGCACAAACCCCGCAAATGCCAAAGCAGGTTTTTGCGGGGTTTGTGCGTATGGCTGGCCGCCGGCCACTATTCTATAGGCTTCACTACCCTTGGCCCTGGTTTTTGGCCCAACCGCCCGCCCGCTGCACGGCCCTGGCCCAACCCTCGCAGCAGCGCCGTACTTCGGGCTGGGGCATCTGGGGGCTGTAGAGGCTATCCTGCGCGGTGTGGCGGCCAAGGTCCGCCGGGCTTTGCCAAACCCCCGTGGCAAGCCCCGCAAGATAGGCCGCGCCCAGGGCGGTTGTCTCATGAATGGCCGGGCGGCGAACCGCCGCGCCGGTGATATCGGCCTGGAACTGTAGGAGGAAGCCGTTGGCCGAGGCCCCGCCATCGGCCCGAAGTTCTGCAATTTTCACCCCGGCATCCCTCTCCATGGCCAGCAGCACATCGCGGCTTTGGTAAGCAATGCTCTCCAGGGCCGCGCGTACCACATGGCTTTTGCCGGTGCCGCGGCTTAGGCCAATCAGGGTGCCGCGGGCGTACATGTCCCAGTAGGGGGCGCCCAGGCCCGCAAAGGCGGGCACCAGGTAAACCCCGCCATTATCCGGTACTTTTGTGGCAAAATACTCGCTGTCGGCGCTCTCATCCAAAAGGCCCATCTCATCGCGCAGCCACTGTACAACAGCCCCGCCTACAAAAACGCTGCCCTCCAGGGCGTAGGCGGGCCGGGCCCCCGCCGTGGCGGCCATGGTGGTTAACAGGCCATGGTGGCTCTCCACCGCTTTTCCGCCGGTGTGCATCAGCATAAAGCAACCCGTGCCGTAGGTGTTTTTGATGTCCCCTTTTTCAAAGCAGGCCTGGCCAAACAGGGCGGCCTGCTGGTCGCCCGCTATGCCCGCAATGGGCACGGCGGCAGCGCCGGGGCCAAGGTGTATTTCGCCAAATATCCCGCTGGAGGGGCGTACTTCGGGCAACATGGCCATGGGTACGCCAAACAGGCGGCAAAGGTCTTCATCCCAGCACAAGGTGTGGATATTGTAAAGCAGGGTGCGGCAGGCGTTTGTGTGGTCGGTAAGGTGCAGTTTGCCGCCGGTAAGCCGCCAAACCAGCCAGCTATCCACCGTGCCAAACAGCAGTTCGCCTTTTTCAGCCCGTCTGCGGGCGCCGGGCACGGTATCCAAAATCCACTGGATTTTGCTGGCCGAAAAATAGGCGTCTATCAAGAGGCCGGTTTTTTGCCGTATCGTTTCGGCGTGGCCCGCAAGTTCCAGGCGCCTGCAGGCGTCGGCGGTGCGGCGGCACTGCCATACAATGGCGTTGTACACGGGTTTGCCTGTGGTTTTATCCCAAACCAGGGTGGTCTCCCGCTGGTTGGAAATGCCCACGGCGGCCACCTGCTCCAAGGGGACGCCGCTTTTACCAAGCACTTCGGTCATCACCCCGTTTTGCGAGGTGAAAATCTCCTGGGGGTCGTGCTCCACCCAGCCGGGTTTTGGGTAGTGCTGAGAAAATTCCCGCTGGGCAATGCCGGCTATGTTCTGGTTTTCATCGAACAAAACGGCCCGGCTGGAAGTTGTGCCCTGGTCCAGGGCCAGCAGGTATTTTGGCATAGTCTCTCTCCTTATTTTGGGGGGCGTGCGGGCCCTATAGGGGGCAATACCATTTGGCCTCATCATACCATATTGCCCGCCGCTTTGCCATGTGCTATGATAAAACCAGAAAAAGACAAAAGGGGGAAACGGGATGAAACGGGAAGACTACATCTCCTGGGCGGAGTATTTTATGGCCATTGCCTCGCTGAGCGCCCAGCGCTCCAAAGATGGCAGCACCCAGGTGGGGGCCTGTATTGTAAGCAGGGAGCACAAAATTCTTTCGCTTGGCTACAACGGCATGCCCATAGGCTGCCGGGACGATGACATGCCCTGGGCGCGGGAGGGGGAGGCGCTGGACACAAAATATATGTATGTGTGCCACGCCGAACTGAACGCCATTTTAAACCACGGCGGCGGCAGCTTGAAGGACGCCGTATTGTACACCACCCTTTTTCCCTGCAATGAATGTGCCAAGGCCATTATTCAAAGCGGCATTGCCGAGGTTGTGTACCAGTCAGACAAATATGCCGAGAGCGACCAGACCGTTGCCAGCAAGCGGATGTTTGACATGGTGGGGGTGAAGTACACCCCCTACCGCCCCACCGGGCGGGTGGTGCAACTGGAACTGTGAAGCAGGGTCCGCCTACAAAAAGAAAAGGCGTGGCAATGGAGTTTATAAACCCCGTTGCCACGCCTTTGTTCTGTGAAAATAAACCATCAAAGGCCTACCAAAGCCCCTCTACGTCCTTGTACATATCCAAATACTGCTTGGCCGAGGTGCTCCAGCTATTGTCGCAGGCCATGCAGCGCTGCACAAGCACCTTCCAGGCCTTGGCATCCTCGTGCATGGCTTTGGCCCGCAGGCAGGCGTCTTGCATATCGTAGGCATTGTAGCTGGCAAAGGTGAAGCCGTTGCCGGTGCCGTCCCCCGCATCGCTAATGGTATCGCCAAGGCCGCCGGTAAGCCGCACAACGGGCACCGTGCCGTAGCGCAGCGCCACCATTTGTGCCAGGCCGCAGGGCTCCGATTTGCTGGGCATCAAAAACATATCGGCCCCCGCATATACCTTGCGCGCCAAACTGGGAATAAAGCCGATGCGCACCCCCACCATGCCGGGGTAACGCACGGCCAAATCCTGGAAAAAGGCCTCGTAGCTGTATTCGCCAGAGCCCAAAATAACCAGTTGAATGCCGCTGTTTACCAGGTTTTCGGCCACGTGGCGCACCAGGTCAAAGCCCTTGTGGCTCACCAGGCGGCTCACCATGCCCACAACGGGACACAGGTTTTCCTTTAGGGCAAATTCCCGGCGTAAATCGTCTTTACACTGGGCCTTGCCCTTCTCGTACTCCGGCGCGCTGTAATTGGCGGCAATGTTGGGGTCGGTGGCGGGGCTATACACCTCGGTGTCAATGCCATTCAAAATGCCGCAGAGCTTGTATTCTTTTTTGCGCAGAAAATTTTCGAGGCCATGGCCGTACCAGGGGTCCAATATCTCCCTTGCGTAAGTGGGGGAGACGGTCGTCACCTTGTCGGCGGTTTCAATGGCGCCCTTCATGTAGTTTACGTCCTTGTCATACTCCACAAGATGGGCGTTTTTTCGCCCGATGCCAATGGTCTCTTCCAGCATTTCCAGCCCGTAGCGGCCCTGGTACTGTATGTTGTGGATGGTAAAAACGGTTTTCAGGCCGCTAAATTTTTCCAGGTGGCGGTAGTACAGGTTTAGGTAAACGGGCACAAGGGCCGTCTCCCAATCGTTACAGTGGATGATATTTGGGGCAAAATCGATGTGGAAAAGAGATTCCAAAATGGCGCGGGAGAAAAAGGCGAAACGCTCGCCGTCATCGTAAAAGCCATACAGGCCATGGCGCTTAAAATAGTATTCGTTATCCAAAAAATAGTGGCTCACCCCGCCGTGCACCAGCTCAAACAGGCCGCAGTATTGGTTACGCCAGCCCACAGGCACGGTGAAATTGGTGATGTATTTCAGCTTTTGCCGCCATTCGGGCGCCATATCGCCATACAGGGGTAAAATAACCCGTACCCCCGCCTTACGTTTTTTCAGCGCCGCAGGCAAGCTGCCGGCCACATCGCCCAGCCCCCCCGAGGTAAAAAAAGGATACGCTTCGCTGGCTGCAAACAGAACCTTCATGCAGGCCTCCCCCTTTCGGTAGTGTGAAAAGCTGTGTAAAAATGTTTATTCGCCACAGGCGGTGATGGCGGAGGGGGCCACTGCAAGGCCCACCGTGCCGTTTTTGCCCACATATACAGGGAAGTTGGCCGCGCCCGTAAGGCTTTGCCCCGCGCCCACCACCACATTTTTATCGGCCACCACGTTTTCCAGGCACGCCCCGGCCTCAATGCGCGCGCCCTGCATGATGACGCAGTTGTTCAAAACGGCCCCTTTACCCACCCGCACCCCGCGGAAAAGGACACTGTGCTGTACCTGGCCTTCAATGATGCAGCCGTCGGCCAGCATACTTTTGGTAACCTTGGCCCCAATGGCGTAGCGCACGGGGGCCTCATCGTGCACCTTTGTGTAGATGGGGCGCGCCTCGGGGAAAAGGGCCTCCAGGTTGCCCGCCTCCAAAAGGCGCAGGTTTTCCTCAAAATAGCTTTGCATATTGAATACCCGCGCCCGGTAGCCGGTGTATTCGTACCCGCGCACCTTGTAAAGCTTCAGGTTTGGGGCAATGACGTTTGAAATGAATTTATACTGCCCGCGCACCATGGCTTCGCGCACCATGGAGATGAGGAGTTCCCGGCCGATGACGTAGACGTCCATGGCCACGTTTTGAACACCCTTGCGGTAGTCATTCACCCGGATGTCATTGACAAAGCCCTCGCCGTCCAGGCCAAAGGTGAAGTTGTCGTTTTGCATCCCCTCGTGGATGGTAGATTTTTCGTAGACGGCGGTGAGGTCGGCCCCGCTTTGGCGGTGATCCTCAATCACCTTCTTCATATCCAGGTTGCAGGCCACGTTACAGTCGCTCATCACCACAAGGGGTTCCTTGCGCTCTTCTAGGTACTGCATCACCGAGGCAAGGCCCTGGATGCGCCCCTGGTATTCGCTGCTGCTCTCCCGCCCGAAGGGGGGAAAGATGACAAGCCCGCCGCGTTTGCTGGAGAGATCCCACTCGCGCCCGTTGCCCAAATGCCCCATTAGGCTTTGGTAGTTTTTACGCACAATTACCCCGATGTTGCGGATGCCCGCGCTCGTGAAGCCCGAGAGGGTGAAGTCTATCATGCGGTAACGCCCGCCAAAGGGGATGGAGGCCATGGTGCGGTGGCCCACAAGTTCGGGGATGCTCTCATCGTGGATGTTGGGAAAAATAATACCCATTGCGCTGCTCATACAAGGCCCCCCGCTTTCACGTTTTTTTCCACCATGGCTTTGGGGGCCACCTTGGCCCCGGCGCCAATGACCACGCCTTCACCCACCACGGTTACGCCCCAGCCGCTCAAATCCTCCATATGTTCGGGCCGCATACCCACAATAGCGCCCTTTTGAATAACGGCGTCCTCGGCTATGATGGAATAATTTACCTGTGCGCCCTCTTCCACCCGTGCGCCGGGCATGAGGATGGAGTCCCGCACCGAGGCGTCGCGGGAGATTCTGGCCCCGGCATACAGCACCGAGGACTCCACCTCGCCGTCCACACTACATCCCTCGGTAATCATGCAGTTTTCCACACTGGCGTGCCGCCCAATATAGTGGGGGGGCCGCCCCGCCGTGCGGGAATACATCTTCCAGCTGGGGTCCCACACATCCAAAGGCACGTTCGGGTCCAGCAAATCCATGTTGGCCTCCCACAGGCTCTCTATGGTGCCAACGTCCTTCCAGTAGCCCTCAAAGGGGTAGGCGTATAGTTTTTGCCGGGCCGAAAGCATTTTTGGAATGATGTTTTTGCCAAAATCATTGTCGGAGGTATTGTCGTTTTCATCGTCTTCCAAAAACTTTTTCAGCTTGTTCCAGGTAAAGATGTAAATACCCATCGAGGCCAGGGTGGATTCGGTCTTTTTGGGTTTTTCCTCAAATTTTGTAATGCGGTCGTTCCGGTTGGCCGTCATGATGCCAAAGCGAGAGGTTTCGGCCGGGGGCACGTCAATTACTGCGATGGTGCAGTCGGCTCCTTTTTCCTTATGGTACTGCAGCATCTTGGCGTAGTTCATTTTGTAAATATGATCCCCCGAGAGGATGAGCACATACTGGGGGGTGTACCGCTCGATAAAATTGATATTTTGGTAGATGGCGTTGGCCGTGCCGCGATACCAGTCGCTTCCGCTGGCCTTTTGGTAGGGGGGCAGCACATGCACCCCGCCGTAGCTGCGGTCTAAATCCCAGGGCTGGCCGTTGCCAATATAGTCGTTTAAAACCATGGGCAGGTACTGGGTTAGTATGCCCACGGTGTCAATGCCTGAGTTTACGCAGTTGGAGAGGGGGAAATCCACAATGCGGTATTTGCCGCCAAAGGGCACGGCGGGCTTGGCAAGGTTGCGCGTAAGGGTGTAAAGGCGAGAGCCCTGCCCCCCGGCGAGTAACATGGCGATACATTCTTTCATAAGCTACCTCCCTTGGGCGGCCGCGGTGCGGCTTTGGGCCTTTTGCATATTTGGCCCCGCCACTTGGTTTACGGTTTGGTTTTACCTGCGTTTTTGGCGGCGGGCTTGCCGCCAGCGGCAGGTGCGGCTATGCGCGGCTTTGGCGCCCGGAATACCAGGGTAGAGAGCGGCGGCAGGGTGGCGATTACATGATAGGGGAAGCCGTGCATCTCGCCGCGTTTGGCGCGCAGGCCCCCGTTTGAATGGCCGCCGCCGCCATACTCGGCGGCGTCACTGGTGAAGATTTCCCGGTAAATGCCCAGGGCGGGCACGCCAAAACAGTAACCTTCGCGCCGCACGGGGGCAAAATTGCAACACACTGCAAGGCTGCCGCCCTCGTTATCCTTGCGTATAAATACCAGGATGTTCTGCTTGTCGTCGTCGGGCACCACCCAGGTAAAACCTTCCCAGCTATAATCCTGCTGCCAAAGGGCGGGGTTTTGCAGGTAAAAATGGTTTAAAGCGCGGCTGTAGTTTTGCAGTTGGCGGTGGCGCTCAAACTCCAGCAGCATCCAGTCAAGTTCCTTTGCCTCGCTCCACTCGCTAAACTGGCCGAACTCCTGGCCCATAAACAGCAGCTTTTTGCCGGGGTGGGCCATCATATACCCAAGGAATACCCGCATCTCGGCAAATTTATCGTCGTATTCGCCGGGCATTTTGCCAATCAGGCTGCCCTTGCCGTGCACCACTTCGTCGTGGCTGATGGGTAGGATGAAATTTTCGCTGAAAGCGTAAAAAAAGCTAAAGGTCACCTTGCGGTGGTTCCCGCTGCGGAAGAGAGGGTCGGTGGACATATAGCTTAACATATCGTTCATCCAGCCCATGTTCCACTTAAAGTTAAACCCAAGCCCCCCGCTGTGTACCGGGGCGGTAACCAGGGGCCAGGCCGTGGATTCTTCGGCTATCATCAGGCTGCCGGGGTGGTGCTTAAAGGCTGCGGTGTTCACCTTTTTGAGAAAGTCAATGGCCTCTAAATTCTCGTTGCCGCCGTTTACGTTGGCCTCCCATTCGCCATCCTGGCGGTTGTAGTCCAGGTACAACATGCTGGCCACGGCGTCAAAGCGCAAACCGTCTATATGGTAGTTTTCCAGCCAAAACAGGGCCGAGGAGATGAGGAAGCACTGCACTTCGGGGCGGCCGAAATCAAATACCATGGTGCCCCACTCCCGGTGTTCGGCCCGGCGGGGGTTTTGGTCCTCATAGCAGCTTGTGCCGTCAAAGCGGTAAAGGCCAAATTCGTCTTTGGGGAAATGGGCGGGCACCCAGTCCATAATCACCCCAATGCCCGCGGCGTGGCAGCTATCCACAAAATACATAAAATCGCGCGGGGTACCGTAGCGGCTGGTGGGGGCAAAATAGCCCGTTACCTGGTAGCCCCAACTCCCGTCAAAGGGGTATTCCGTCAGGGGCATCAGCTCCACATGGGTATAGGCCATCTCCAGCAAATAGGGTATCAAATTTTCGGCCAGGTCACGGTAACTGTAGGGGTTGCCGTCCGGGTGGGTTTTCCAGCTTCCGGCGTGCACCTCATAGATATTCATGGGCCCGTTCAGCGCATTTCCCCGCTGTTTTTGGCGCTGCCAGCGGGCATCCTGCCAGTTGTAACCCTCCAGCTCATAAATTTTGCTGCAGTTGGAAGGCCTTGTCTCGGTGTGAAAGGCGTAGGGGTCGGCCTTAAAAATCATCTCATCGGCCGGGGTGGTAACGCAGTATTTGTAGATGTCATAGGCCTTAAGCCCCGGGATGAAGCACTGCCACACCCCGGTTTTGGAAAGGTTCTTCATCGGGTGAACCCCCGGCGTCCAGCGGTTAAAATCCCCCACAACGCTTAGGGCCTTGGCCCTGGGCGCCCACACGCGGAAGAGCACCCCCGCCTCGCCGCCAAGCTCGCACAGGTGGGAGCCCATAAATTTCCAGCAGTCGTAATTCTTTCCTTTTTTGAACTGATATATTTCGGTGTCCACTCTCAGGCTGCTGAATGTTCGCATACTGTCCTCCGTCTGTGTACGGTTGGGCTTGAATGGCGGGTATACGGCCTGTGCCACAGCAATCTTGCTGGGTTTGGTGCTACCATTGTACTCAATTCCAAGGGGAAATGCAAGTGTTTTCTGTGAAATCTAGCTAGGTGAGTGCGGCAAAAAAATATGTTTTTTATGCAAATTGACGTTTTGGCCAATTCTGCCCCTATTCGGTTTGGCTATAAAGGGGGAAAAGGGGCGGGCAAGTGTGGCAGGGGCCTCTGTTACCAGAGGCTGCTGAAAGAAATTTTGTATTTGTTTTCGCCTATTATTTTACCACAATCCACTGCCAAGGGCAAAAGATTCCAGGTGGAAAACAAAATCCCCCAGAAGATGGCCTCTGGGGGTGAAATGGTAAGGTAGTAAAGCGGTAAGGAGATGAGGGCCAATAAAACGGGAATGACAGTAAAAAGGCGGCCCCGGCTGAACGCTTTGTCAATCCAAAATATAAACGTCCAGCGCGCGCTTACCAAAGCGCCGGCACTCGGCATTGGTGGCAAAATAGAGGTCGATATCCACCCGCCCATCCATTAGGGCTGTACCCGTATCGGTGGCGATGGCGAAGCCATAGACGAAATTTTGGCTGGAATCGGTGATAAACAGGCGGGTGCCATAGGGGATGACGCGGGGGTTTACGGCCACAGTGCCACAGTACAGCCCAAGCCCCGAGGCCCCCCGCCCGCCCGAGGAGGAGTAGGCCGTAACGGTTGCCCCGCGCATTACGCGGCTGGCGTTTACAGGCAAGCCGTCTACGCCCATCTCAACGTCCTCAAACTCGGCGATGGTGGAACAGGGAACCCCTTGGATAAAGGCCGTAGAGCCAGGGTCGCGCGGGGTGATAACCGGCACCAGGGAGAGAATCTCGCTTTTGTCCACCTCGCCATCAATCAGGCGGTGGCGGTAGGTTACGTCGTAAATGCCCGCGTTGCTTTTGCGGAAGGGGCTTTCGGGTTCTTCGGCCAGCAGCTTTTCCAAATAGGCGTCCACCTCGGCTTCGTCCACCTCCGCGCGGTTGGCCTCCTCCTCATAGCTTACGCGGTGCACCTGGGCGCTAAGGCCGCTTTCCAAAGGGGTGTCCAGCGCGGGCTCCACAAAATCCTCGCCCGTCAAGCTCACTTTACACTTCTTTAAAAGGTCGGCTACGGTGCCCTCTACCATCTGGGCTTCAAACAGCGCGCCATCGGCCTGTACCGTTACGGGAAAAGCCCGGATAATACGCACGCTTGCCGTGGCCTCATCGCTTTCACCCTCGCTGTACACCACCTGGTCATGTATACCGGCAAGCTGACCGGCCATGGCCACAATTTCGCCGGGGCTAAGGCCGGTGGTCAGCATCGTGTGCCGTGCGCCGTCTGAATCGGTCACCTGCACAAGGTCTTGCCCCAGCACGGTGGTAAACAGGCTGGCCGAAAGGAGCAGCGCCGCCAAAAAAGCCGCCGCTATACGGTTTAAGCCTTTGTGTCGGCTGATAAACCGTTCGTATCTTCTTCTCATATCCCTCATTCTCTTTCTGCTGTTTAGGGGGTTTTACCCTGCGGGAAAAAGCTGCGGTAGTGCCCCTTAGCCCGCATAGCGGGCCACAATGGCTTTTAGGGTGCCAAACTGCCGCTCCATCTCGTCCACCAGTTTAAACTGGGTACGGCAGCGGTCCAGGTTTTGGCCGGGGCGGTCAATTTTAAAATATTGGTCGCCCAGCAGGTGGTCGGTTAAAAAGCGCATCCCGCACTCCAGGGTAAGCAGCCGGGCCCCCTCGGCCAGGGTGTCAATTTCGCCCTGGGTCAGGGTGGCTTTGGCCTCCTCCAAATAGCCTTTGGTGTAGGCTTCAAACAGGGGCAGGCTCAGCTGCACCTTATCCAGGTCCATCTCATCCTCGGCGGCCGTGGTGGCCCCAAAGCGGATGGAATCGCCAAAATCGCAGGCGGCCAGGCCCGGCATAATGGTGTCCAGGTCTATTACGCAGATGGCTAGGCTGGTGGCTTCGTCAAACAGAACATTGTTGAGTTTTGTGTCGTTGTGGGTGACGCGCAAAGGCAGTTTGCCCTCGTTCTGCATCCGCACAAGCAGGCCGCAATCCGCCTTGCGCTGCTGCGCAAACTGCAACTCGGCCCTGCATTCCCCGGCGCGGTAAAGGGGGTCCTGTTCCTCGGCGCAAAGCAAGGCCTCCAGCCGCTGGGGCGTGTTGTGGAAATCGGGGATGGTCTCGTGCAAGGTCTCGGCGGGGTAGCCGTCCAACATGCGCAAAAAGGTGCCAAACGCCTTGCCAGACTGATAAAAGATCTCCGGGGTGGGGGCGCTGTCGTGGCAGTAGCTGTGTTCAATAAAGCGGTAGCTGCGCCAGGGCATCCCCTCAGCGTCAAAGTATGCGGTTTCGCCGTCCACCGTTTTTAAAAAATGTAAAACGCCGCGTTCGGGGCTTTGGTTTTGTTCCAGTAAGGTTTGGCGGATATGCCGGGTGACGCCGTGGATGTTTTCCATCACCTCACGCGGGCGTTTAAAAACATGGGTGTTGATGCGCTGCAAAATGTAGGCCAGCCGGGGGCTTGGGTAACACTCCATAAATACGGCGTAGGTGTCGTTGATATGGCCGGCGCCAAAAGGCTCCAGCGCAACAATTTTGCCCTCATAGGGGAAGGCGGCCAAAGCCGCTGCCAGACATTGGTTTCCCAGCTTCATGGGTTCTGCCTCCTGCATTTTAGCAAGGGTGTATAGCTTTTTGTATTGTACCACATAGCGCCGCACAGGGCCAGCCGTTTTTTACGGGATATTTACCGCAACTTTACAAAGAAGGCTGCCCCAAAACCCGCCCGGAACAACCGCCGGCAAATGGTATTTCCTATTGCGGTTTGTTCATTTGCTGTAAAGGGCTAAAATATGGTAAGATAAAGTACTGTTGTTTCTGTTGATTCCGGGAGGGACGTTTTTGAAAGAGAGCAATATTCGGAACTTTTGTATCATCGCCCATATCGACCATGGCAAATCCACCCTGGCCGACCGTATTTTGGAACTGACCCAAGGGGTGGAGCAGCGGCTGATGAGCAGCCAGTTGCTGGACGACATGGAGCTGGAAAAAGAGCGTGGTATCACTATAAAAGCCCGTGCTGTAACCCTGCGCTACAAAGCGCAAAATGGGGAAGAATATGAGCTGAACCTGATTGACACCCCCGGCCATGTGGATTTTAACTATGAGGTGAGCCGCTCGCTGGCAGCCTGCGAAGGGGCCATTTTAATTGTGGACGCCACCCAGGGCGTGGAGGCGCAGACCCTGGCCAACACCTACCTGGCGCTGGAGCATGACCTGGAAATTGTGCCGGTGTTAAATAAGATGGACCTGCCCAGCGCCGAGCCCGAACGGGTGGCAAAAGAGGTGGAAGAGGTGATTGGCCTGCCCGCGCTGGACGCGCCGCGCATTTCGGCCAAGGCGGGCACGGGTGTGGCGGATGTGTTAGAGCGTATCATTGCCGATATCCCGCCCCCTGCGGGGGATGCCTCTGCCCCCTTAAAAGCCTTGATATTTGACTCGGCCTATGACAGTTACAAGGGCGTCATGGTGTATGTTCGCGTGTTTGACGGCAGCCTGAAAGCCGGAGACACCATCCACATGATGGCTACCGGGGCGGATTTTCAGGTGGTGGAAGTGGGGCGGATGGGCGCTTTGAGCCTGGCCCCGGCCGACTGCCTGAGCGCGGGCGAGGTGGGCTATTTAACGGCCAGCATTAAGAATGTGAGCGAGACAAGGGTGGGTGATACCGTTACACTGAAACAGCGCCCCGCCGCCGAGGCCCTGCCGGGTTACCGCAAGGTGGTGCCCATGGTGTTCTGCGGCATCTACCCGGCCGATGGCGCAAAATACCCCGATCTGCAGGACGCCATAGAAAAATTACAACTCAACGACGCCTCCCTGAGCTTTGAGCCTGAGACCAGCGTGGCGCTGGGTTTTGGCTTCCGTTGTGGCTTTTTGGGGCTTTTGCACCTGGAGATTATCATTGAGCGGCTGGAGCGGGAGTTTGACCTCGACCTCATCACCACCGCCCCCAGCGTGGAGTACCACTTCACCCTGACCGACGGCACGCAGTTGCAGGTGGAAAACCCCACAAACTACCCCGACCCCGCCCGCATTGCCAGCGCCGAAGAACCCATGGTGGACGCCCATATCTATACCCCCACCGAGTATGTGGGCAGCCTGATGGAACTTTGCCAGGAGCGGCGCGGCGTGCTGCGGGATATGAAATACCTGGATGAGACGCGGGTGGACTTACACTACGAGCTGCCCCTGGGCGAGATTGTGTATGACTTTTTTGACGCGATTAAAAGCCGCAGCCGGGGCTATGCCAGCTATGATTATGACCTGAAAGGCTACAGCGAAAGCAAGCTGGTAAAATTGGATGTGCTGGTGGCCGGTGAGGTGGTGGACGCGCTGAGCTTTGTGGTTCATGCCGACAAAGCCTATGCCCGTGGCCGCCGCCTGTGTGAAAAGCTGAAAGAAAACATCCCCCGCCAGCTGTTTGAAGTGCCCATCCAGGCGGCCATTGGCGGTAAAATTATTGCGCGTGAAACCGTAAAGGCCGTGCGGAAAGACGTATTGGCCAAATGCTATGGCGGCGATATCACCCGCAAAAAGAAGCTGCTGGAAAAACAGAAAGAGGGCAAAAAGAAGATGCGGCAGATTGGCAGCGTACAGGTGCCCAGCGAGGCCTTTACTGCGGTTTTGAAGCTGGACGAGTGAAAAGGGAAGCAAGCGCCCCGGTGGGATTTTACCCGCCGGGGCGCTTGTATTTTATTGCAATAAAGATGGTATTGACATATACAGCCAAACTGTATAATATAAAACTATACAGTTAACCTGTATAGTTTCTTTTTTCAATTGGCCCAAGAACACAAGGAGATACCCCAATGAATTTGGAGATGCACAAACCCCTTACCGAGACCAGCTACTATATTTTGCTGGCCCTGGCGCAGCCGGGGCATGGCTATTATGTGATGCAGAAAGTGGAGGAACTGAGCGGCGGCAGCGTGCGCATTGCGGCAGGCACCATGTACGGTGCCTTGGAAAATTTGCTGCAAAACGGCTGGCTTGAACAGTTGCCCAGTGCCGATAAACGCCGTAAGCTTTATAAAACAACAGCACTGGGCAACCAAGTGTTGCAGCAGGATACCCAGCGGATGAAAAAAATGCTGCGTTTGGCCGAAAATGTGGGCCTGTAGAGAGGAGAGAGCCGGGTGATAAAATACCATGGGCTATGGATTAGTGCGGAAAAAGAAGAGGCTTGGGTGGCCGGTATTTTGCAAAAAGGTTACCGCCTGGTAAAGGTGAACCCCACATGGGGGCGTTATGAGTTTTTGCCAAAAGGCCAAGGGGAACCCAGCCAAACAGTACGTATCGACTTTCGGGTGTTTTCCAAGGCCGAAGATTATACAGACTACCTGGCCCTGTTTGAAGATAGTGGCTGGCGGCACCTGGGCGGCAACCGCTACATGGGGCTGCAATATTTTGAAAAACTGGAGGCCGCAGGCGATGAGGACATTTTTTCTACGGCGGGCTCTAAAGCGGCGGTGTATAGAAGAATGGCAAGCTACTGGCTGGGGGCAAGCGCGGCCCAGATGCCCGGCGTAATATGTATGCAGCTTGTGGGCGCCATGGATATGAGCCGCTGGCTTCACTAAAAAGAACAGTATTTAACCCCCGGCCTTTGGCAGGCGGAAGGGGCGAATTTTTGGCGGATGTTTTTGTTTGAAACACCCTTTGCCATGGGTAGGGCCTTTCTGGGGTTTGTACCACTGGCGGTGCTGTTGTTTACGCTTACGGTTGCTGTATATACCTTATGCCAAAGCTGGGCAGTGCGCCGCGGGCGTTTACCCTTTGGCAAATAAGCCCCCATTTTCCTGCGCGGTACGGTACACCGTGAGTACACTGTCCAGCACCACCGAAAACAGGATGATGACAAGCAGCACCTGCGGCATGTGGCTGAAGAAAAAATATAAAAAGTCATCTGCCGAGGGGGAGATATTCACAGTTAACCCGATGGTAGAAAATAGGGCGGGGTTTAACAGTTGGCCGTTTACCAGCCATATAAAGGCCAGTACCGCCGAAATAAGGTTTGAAGCCAGAGTGCTTATCATCACCCGCAGGGTGTAGCGGCCATCAATCAGTCTCACCACCTCCTGTGCAATGCACACCAGGCCAAACAGCAAAATCAGCGGCCAGGTGCGCGCAAGATAGGCCGTGTTGAAAATGGGCACCATTTCGGGCGCGCCCCCTTCGGTAACCGCCACGGCGGCAATAACAGAGGGGAAAAGCAAAAATACTATCAGAAACACCACGGTGAACACAATACCGGCCACGGCCTCCCCGCGTGAGAGGCCTTTTTGCGTTTTGGGCACCGGGGGCAACTCATCCAGATTTTGGGTAAAATCCAGTTTGATGTCCCGGTGGTAAAAAAAGGCGAACAATAAGGTGACAAAACCAAAGGCCCAGCAAAGCCCGCCGGCCAGGCTGCCCAGCCAGTTTAACAGCGCGCTGTTGTGGGTTTGCCAATTGCCCAATGCCCGTGGCAAGGGTGATGCCCCCAGCCACACACAATAGCACTACTTTTAGCACAAACTTGTAGGTGCTGTAGTGCGGGGGGCCAATCAGGCATTGTTTGCCGCTGGGGTCGTACTGGGCGCAAAGTTCACTGGGGCTGCCAAGTTCGGTTAAAACCACCCGGATATCCTTTTCGGTGGGGTTTAGCCCCTGGCAGCGCTCGTCCAGCATATCCTGTATCAGGCCGCGCAGTTCCTCGGCCACATCTTCCCGCTGCTTTGCGGGCAGGCGGCGGGTTACGGCGTACAGGTAACGCTCAATCAAATCGTGGTTCATCTCCTCTAGCCCTCCAACAGTTTCTTCATACTGGCCGTAAACTCCGCCCAGTGTTTTTTTACCTCATTCAGCACCTCGGCGCCGCTATCTGTAATCAGGTAGTATTTGCGGGGTTTTCCCTCGCCTACCTCCCACTCGCTTTTTAACAGGCCTTGGCCCTCCAGCCTCCGCAGCAGGGGGTACAGGGTGTTTGCCTCGGCGGGTATGCCATTTTCGGTAAGACGCTTAATTAAGCTGTAACCGTACATGGGCTGGTTTAGCTGGCTTAGCACCAGCAGTATCAGGCTGCCCCGCCTAAGTTCCAGCACAAGGTTTGCCACAATTTCGCTGTTATCCATAATGCCTCCCGTCTCACACATTACTGTGTATCATTATTATAGTGTGTTATACACAGTATGTCAAGTACACACAGTAAAAAAAGGCTTCCCTTTTGGGAAGCCTTTTTAATCAAACATAAAAACGTAATTTTTCTTTAGCGCTTAGGTCAACACGCCGTCCTGTGGCATGGGAATGCCCAGGCTGATGGCGTAGTCGCGCATTTTGATGTATTGCTGTTTGTAGGAATCGATGGGGGTAAGGGTGCGCAGGTCAAACAGCTCTTGGAAGGTTTTGCCCTTGTCGGGGTTGAACAGCTCGTTTTCAAACTTCGGAATAACCTCTTTGCAGATGTCGTTGGCCTGTTGCAGGCTAAGGCCCGCCGCGCCCTTGAATACCGAGGCGTTGTACCAGCACTCGATGGGGGTGAGGCCGTTTTTCACGCTGCCGCCGGCCGAGCGGGGGCTGATGGTGAAGGCCTGGCCGCTGGCCGAGGCCGCCGTCATGCCCACGATGGATTCGAGGAAGAACATATCGGTGGCGGGGCCCGCAACCTGGTTGATGGTTTTCATCAGGATGATATTGGAGTTGCGGCATACGGCCTGGGTGGCCATGCTCTGCGTCCAAACGCCAATGCTGCCGCAGTTGCCCGCGTAGCGGATGTCGTAGGAGGGAGAGCCCGGCAACACAGCCCCGCAGACGGGGAACTGCAGAATATCGGTGGCGATAGAGGCGATGGCGGTGGTTTCGGGCGCGCCGGTGTAACCGCCCACCATGGTGGGGCTCTCGCTGCGAATCATGCCGCCCAGCTCGTTGGCCACAAAGCATTTGTGCAGGGTGGTGTAGTTGATTTTCAGCGAGGCGGGGTTCAGGCAAAGGGCCACCTGGGGCTGGTCATACAGGTTGAAGCCGGCCAAAAAGCCGAAGTGGGTGGAGGAGGAGGAGACAAGCGCGTTGCCCATATCGGGGCGGCCGGCCCGCCACTGGGCCTCTTTGCGCATGTGGGCCTCGTAAATGCCCGCAAAGGTCTCGTACGGCGTGTCAGCCAGCAGCGGACTGCCCATTACGGTGTCAAGGCTGGGGCCTTCCTGCAGGTCAATCAGGCGGCTGGAGACAATGCCTTCTACCAGTTTGATGTAGACTTCTTCGTCCATTTGAATGGAAAGCGGCGCCGTAAAGATGGGCTGCACCCCATCGGAGGGTTTGCGGGAATGTACCACGATGCCCTCTTTGCCCACGGGGAAGGAATCGGGGCGCTTGGGCCATTCGCGTTTCAGCTCTTCCTCGTCCACCTTGATGACGGTCTCGGTATCGGGGCAGTAGAAGCCCAGGCGCAAAGCGGCTTCATAACCGGCTTTCCAGAAGGTGTCGGCCAGTTCGCCGTCGCAGTTTACGGGGTTTTTGGGGTCACAAGTTTTCTCCAGGCCAAATTCCTTGGCCACTTCGCGCAGGGTTTTGGGCACAATCTTCTGGTCCCACTCTTTTTCCAGCACGCGGTCGCCGGTGCGCGCTTTGTCCAGCGTTCTAATAATCTTCTTATGCTTATCCATACTGGTCCTCCCATTGTTTTCGGTGTGCGGTTTTGAGCCGCGGTAAATTCTGTTTTACAACCTGCAAATTGGGGCAGGGGCCCCTGGGGGTTTATGATTAGCCCACCTCTACAATCAGTTCTTCCTCAGGCTGAATCTTCATCAGGCGCTCAGCCATTTTTACGGCGTCATGCGCTGTGCGGGAATAGCCGTCGGCGCCAATTTTCTTGGCATATTCGGCGTTGATGGGGCCGCCGCCAACCGCCACGCGGTATTTGCCGCGCTTGCCTTCCGATTTTAAGCGTTTTACCAGTTCTTCCATATAGTACTGGGAGGTGGTGAGCAGCGAGGACATGGCGATGATATCGGCGCCCTCGGATTCGGCTTCGTCAATAAATTTGTTGGTGGGTACGTCCACACCAAGGTCTTTTACCTGGAAGCCGTTGATGCTGAGCTGGGTGGCCACAAGGCTTTTGCCAATATCGTGCAAGTCGCCTTTGGCACAGCCAATCAGCACCTTGCCCTTAAAGGCGCTCTCGCCGCCCTTCAGGTGGGGGGTTACGGTTTCAATCAGCAGTTTCATGCAGTCCCCGCCAATCATCAGTTCGGGCAAAAAGACTACCAGGTCGTCAAAGTCTGTGCCCAGGCGCTCCAGCGCGGCCACGCCGCCCTTTTCAATAATCTCCTGGGGGGCCAGGCCTTCATCCAGCGCCTCTTGGGTCAAACTTACGATGGAGTCCTCTTCGCCATCATAGATGGCAGTCTCGATTCTTTTCAGTACGTCACTCATTCAAATGTCTCCTCTCACTGGTAGTAGAATATGCCGAGTCTTTAGTGCTATTTGATATGCGGTCTAAGCCGCACACATCAACGGTGATACGTTTTGCGCCAAGAGAAAGCTAAGCCATAGGGAAAGGGCCCGCCCGCCTGCCTTGGTGCAGTTAGCGCTCCTCTTTGTAGTAGGGCTTGCTTTTCGCTTTGGGGCCCGAACGTTTGCCCCCCATAATGGCCAGCGCCACAACGGTAAGCACGTAGGGTATCATGGCAAGCCACTGGTAAGGCACGTTGGAGGCCAAAAGCTGCAAACGCAGTTGCATGGCATCGGCCAGGCCAAACAGCAGGCAGGCGCCCATAATGCCAACCGGGCTCCAGCGGCCAAAAATAACCGCCGCCAAAGCGATGAAGCCGCGCCCCACAATCAGGCCGTCGTTGTAACTTTCCACCCAGCAGGTGGTAAAAAACGCGCCGCCCATACCGGCCAGTGCGCCGCACATAATGCAGCCCAGGTACTTGATGCCGATGACGTTGATTCCCAAAGAGTCGGAAGCCTTGGGGTTTTCACCCACCGAGCGGTAGTTTAGGCCAAACTTGGTTTTGTTAAAGAAGAAGGCCGTAAGGGGCACAAACAAGAAGATAAAATAGGTGATGGGCGTTTGGTTAAACAGGCTGTTGCCCAAAATGGGAATTTTGGAGAGCAGGGGCAGGGCGTAGGGTTTCATAATGGCCGTGCCAACCAGGGAATCGGAAATGCCAAAACCCAGTTTGAACAAAAAGGCGGCAATGCCCGTACACAGAATGCCCAGCGCCATGCCAATGACGATTTGGTCGGCCTTAAGCGAAACGGAGGCCACGGCGTACACCATGTTGATGAGGATACCCACCAGGGCCCCCACCAAAAGCCCGGCGGCGGGCGAACCCAGTTTTAAACTGGCGTACCAGCCGCAGAACGAGCCCAAAATCATAATGCCGTCCAGGCCGATGTTCGTCATGCCTGCGCGCTCGCCATAAAGTTCCCCAAGGCTGGCCGAAAGCAGCGGGGTGCTGATGCGAACGGTGGAAAAAAGAAGCTGCGTTAAAAACGATTCCATTAGGATGCCGCCTCCTTCCGCTTGTTGGAATGCCGCGCCAAGTACTGCTTGACGGAGGGGAGCCGGATGATGGCGCTGCCCGCCACCACAAAGATGATGATGAGCGCCTGGATGATATCCACCACAGGGGTGGGGATGCCGCTGCCAACCTGCATGGTGTTGGCCCCAGTACGCAGCACGGCAAACAGGTAGCCCACAATCACCGTGCCAATGGGGTTTAGCTGGCCTATCAGCGCAATGGCCACGCCGTCAAAGCCAAAACCGCTGCCAAAGCCGCCCATCAGGCGGAACTGCGCGCCGTGCAATTCCGCCGCGCCGCCAAGGCCCGCAATGGCGCCCGAGATACAAAACGAGATAAAGACGAATTTTTTCACATTTAACCCGTTTACCTGCGCGGCCAGGGGGTTCGCACCCACGGCGCGCAGCTGCACCCCCTTGGAGGTGTAGAACAGGAAGTAATACATCAAAACCGCCAGCACCACGGCAATGATGATGCCCAGGTGAATTTTGGTGCCGGGGATGAGGATGGGCAGGCGGGCCCCCTCGTTTACGGCGGCCGTTTGGGGGATGATGCCTTCCAGCAGTGGCCCGGAGTAGAGAAACTCCATAAACAGAACGGCAACATAGTTCAGCATGATGGTCACAATCATCTCATTCAGCCCGCGGTAGGCTTTTAACAGCGCGGGGATGAGCCCCCACAGCGCCCCGGCAAGGCCGGCCACGATAAGGCTGAAAAGCACCCCAACCGGGCCCTGAATTTTGAACAGGTTGTTGGAAAAAACCAGCGCCGCAATGGAGCCCATTACAAACTGGCCCTCGCCCCCCAGGTTGATAACGCCGCAGCGGTAAGCAAAGGTGGCGGCCAGGCCGCAAAAGATAAGCGGGGTGGCTTTTAAAATGGTTTCGGAAATACTGCCAAGATTGCCAAAGGCCCCGCGCAAGAGGTAACCGTAGGCCTCAATGGGGCTTTGCCCCAGCCCGATGATGATGAAAGCACCAATCAACATCGCAAGCAGCAGAGACAGAACCGGCAAACCAAGGCCGATGAGCACCTTGTTGGATTTCATGGAATCTCCCCTTCCAAAGAGAGTGTAGGCGTTTTGTGGCAAATTCTTTTCGCAGGGGCAATGCGCCGCCGCTGCGGCATGCCCGGTGGTAAAGCCTATTTGCTTTAGCTGGCGCTCTCCTGCGCCTCGCCTTCTTTCCGGCCGGCCATGGCCAGCGAGATGCTTTTGACAGGGGCGTTTTCCCCGGGGAAAAAGTCCACAATGCGGCCCTCATACATCACGCCAATCTTGTCTGAAAGTTTTAACACCTCGTCCAAATCGGCGCTGATGAGCAAAATGGCGCAGCCACGGTTTTTTGCGGCAATCAGTTCATCGTGAATAAACTGCGAGGCGCCAATGTCCAGCCCGCGTGTGGGGTGCACGGCAATTAAAAAGCCGGGGCTCAGTTCCATCTCGCGCGCCAAAATCACCTTTTGCTGGTTCCCGCCCGAAAGGCTGCGCGCCTCCTGCTGGATGCTTTGGCAGCGGATATCGTATTTTTTACACATCTCTTCGGTGTGTTTTGCAAGCGCTTTGTGCCGCAGGTAAAGCCCGTGGTATTTGGAGTATTGAATCCACTCCAGTATCTTGAACACCAGGTTTTCCTGTACCGACATGGTGCCAATCAGGCCCATGCGGTTGCGGTCCTCTGGAATATGGGAGACGGACTTGTCAATAAAAGCTTTGGTGTTAAACTTCGTCATCAGGTGGTTGTACAGGAAAATTTTGCCCTCATCGGGCTTTAGGTTACCCGTAACAAGCTTTGCCAGTTCGCTCTGCCCGTTACCGTCCACTCCGGCAATGCCCAAAATTTCGCCTCGGCGAATTTCAAAGCTGATATCCTGCACGCCCTCATGTTTGGATTGCCTGTTGTAACTCACCTGTTCCAACTTTACGGCAATGCTTTCCTCTTTGGCGCCTTTTTCGTACACCACGGTTTGCAGCTTATGGCCCACCATCTTCTGGGCCAAATCCTCTGCATTCAGGTCTGCCTGTTCCACGGTGTCGATATTTTTGCCAAGGCGTAACACGGTAACACGGTTGCTAATTTTCATCACTTCGCGCATTTTGTGCGAGATAAAAATGACGCTTTTCCCCTCGCCCGTAAGTCTTGCAATGATATCAAAAAGCTGCTGGCTCTCTTCGTCTGTTAAAACGGCCGTGGGTTCATCTAAAATAAGCAGTTCGGCGCCACGGTAAAGCAGCTTTAAAATTTCAATGCGCTGCTGTGCCCCCACCGAAAGGTCACTGATGCGGCGGGTCAAATCCACGTCCAGGCCATATTTTTTGGCCAGGGCTTCAATTTGCGGGCGTATGGCCTTACGGTTGATGATGCGGGTTTTGGCCTCTTTCGTGCCCAAAATAATATTGTCAAGCCCCGTAAAATCATCCACCAGCATAAAGTGCTGGTGCACCATGCCAATGCCCAGCCCTTCGGCCACGGCAGGCGAGGTGATTTTTACCTCTTTTCCACGTATAAAAATGCGGCCGCTGGTGGGCTGGTACATCCCCACCAAAATATTCATCAGGGTACTTTTTCCGGCGCCATTTTCGCCCAGCAAAGTGTGTACCTCGCCCTCTTCCAAGCTAAGGCTTACACTGTCGTTGGCGGCAAAGTCGCCAAAATACTTGCTGATGTTCTCCATTTTTAAAACTTCTGACATGCGCACTCTCCTTATCCAAAGGCCGAAAGGGGCCCTTGTAGTAGCCAGAGCTTATGGAGCCAAAACAACAGGATTTTATATTTTTGAAAAAGAGCCCTGCGAAACCAATGCTGCATCGATCCCGCAGGGCTATGTTACAAAGTGGGTACTACAAAAGATGCCCTATAAGCCTATTTTGGTAGGCCGTCGGCATAGGCGGTTTCAAAGGTGCCGTCTTTAATGGTTTCAATAATTTGTAGGTAGAGGTCTTGGTCCTCTTTGGAGATACCCTGGCCAAAGGTGCCAACGCTCAGCACACCATTTTCCAAGGTGCCTTCCAGCACTTTGCCGCCAAAGGTGCCAGCCATAATCTCTTCCATGGCAAGCTCCAAAAGCACCTGGTTATCGGTAACCACGCAGCCCACGATGACTTCGGGCATCAGGTCGGTGATATTGCCGGGCTGGCCAATCTGCCAGCGGTCGGTTTGGTCTTTCAAAAATTCACGCACGCCCGCGTCTATCGAGCCGGCGTCGCCATACATTACGTCCACGTCATGGTCGTTCACCATGGTGGTAACCACTTCTTTGCCCTTGGCGGTATCGGTAAAGGAGCCCACAATGGCGTCAAAAACTTCCACATCGGGGCGGAGGAGGGCGATGGCCTTTTTGTAGTTGTCGCGTTTGGCATGGGTTGTGGGCAGGTCTTTGCCGCCTACAAAGCCAACTTTGCCGGTGCGGGTTTGCACGGCGGCTAAAGCGCCGGCCATGTAACCCTGTTGCACAAGGTTCGGGGCCATACCAATATAGTTGTCTCCAAATTTATCGCTGTTCAAAAGCATGAAGTAGCAATCGGGGAACTCGCCTGCCACCTCGGCGGCGGCGTCGGCATATTGGGAGCCGGGGCTAAAGATGATTTGGAAACCCATGTTGCAGTACTCGCGGAAGGTTTGGGCAAAATCGCTTTGCGCCACGTTTTCAGAGTATTTTGTCTCAATACCGTACTTTTCTGCCACTGCTTGCATGGCGGCGTAACAGGCGCTGTTCCAGTTGCCGTCCTGTATGGGGGCGTCAACTACCATGGCCATTTTCCAGCCCTTCAGGCTGTCTACCGCTTTGCCACCGCCACCGGCTGTGGAAGCTGCTGTAGAAGCGGCCATGCTGGTGCTGCTGGCGGGTGCTGCGGCAGCGCTGGAGGAAGAGGAAGTACTTCCACCACAGGCGGCCAGAACCGACATGATGAGCAGGGAAGAGAGCAAGACGGCAAGAACTTTTTTCGTTTTCTCCATTTGACTAAAACCCCTTTCATACTGCAAGCGAAAATTGGTAAAAAAAACAACAAGGGCCGATGTCATAGATTCTAACACACTCAATTTGTAATTACAATAAGAATAAAAACTAAAAAGTTTTGTGAACTAAAAACTTTTGGCAATATTATTGTGGAAAATGCCGGAGGTTTTCCACAATCGACAAAATTTATCTGACTATTTACGGCCCTTGCCGTAGGTTGGGTTTTGCTGAAATAGTGGTTATGCTATAAAACCTTACAAAAATACCGGCCAACAGTTGTTGGCCGGTATCGCTGGGAAGCGGGCGCGCTAGGCAAGGCAGTTTGCCAGCGCGCGTATAAAGGCAAGGCCGCGCTGGGCTGCGGCGGTCTCATCGGGTAGGGGCAGGTATTCAAAACTTAGCCAGCCCTGGTACTCTAACTCCTGTAGGGCGCGCAAAACAGGGGAAAAATTGGTGCTTCCACTGCCGGGGTACAGGCGGGTGTTATCGCTTAGATGGATATGCCCCAGCGCCCCGCCCGTCTCGCGAATGGCAAGGGCCAGGCAGCGTTCCTCTATATTCATATGAAAGGTATCCAGCAGTACCTTTACCTTGGGGCTGGCCAGCCCCATTACAAACGCGGCGGTTTCAGCGGCGGTGTTCAGGTAGTTGTTCTCATAGCGGTTGATGGCTTCAAACACCACCGTACAGTTTTTATCCTGTATGTAATCGCATATTTCCAGCATGCTTTCCTGCAGTCGGGCGCGGGTTTCGGCCGCCTTTCCGGGCGCCAGGTTACCGCGCATACTGCCTATAATGATATGGCAGCCAAAATGGTGGGCTAAATCCGCCTGGCGCAAAATGCGCTGGACGGCAAGCCCGCGGCGTTTTTCATCGCTGTCTACCAGCTCCAGCCCGTCCAGGCGCTTTGCAAGGCCGGTGGCGATGGCGCACAGCGCCACCCCGGTTTCTGTGCTGCTTTGTAAAAGGGCTTCGGCGTCCACGTCATCGGCGCTACGCAGGTGAATTTCCACCCCTTCAAAGCCCAGGTGTTTTGCGTGGGCAAACAGCTTGCTGTAACTGCCGCGGTAAAGCACAGGCTCGTTTAGGGCGGCCCCTTCCGAAGCGCAAAGGCAACATTTCATGGCCGCACCTCCGCCCCGTCACAACAGCCTTTGCGGCGCTTACTCTCTGCCTTCACAGTTGCTTCCTCCTTTTATCCGCTTTATCTGTTACATTGCCTTCCCATTCAGTGCACCGCCCCTTTATTGCCATGAAAGTTATGTTTGAAAGCCCGCCAAAATTTGTGGGGTTACGGCTGTGCCAATGCGCACCGCCCCGGCCTCTATCATCTCCAGTGCGCGCGGCAGGGTATTTACCCCGCCCGAAGCTTTAATTTTCACCTCGGGGGGCAGGGTTTTTCGCATCAGGCGCACCGTCTCTACCGGGGTGTCGGCCGGGCTAAAACCTGTGGAGGTTTTGGCAAAAGCTGCCCCGGCTTCGGCGCAGCAGTGGCAGGCGGCAATCACCTCTTCCTCGTTCAAGTAGGCGACGTCGAAAATCACCTTTACGGGCAGGGGCACCGCTTTTACCACGGCATATATATCGGCCTGTACATCCTTTACCCGGCCCGAGCGCAGCGCCCCAATGTTCAGCACCATGTCCACCTCGTCAGCGCCGTCCTTCCAAGCCCTTTCGGCCTCGGCGGCTTTTATCAGCGAAAGGTTTGCCCCAAAGGGGAAGCCGATAACGGTGCAAACTTTGGTCTCGCAGCCCTGTAGCATCCGCGCGGCCAGCGGCACATGGCAGGGGTTTATACACACCGAGGCGGTGCCCATGTCCCGGCCGTAGGCAATGGTCGCCTCCACCTGCTCGTCGGTGGATTCAGCCCGGAGGATGGTGTGGTCAATCATCTTGAGTAAACTCGTCTTATCCATCTGCGTTTCCCCCTATAGTTGTTAGACGTCAAACAGCAAAAATTTTGCAGACGCCCTGTGGCTTATGCCCTCCAATATAGTGTAGGCGTAGGCGAAAGTCAAACAGGCCCATAGGAGGGCCGGGGAACCATGGCTCAAACCCGCCGTAAAAAGGCCGTAGGGAAAGGGCGAAAATAAACGGATGAGCGCAAACAAAATATAGGCCTTGCCCTTTTTGCCGAAATTTCACACAAGGTGCAATCTTTGGAGGTTTCTACAAAGTTGTTGTTTGTTGTTGTACAACATGCAAAAACTTTTTTGTGGCAAAGCAAGTTATGTGCCGGACAAATGATGGGCAAAATAGAAAAAAATAAACGATATAAAAATATAAAAATCACATATATCAAATTTTTAGCGTGGCAAATAAAAAATAAATGGCCCTGTTGTCTCTTGACATACAACAGCTTGACTTTTGATTTTTAGGCGGTTTATACTGAGGCCACCAAAGCCGATGACTTCACCAAAAAAAATCAAGCTTAGGGAGAGATTTTATGACTATCATTCACAGCGCCATGGTTGTATTACCAGACAAAGAACGCCGCCTCATTCGCAACGGCTATATCTGCATAGAGGGCAACAAAATTGCGGAAATAGGGGATATGAACGAATTGACGCCTGAAAAGAAAGAGGGCGCCGAACTGATTGACGCAAAAGGCAAAATTGCCATACCGGGTTTTGTCTCCACCCACAGCCACCTGTACAGCGCCGTTGTACGCAGCCTGCCCCACGGCGGTTACGACGGCCAGGATGTGGACTTCTCATTTGCCTCTTGGATGGACCGCTTCTGGTTCAAAATGCTGGAGGACAAGGTGAACACAAAAGATGTGTATGCGGGCACCCTCATCAACTGTATCGAGAATATCAAGCACGGCTATACCACCACCTCCGATACCACCGAGGGCAGCTATGCCCTGCCAGGGGCCCTGTTTGAGGCGGGGCGGGCCGCCGAGGAGGCCGGGATACGCGGGGTGATGAGTTTTGAGACCACCGGCCGCATCAGCGAGGAAAACGCGAAGCTGGGCCTGAAAGAAAATGTGGATTTTATACAGCATAGCCGCAAAAACCCAGAGGGGCGGGTACAGGGCGTGATTGGCGTACACACCACCTACACCTGCTCGGGCGATTTGATTATGGACTGCCGTGCCGAGGCAAACCGTTTGGACGCAGGGCTGCAGATGCACCTGGCCGACGACCGCTGGCACAGCTTTGACTCCACCCTGAAATATGGCAAGCGCTGCTTAAAATGGCTGGAGGATTTGGGCTTTTTGGGGCCGGACGTTCTGTTTTTCCATTGCAGCTACATGAACAACCGGCTGGACCCCGCCATTATGAAGCACTATGGCTGCAAAATTAGCCACCAGCCGGTTTCCAACGCCAGCTTTGGCTTCTGGCCAAACATGGTGCCGTTTATCGACGCCGGGGTGAATGTCTCGCTGGGCACCGACGGGCAGACGCAGTCCATGTTTGAAAACATGCGCGCCGCCCAGATGATTCACCGCATCCGCTACGAGGATTTGGAGCTGATGCCCGACGACTTTATGTTTGAGATGGCCACCATAAACGGTGCGCGCAGCCTGCGTATGGAAGATAAAATTGGCAGCCTGGAAGTGGGCAAAAAAGCCGATATCGTATTGCTGAAAAACAACAGCCCCGTGCCGGTGTTTGAGGCAAACGTGATGAACTTTATTGTGACGGTGGCCGATAGCGCCCACGTGGATACCGTGATGATTGACGGTGAGGTGGTGGTGCGGGGCGGCGAGTTTACCCGGCTGGATGAAGAGCGGGTACGCGCCCAGTGCCAGGAACAGGCCATCGATTTTTGGAAGCGCAACAACTGGCCCACGCCATAAAAGCTGGCCAGGGATATTCACTGCGGCCTGGGGCTTCCCGGCCATTTGAGAGGAGATAAACATGGGCGCCTATCTGCCAAAATTTACCGGCGAATACGTGGGAGAGGGAAAATGGATATCGGGCCAAGAGGTGTGTGAACTGCTTGCCGCCGCCGTACAGGTGGACAGCACCTTTGGCCGCGAGGGAGACTGTGGCCGCCTTTTGGAAAAGCTGGCCAAAAAACACGGGCTGAACGTAGAGATTATGCCCGTGGAGGGCGACCGCTTTAATGTGCTGATCACCCTGGGGGCCGAAAGCTATAAAAGCGGGAAACTGGGCCTGATGTTCCACGGCCATTACGACACCGTGCCCATGCTGGATATGGAAAACCCGCTGGACACCAAAATTACGGATAACAAGATGTGGGGCCGGGGCATTGTGGACCAAAAAGCCGGGCTGATAGCGGCGCTTTGCGCGGCCATTGCAATAAAAAGAAGCGGCAAAACACTCAAAAAACCCTTCTGCGTGGCGGCAGTGGTGGATGAAGAGAGCGAGCACCGGGGCAGTTATGCCTTGGCACAGAGCAAATTACAGTGCGAATATGCCATCACCACCGAGCCCACCAACACCCGCACGGTGGAGTTTGGCTGCCGCGGCACCTGCCCCATCCGCATAACGGTGGAAGGGCGCACCTGCCACGCCAGCAACCCCTGGATGGGGGTGAACGCCATCGAAAAATCTTTGCCCATTTTAGAGGGGCTGTTTGCCATGAAGTTCCCAGAGGTGGAGGTGGGGGGAGGAATACCCAACGTAAAGGGCACCCTTTGCGTAAGCATTATGAATGCGGGCACGGCCTACAACAATGTGCCGGGCGAGGCGGAAGTTTGGATGGACCGCCGCACCGTACCGGGCGAGGATGCCCCCCTGGCCCTGGCCCAGGTGAACGCGGTGATTGAGGCCGTAAAACAGAAGGATCCGGCCCTTGTTGCCAAAGCCGAAATTGCAAGGCCGGACTGGCACTGGCAGCCCATTAAGGAGCGGGGGCTGAACCCCACCCTGATGAAGCTGGACTGCGCGCTGTACGGCCATTTGGAAAAGGCCGCCCAAAAGGCGGGGCTGAAACTGGAAAAGGCCTATTCTTTGGGTTATAACGATATGGACTTTTTAATAAACGACCTGGGGATAGAGACCCTGGTGTACGGCCCCGGAGACGGAAAGATGGCCCACAGCCCTATTGAAGAGGTGGACCTGGATGAGGTGTGCCAGGTGGCCGAAGTGTACTGTGGGCTAGTGGAAGAAATTTGTTTCTAGGGCGTGTTATTAAGCCCTGAGTAATACCGTGTTGCGGAATACAAGGAGGCAAAGTCCATGGATTTTACACCCGATCTCTCCGTCCAGGTGGCGGGCGTAGCAATGAAAAACCCCCTGGTTTTAAGCGAGGGGCCGCTCTCTGGCAGTGCGCGGCTTATCCAGCGCGCCGCCCAGCACAAAATGGGCGCCATAGTAACCAAAAGCGTGCGGATGGAACCCTCTAAAAGTGAAAACCCCTACATGATAGCCGCCTCGCGCGGGCTAATTAACGCCGATTGGACCGACCGGGGCTTTGAGGCCTGGCTGGAAGAGCTGGACACGCTAAAACTGGATAAGCCCCTGTTTGTGAATGTGGGGGTAAATTACTGTAAACCCCCCCGCGCGGCCCAGCTGGCCGAAGAACTGCAAAAACACGGGGCCTCGTTTGTCGCCTTTTCAGACTATGAGCCCGAAAACCTGGTAGAGGTGGTGCGCTACACCAAAAAAATTGCCACCGTGCCCATTATGGTAAAGTTGCCGCCTTTTGTAAAAAATATAGGTAGCTTGTGCCAGCGGCTGGAAGAAGCAGGGGTGGATATGATTGCCGCCATGGATGCAGTGGGCCCCGCCATGGATATTGACACCGAGAGCCGCAGCGCCATTCTGGGCTGCGAGGGGGCCTTTGGCTACCTCTCGTCGGCGCCCATCTTCCCCTTGACCCTGGCCTATATTGCCGAAATTGCAGCCAATGTAAAGGTGCCGGTTTTGGGGGTGGGCGGGGTTTCTGCCCCGGAAGATGTGGTAAAAATGATACTGGCCGGGGCCACCTGTGTTGGGGTGGTGGGCACGGCCATCTTAAAAGGGGTTTCGGTGTTCGATACCCTGGTGGACGGGCTGGAAAACTGGATGCGCGAGCACGGGGTGAAAAACCTGGACGAAATTCGCGGCGCGGCGCAGCCCTCGATGCATCGGCCCCAGCGTACAGATTTGCGCGCCGTAGTGGACGCCCAAAAATGCACGGGCTGTGCCCTGTGCCAGCGTAGCTGCTATGCAGCGGCCGTTGAAATGCAAAACAAAACCGCAACCGTAGGGCAATACTGCAGTGGTTGCGGCGTGTGCGAGAGTGTTTGCCCGGCCAAGGCCATCACCGTGCGCGTTTAAAAAATACTCTTTATATAAACCGGGTAAGGAGCCTGCCATGCTGAATGAGGAACGCCGTAAAATGCTGGCGGAACTGTGCGGCGAAATGCTGCGCACCCCCAGTGTAACGGGTGGTGAAAAAGAGATTGCCGCCCTTCTGTGCCGCCGGATGCTGGAACTGGGTTTTGACGAGGCCCATGTGGACGAACTGGGCAATGCCGTTGGCTGTATTAAGGGCAGCGGCGGGGGCAAAACCCTGCTGCTGGACGGCCACATCGACACCGTGGAGGTGCCAAGGCCTGAGGCCTGGAGCCACCCGCCCTTTGGGGGCGAAATTGCCGAGGGCCGCATCTATGGCCGGGGTGCGGCCGATATGAAGTGTGCCCTGGCTGCCATGGCCCTGGCCGCGGGCTGCCTCTGCCGCGATAAACGCCCAAAGGGCGATGTGTATGTAAGCGGCACAGCCCTGGAAGAGATTGCCGAGGGAACCTCCCTGCTACACGTTTTAGAGGAAACGAAACCGGATGTTGTGCTGATTGGTGAGGCCACAAGGTTAAACCTAAACATTGGCCAGCGCGGCCGGGCCGAAATTTTACTGGAAACCTACGGCAAAAGCGCCCACTCCTCAAACCCCGAAATAGGGGTAAATGCCGTTTGGAAGATGATAAAACTGCTGGAAAAATTGCGTGCCCTACCCGTTAGCCACAGCGAGGAACTGGGCGAAGGGATTTTGGAACTTACCGATATCATCTCTTCCCCCTACCCGGGCGCTTCGGTGGTGCCAGAGCGCTGCACCGTCACCTTTGACCGCCGCCTGTTGGCAGGGGAGGATGAAGAGGCCGTACTGGGGGCCATCCGCGCCGAAATTGCGGCTTTAAAAGCCGAGGATAAGGATTTTGCCGCCGAGGTCTCCATAGCGGGGATGGAACTCGCCTTTTACACCGGCGCAACACGGCCCCACAAAAAGTTTGCCCCGGCCTGGCATCTTGACCGCAAAAACCAGGGCCCACTGGTTGAAACGGCCCTGGCCGCCCTGCAAAGCACCGGGCTCAAGCCCAAGGTTTCAGCCTATAAATTCTGCACAAACGGCAGCGCCTCGGCGGGGATGCTGGGGATACCAACCCTGGGTTTTGGCCCCTGCGCCGAATGGCAGGCCCATGTGGTGGACGAGTACTGCGAGCTTAGCGAGGTGTATAAGGCCGCCGAAGGGTATTACGCGCTGATAGACGCGCTGGCAAACGGCTAGGTTTTGCCGGGTTACAGTGCCGGTTGTAGGAGGAAAAAATGCTAGATTTACTGATACAAAACGGAATGCTGCTGACGCTGGACGGGCAGCGCCGGGTGTTTGCAGGCGATGTGGCCGTGCAGGACGGCAAGATTGTGAAACTGGGAGATTGCAGCGGCCTCACGGCGCAAAAGGTCTTGGATGCCAAGGGCTGCGCCGTGATGCCGGGGCTCATCAACTGCCATACCCATATTTACCAGGCGCTGATTGAGGGCATTGGCTATGACATGCACTTTGAGCCCTGGAACTGGCGTTTTTTATTCCCCATTGTAAGCCGCATGACCCCCCGCCACAGCCGGGTAAGCGCCCAACTGGCGGCGCTGGAGATGATAAAAAGCGGCACCACCACGGTGTGTGACCACTGGTATATGCACACCAGCTTTGAAAATGTGCGCCAGCTTGCCTCGGCGCTGGACGAGAGCGGCTTACGGGCCAACGTGGTGTACGGCCTGCTGGACCGCTCCTTCGCAGGGGAAAACCTGGACGACGCCAGCATGACCATGGTGCATACCCTGAATGACCTGATGGACGACGCTGCCAAGTTTACGCGGGAATGGCACCGCAAAAACCGCACCACCGTGGCGCTGGGCGTGGGCACCACGCAGGATGCCTCGCCCGAACTACTGGCGGCCTCGCAGCAGTTTTGCCTGCAAAACGGCCTGCAAAACAACTTCCATGTGGCTGGTTGGAGCGATTTGATTGCCAACTGCTACCGCGAGTTCCGTATGCGGGATGTGGAGTACCTGGAAAAACTAGGCTATGTGGGCCCCAACATGGTGTATGTGCACGCGGTGTGGCTTACCCCCGAAGAGGTGGAGATTATTGCAAAAACCCAAACCAAGGTGGTGCACTGCCCGGCGGCCAACAGCCAGCTTGCCTATGGCATAGCCCCGGTTAGTGAACTTCTGGTAAGGGGCGCGTCGGTCTCTCTGGGCACCGATGGCGCGGCCAGCTACACCTACGATCTATTTGGCCTGATGCGACTTGCAGGCTACTTGCAAAAGCAAAAACACCTCAGCGCCGATGTGCTTACCGCCGAGCAGGCCCTTGAGATGGCCACGGTGAACGGCGCGCGCACCCTGGGCATGGAAAAAGAGATAGGCAGCCTGGAAGTGGGAAAACAGGCCGACCTGATTTTGGTGGACTTCCAAAAACCACATCTATTGCCGGTAAACCGTTTTGCGCCAAAACTTGTGTACAGCGCAAACGGGGCCGATGTACGCACGGCCGTAATAGGCGGCCAGGTGGTGATGCAAGACCGCAGGGTGCTAACCCTGGACGAAGAGGCCATACTGCATGAGGCGGAACTTTGCGCCAAAGAACTGGTGGCCGGGGCCTCGAACAGCGACACCGAAAAACTGATTGGCGCGCCCTGGGGCGCCAAACGCCCCTACTGGCGCAGCTAAGGGAAATATAAGGAGAAAAAAGCATGGGAAAGCTGGAATTTCCAAAGGGTTTCATCTGGGGGGTGGGCAACAGCGCCTATCAAAGCGAGGGGGCCTGGAACGAGGATGGCAGGGGGGAATCCATCTGGGACCGCTACTGCCATATCCCCGGCAATATTGTAAACGGGGAAAGCGGAGACGTGGCCAGCGATTTTTACCACCGCTATAAGGAGGATATTGCCCTTTTGAAGGAGATGGGCATCCCCCACTTCCGGCTATCCATTGCCTGGACGCGCATTATACCCGATGGCAAAGGGGAGGTAAACCCCAAGGGGATTGCCTTTTACCACAAGGTGCTGGATGAGCTTTTGCAAAACGGCATACAGCCCATGGTTACGCTGTACTGGTGGGATTTGCCCCAAAAATTGCAGGACGCGGGCGGCTGGCAAAACCGGGAGACGGCCCATCACTTCGAACGCTACGCCCGGATACTGTTTAACGAATATGGAAGCCGGGTAAAGCGCTGGATCACCTTTGATGAACCCTTTTGCGGCGCTTTTATTGGGCACTACATCGGCACATATGCCCCCGGCCTACGCGATTTTTCGGCCGCGCTGGCGGCCAGCTACCATATGCTTTTGGCCCACGGCAAGGCCGTGGCCGCCTGTCACGAAATGCTGCCCGGCGCTAAAATTGGCATAGCGCTGAACCTTTCAGACTGCAAACCTGCGCAGGACACGCCGGGAGACAGGGCCGCCGCCAAACGGGCCGACGGTTACCGCAACCGCTGGTTTTTAGATCCCCTCTATAAGGGCGCCTTCCCCAAAGATATGCTGGACTGGTACAGGGAGAAAGGGGCGGTGTTGCCCGAAATGCGCCCCGAGGACGCAAAGGTTATAGGCGCCCGGCAGGATTTTTTGGGCCTCAACTACTATTCCCCCCACTTTTATGTGCAGGATGAGGCCGCCTGGCCACTGGCGGCTAAGGCGGTAAAAACCGGCAAACCAATAAACGATATCGGCTGGGAGATGGTGCCCGAAGCTTTGTATAACATCCTTTTGCGGGTAAAGCGAGACTATGGCGACATTGAAGTGATGATTACCGAAAACGGCAACTGTGTTACCGATAACCCAAACCGCGAGGGGAAGGTGGTGGACGATGGGCGCATAGATTATATTTACCAGCACCTCATCTGGCTGCACAAAGCCATGGACGAGGGGGTGAAGGTAAGCGGCTATTACGCCTTCAGCTTTGCCGATAACCTGGAGTGGGCCCTTGGCTACACAAAGCGTTTTGGCCTTGTATATGTAAATTTTGAAACGCAGGAGCGGATTATTAAAGAGAGCGGCCACTGGTATGCAAAAACCATACGGCAAAACGGGTTTGAACTGGTGTAATTCCCACGCTTGTAAGAGGCAGGCAAAGCCACCCGGCCACCGGGCAAAAAAACACGGCGTTCGGCGGCCCTGTGAAACAGGGAGGGAAAATGGCAATGGAAACACTGATAGAGGCAAAAGGGTTTGGCTTTCGGTACAAAGAGGCCAAAACCAAAGCGCTGGAAGGCATAGACCTTACCATTCACAAAGGGGAGATACTGGGGGTTATAGGCCCCACAGGCGCGGGTAAAACCACCTTATGTAGAGCCATTGTTGGTATTGTGCCCCAGATACACGAGGGGGAGTTTGAGGGCGAATTAAACGTGTTTGGCAGGGACGTAAAAAGCTACACCATGCCCGAACTCTCCAGCATGATAGGCTATGTACACCAGGATGCCGAGAGCCAGCTACTGATGACAAACATTGAGCGGGAGATTGTTTTCCCGCTGGAAAACCTGTGCCTGCCGCGCAGCGAAATACACGACAGGCTGGAGATGGCCCTGCACCTGGTGCATTTGGAGGATTACCGCACCCGCCACCCTTACTATCTAAGCGGCGGGCAGCGGCAGAGGGTGGTGCTGGCAACGGCCCTTGCCATGAACCCCGACGTGCTGATTTTGGATGAGGCCACCAGCGAGGTGGACCCCATAGGCGCGCAGGAGATTATGGCCGTGGCAAAAGAACTGAACGAAAAGGGCAAAACCATAGTGCTGATAGAACACAACATGGAGGAACTCTCCCTGTACGCCCACCGTATTGCGGTGTTAAACCACGGCAGTTTGGTGTGCCAGGGGGCCATGGCCCAGGTGCTTACCGATGTAAAGATGCTAGACGGGCTGGAACTGTACCCGCCCGAGGTGACCCAGCTTTTTATGGAACTACAAAAAATGGGCCTTTCCCTACCCAGCATACCCGCCACCTATGAGGAGGCCCAAACCCTTTTGGCACAGTTGCTTTACAAAGAGGGGAGGGAGGGCGCGTGATTGGCTTTGACCCTGAAATAGAGAACGTGGTAGAGGTAAAGGACCTGGTGTACACCTACCAGCCCATGAACCACATGGCCTTAAAACACATAGATTTAACCATAAAACGCCAGGAATTTGTGGCCATCATCGGGCAGAACGGTAGCGGCAAAACCACTCTGATTAAACACCTGAACGGGCTGCACAAGCCCACTTCCGGGCAGGTGCTGGTGGGGGGCACACCCGTTACCAGCCAAAAAGTTTCTCAGCTGGCCCATTACATCGGCTATGTATTCCAAAACCCGGCAAACCAAATTTTTGCCGAGACGGTGGAGAAAGAGATCGCCTTTGGCCCCAAAAACCTGGGCTACGATGAGGATACCGTTAGCCGCCTGGTGGACGAGGCGCTAAAAACCCAGGAGCTGGAGGATGTGCGCGAGGAGATGCCCTTTATGCTGGGGCGCGGGCAATTACAGCGCCTGGCCGTGGCCTCCACCCTCTCTATGGATCCCAAAGTGCTGATTATAGACGAGCCCACCACCGGCCTTGACTGGCGGGAGTGCATCCACGTGATGGAACTTGTGAAAAAGCTGAACGAGCGCGGCCACACCATTATCATGACCACCCACAACATGAGCCTTGTCTCGCTATACGCAAAGCGGGTGGTGGTGCTGCGCTTGGGCGAAAAGATTTTGGACGGGCCGATGGATGAGGTGTTCAGCCAAACCGAGCTTTTGAAAAGCGCCTATATCAAACCCCCACAGCTTTTCCGCCTGTTAAGCGGTCACCCCGAAATCAAGGTTCAAAACCACAGCGTGCAGGGCGTTGCCAAAGCCCTTATGCAGGTTTTGCAGCAGAAGGGGGGGCGGGCTGTATGACGGTACTAGCCATGATGGAGGCCGCGAAGGGAAATTCCCCCTTTCACAGGCTGAACCCGCTGGCCAAGATGTTCTTCTGCCTTTGCATGATCGCCATCCCCATTGTAACGGTAAACCCTTTTGCCACGGTGCCCATCATTTTGGTGGTGTGGGTTTTGGGTTTTGCCTCGGGGCTGCGCAAAATCTTTACCAGCTCGGTGCTTAAAACCTACGCGGTCATGCTCAGCTTTATCGTCATCATCTGGCCGCTGTTTTATGGCAAGGGCGAGACAGTGCTTGTGAACTGGGGCATTATCCACATCACGCTGGAGGGCATTTACTATGCCTTTGCCCAGGGCTTCCGCATTGCGGCGGCGGTTACGGGTTGCCTGTATTTTGTAATGACCACCGAAATCATCGATATCTCCTCGGCTCTGGGCATGGTGCTGCAAAAGTTTGGCATCTCCTACACCGGGCCGCTGATGTTCACAAGCGCGTTCAAATTTTTGCCGGAGTTTATGAGCGATTTTGAGACCATCAAAGAGGCCTTTATGACCCGTGGCTTTGAACTGGACAAGGGCAATTTTGCCCAAAAGATTAAAAACTACGTGCCCCTGTTTGTACCGCTGATGGATTCCTCGCTGGATAAGGCGAACAATATTGCCACAGCCATGCAGCTAAGGGCCTTTGGCTATAGCAAAAAGCGCACCTATTACGTAAAATACAAGTTTGGCCTGGCCGAGGTTTTGTTCATGCTTTTGGGGCTTGCCTGTGTGGGTTTTGGGGTGTTTGCAAACATCGTGCAACTGGGCGGTTTTAACCTGTAGCCCGGCGCTTTCCCTTTTTTGTATCCGCGCGCAGTTTTGGCCGGCGGCAGGGTATGGCGGGTACGGCGGCCGCCCAAACTGGGTATTAGCATAACGCAAGTTTGCGAGGTGAGGAATTCATGCTAAAACAAAAATTTAAACCCATTCACATCGCGCTCATCATTGTGGGGGCTGTGCTGTACGGCCTTGGCTCGTTTGCCACCATGGGCATCGCCATTGGCACCGTCACCCTGCGTCCCGCGGCTTTCATCTCCTGCGCCTGGGGCCTGCTGTTTGGCCCCTGGGTAGGCGGCCTTTCGGCGGCCATAGGCAACACGTTTATCTCCGATATTTTGTCCGGCTGGTTTGGCATTGGCGGCGTAGGCGGCTTTGTGGGCAACTTCCTAATGGGCTTTCTGCCGGCGCTGCTGGTGCGCAATGTGCGTAAGTGGTGGCAAATCAGCCTTTGGTCGGGTGTTTCGGCCGTGCTGTGCGCCGTGTGCATTGCAGGCTGGCAGGTCATCATGGGCATACAACCCGTGTTCTGGCCCATGTTCTCCATCGTCTGCGTCAGCAATATCCCGGTAAACGTCATTGCCACTCCCATTGTGGTGGCCCTGCTCATTGACCGGGTGGCAAAACGTGGCATGTACTGGCGGGAACTGCCCCCAAAACTTGCCAAAGACGCCGGTAACACCGGGCAAAAGCAATAGAGTAAGGCTTGCCTCCGCCGCCCTTTGCGGTAAAGGGCAGCTGGGGCGGCAGGTGCAAAACTGCCTGTATGCGCGGCGGGCCGCCCGCCACCGCCCGGCCGCGTGTATATTGCAAACTGAGGTGAAAGTATCAAAAAAGCTTGAAAGGAGGCCCTTCCCGCATGAACGGTTTACCCGGTGTCATTTTGGGGGGAGACCCCTTTTGTAACGCCTTTCGCGCGCTGTATGACCAGCGCTGCTACTGGCGGCTTACAAACCCGGACTATTGCCTGGATGTGATGCGCGCCGCCTATAGGGGCGGTTGCCGCAGCTTTGATTATTCGTTTGGCGAGGTGCAAAATATCTACCTGCGCCTGTGTGAAGAGGCAGAGGAGCCAATAAGCGGTATAGGCAACCTTACCTGGCTGCAGGGGCCAAAGCTGTACGGGCAACACCTGCAATACTGCCGTGACCGTCTGCTGAAAACCATTGTAGAACACTGCCTACCCAAGGAAGATGCGGAGCTGGTGCGCGGGGAGCTGCGGGTAAAAACCCCCATGGTATTTGGCTATGACGAAAGCGCCGAAGCCTACACCCAGGCCGATGTTGACGCCATCACGCTGGATGAAGAGGTTTTTCTGGCGCGGATGGCCGAGCTGCATGTGGCAGAGAATTATTTAATCGGCGGCACCGACGCCGATTGGCTGTTTGCCCTGGGGCGCACGGATATCATTGCCCGCATGGCCGCCCTTGTGAGAAAGGCGGGCAAAACGCCGCTGCTGCTCTGCCACTATGCCTCGCTGGTGCTGCCAAGGGCGGATGAAATAGAGCTGGATGTGGAGGGCTACCTTGCGCCTATAAACCACACATGGGCTTGGTTTAGCAGTGCGGCGGGCGTGCAGGCGGTACAAAACGCAAAAAAACCCGTGCTTGCCTTTATGGCCTTTGCCTGCGGGGGGCTTAGCGCTAACCTTGCCGAGGCCGCACGCTACCTGAGAGAGGACTGCGGGGTAAGCGGTATTTTGTACGGCACCACAAAACCCCCAAACGCAGAGGCCACCGCCCGGCTGATTCAGGAGATATTTGGCGAATAAGCCGCCGGTGTATGGCGGCTAAAATGAGGGAGGCCGGAAATGCGCCATTGTGATTTACTGGTGAGCGCCGGAATGATGCTGACCATGGACGACCCCGGTACCCGCCTGCGCCATGGTGCGGTGGCCGTGGTGAAGGACCGCATTGCCGCCGTGGGCAGCCTTACAGAACTGCGCAAAATGTATAGCCCCCAAAAGGAACTGCACTGTGAAAACGGCGTTCTACTGCCGGGGCTGGTAAACGCCCACAGCCACGAAACCCTAACCAGGGGCCTGCACGAAGATTTGCCCCTGATGCGCTGGCTAGAGGAGGTTTGCCTGCCCATTGAGGGGGCCTATACCCCCGAGGATATGACGGCGGCGGCCCTGATGAACCAGCTGGAACTCATCCGCGCGGGCATCACCACCTCCATCGATATCTTCCGTTTTGCGGAAAGCGCCATTGAGGTGGCAAGGCAAAGCGGGCTAAGAATGACCTTTACCCCCCAGTGTTTTGATGCGACGGCGGACAGCTTGGAGAGCATAGGCAAAACCCTGGCGCTGGCAAAACGCTGCCATGGCAGCGAAAATGGGCGTATCCGTGTATGGTTTGGCCCGCACGCGCCCTACTCCTGCGGGCCCGAAACTTACCAAAAAGCCGCCCGTCTGGCGGCGGACTATGGCCTTGGGGTGCACACCCACCTGTGTGAGACGAAAAGCGAAGGGGAGATCATCCGCCAAAAATACGGCCTGGACCCCGTTGCCTACCTCGAAAAAGCCGGTGTACTGGATGTGCCCAGCGTCTTGGCCCATGCCATCCATTTGAGTGACGAGAATATCCAGGTTTTGGCGGATAAACACAAGACGGCCGCACTGGTATATTGCCCCATCAGCAATATGAAGCTGGCCGACGGCGTATGCCGGGTGCCCAAGCTTTTAGAGGCCGGCTGCACCCTGGGCCTTGGTACCGATTCAAACCTCTCGAATAATGCGCTGGATTTGTTTTGCGAGATGCGCATAGGCGGCTATCTGCAAAAACTGCACGCCGATGACCCAACCCTTTTGCCCTGCTACGAGATGCTGAAAATGGCCACGCGAGGCAGCGCTGAGGCACTAAAATTGGGGGATGAAATTGGCAGTTTGGAAGCGGGGAAAAAAGCCGACCTGATTCTGGTGAGCTTTGCGCGGCCCCACCTTTGGCCGGTGTACTATGAAAACCCCTGCAATGTGGTGGAGCAGCTTGTGTATGCGGCCCGGGCGGCCGATGTGGTGGCAAGTGTGGTAGATGGCCGGGTGCTGATGGAGGACGGCGTTGTGAAAACCCTGGATGAAACGGCTGCCTTTGCAAAGGTGCAGCACCAGGCGCAGGCGCTGTACCGGCGCAGCTTCGGGGCCCAAAGCCGGTAACACGGTTTACAGCAACGGTAAAAACATATAGGGACAGTAGAGGAAACTTGCATAAGTACAGTGCAATATCACATGTAAACATCCTTTCAACAAACTGGCAAAGAAATGAGGAATAACCATGGTACAAAAGGGAATTTGCCTGTACGTAAACGGTGAAGTAGTCACGGCGGCAGACGCCGAAATGACCTTGCTGCAATTTTTGCGTGGGCAACTGGGGCTCATCAGCGTGCGAGATGGCTGCGCCCGCGGCCAGTGTGGAAGCTGTACCGTGGTGGTAAACGGCAAGGCCCGCAAGGCCTGTACCCTGAAAATGGGCGCCCTGGCCGACGCCAGGGTGGAGACGGTAGAGGGCCTTGCAAAAGACGGCGTACTGCACCCCTTGCAGGCGGCTTTTATCAAATTGAGCGCTTTCCAGTGCGGTTTTTGCACCGGCGGGCTGCTTATGGCCGCAAAAGCCCTGCTGGACGAAACCCCAAACCCCGGCGTTTTGGAAGTGCGCCGGGCGCTAAAACCCAATATCTGCCGCTGCACAGGCTATAAAAAGGTGGTGGAAGCCGTGCTGCTGGCAGCCGCCGCCCTGCGGGGGGAAGCTGAAATTCAGCCCGATAGTGAGGGCGGCATGGGCGCGCGCGCCGCACGCAGCGATGCCTATGCCAAGGTTACGGGGCAGAAGGTATTTACCGATGATTACCCCCTGAACAAGCCCCTGTACGCCAAGTTTAAGTTCTGCGGCCAGCCCCACGCCAAGGTGCTGCATGTGGATATCAGCGCGGCGCAAAACATGCCGGGCGTTGCGGCGGTGCTTTTGCAAAAAGATATCCCCGGCCGTAAAATTTTTGGCCAGGGCATGGTGCCCCAGCAGCCTGTTATAGCGGGGGATGTTGTGCGCTTTGTGGGCGACCCCGTGGCCGTGGTCTATGCCGAAAGCGAAAACCAGGCCGCCGCGGCGGCCGAGGCCATACAGGTGGAACTGGAGGCGCTGCCCATCATCACAAGCCCCGAAGAGGCCCTGGCCGAAGGGGCGGTGCCCATACACCCCGAGGGCAACTTGTTAAAACACCACCACACCCACAAGGGGGATATACAGCGCGGTTTTGCCCAAAGTGATGTGATAGTAGAGGGGGATTTTGAAACCCCCTTCATTGACCACGGCTATCTGGAACCCGACGCCGCCCACGCCTGGATGGACGAAGAGGGGCGGCTGGTGGTGGCGGGCTCGGTACAAAACCCCATGGGCCTTGTGCGCGATTTATGTGCCAGCCTGAACCTGCCCGAAGAAAAGGTGGTTGTGTTAACCCGCCCCTGCGGCGGTGCGTTTGGTGGGCGGGAAGAGCCCTCGGTGCATATCCAGGCCGGGCTGGGCGCGCTTGTTACAGGCCGCCCGGTGCGCATGGTGTTCACCCGCGAGGAGTTGAACCTTTTTTCCACCAAGCGCCACGCTATGAAGCTGCACTATAAAATTGGGGCCACGAAAGAGGGCAAATTACAGGCCATGCAGGTGAATATTGTGGGGGATACCGGGGCCTACATGTCCTCGGGTGAGTTTGTGCTCTTCCGCAGCTGCGTCTATGCCACCGGGCCCTACGAGGTGCCCAATGCCTGGGTGGATACCTACGCCGTTTACACAAACAATGTGCCGGGCGCCTCCATGCGGGGCTTTGGCAGCCCACAGCCCTGCGCCGCACTGGAGACCCTGCTGGATGAACTGGCCGAAAAATGCGGCCTTAGCCCCTACGAGCTGCGGCTGCGCAACGCGCTGGAGACCGGCAAGCAAACCCTAACCGGCCATGTGGTGGATTACGCCTGTGGCTATAAGGCCACCTTGGAGGCCGTACAAAAGGCCTTGCAGCGGGATGGCCTGCCCGCCCCTTCGGCCCCCGGCAAAAAAGTGGGGGTGGGCCTTGCCAGCGGCATGAAAAACGTGGGCCTTGGCAGCGGCAGCGAGGATGCGGCCTGGGCACAGATGAAGCTTTGCGAGGATGGCCGCCTGCTTTTGATGGCGGGCGGGGTGGAGTGCGGCCAAGGGCACGATACCGCCGTATTGCAAATTGCGGCCGAGGCCTTGGGGCTGCCCCTTTCGCGCCTGCGCATAGCGCCGGTAAACAGCGCTTACAGCCTGGACGGCGGCATTACAACGGCCTCCCGCCTCACCTTTGTCTCAGGCAACGCCTGCAAAACGGTGGCGCTTAACTTTAAAAACACACTGCTGGCCTTTGCCGCCCGCCACACGGGCAGGGCGCAAAGTGCCCTGGAACTGTGCGCCGAAGGCGTGCGGGGCATAGGGGAGGAGGCGGGCTTTGCCCTCAGTTTTGAAGAACTGGCAAAACTGGCCGCCGAAACAGGCGAAATACCCTATGAAAAGTACTACTATGTGGCCCCGGCCACAGCCCCCATGCTGCCTTGCTCCGATAACCCTTCCGGAGATAGAAAAGACTACCAAATGCATTTTTCTTACTGCTATGCCACCCAGGCTGCCGTGGTGGAGGTGGATGAGGCCAGCGGCGCCGTTGAGGTGCTGAAAGTATATGCCGCAAGCGATGTGGGCCGGGCGGTGAACCCCGCGCTGGTGGAGGGTCAAATTGAGGGCGGCGTTGCCATGGGCATTGGCTATGCGCTAAGCGAAGAATTTAAGATGGAGAACGGCCAGGTGGCCTCGCCCCAGTTAAAAGACCTGGGTCTGCCAAAGATAACCGAGATACCCTATGACATTGAAGCCATTGTGATAGAGGATGTGCACCCCTTTGGGCCCTTTGGGGCAAAGGGCATGGGGGAACTGCCCATGAACGCCACCCCCCCGGCCATTTTAAACGCCGTATACAACGCCGCCGGGGTGCGCTGCACCAAACTGCCCCTGCGTGCGGGAACCCTGAAAACCCTGCTGGAAAACCGGGGTAAGGCAGAAAAGTAAAAACGAAGTGCTAAGGCGGCAAAAAACCGGATACCGGAATGACCAATGCCCAAGACGGGGCCTTGTTCAGATAATGAAGTAGGAGGTAAGTTATGAGGTTTAAAAAGAAAAGTTTGGCATTTGTACTGGCGTTACTTATGGTGGTGGGGCTGCTGGCGGGCTGTTCTGGGGCCGCTTCCAGTTCGGCCGCGGCACCGGCTTCTTCGGCCCCGGCGGCCTCTTCGGCAGCTATGGCAGGCGGCAGCAGTGCGCCCGCCGCCGCTGGCGACAAAATGAGCATGGTGATGATTACCGACGCCGGTGGCCTTGGCGACGGCGGCTTTAACGACATGGCCTGGGCGGGCCTGGAAAAGGCCAAGGCCGAACTTGGCGTGGAAATTGGTGTGATTGAATCCACCGAGACGGCCCAGTTTGCCACCAATATCCAGCAGGCGGCCGAGCAGGGCTACGACATTGTGGTGTGCGTGGGCTTCCTGTTTGTGGATGTGCTGGCCGAGGTGGCCCCCCAATACCCCGACACAAAGTTTATTATGATTGACGCCGAGGTGGAGGGTGACAACGTATACTCCTTTATGTTCGACGTGCAGGAATCCAGCTACCTGGCGGGCGCGCTGGCGGGCCTTGTGCGGGGCGAAGATGTATTCGGCTATGTGGGCGGCATGGAAATCCCCGTGGTTCTGGCTTGGGAATCCGGCTATGTTTCGGGCATTAAAACCACAAAGCCGGACGCCGAAGTAAAAACCGCTTACGTTGGCACTTTTGCCGACCCCGGCAAGGCCAAAGAGCTGGCCCTGGCCCAGTTTGGTTCGGGCGCGGGCGTTGTGATGGAAGTTTCCTCCGGCGGGGCCATTGGCGTAATTGAAGCGGCGGAAGAATCTGGCAATGAGTTTATTGCCACCGATAAAAGCAAGGACAGCTTTGCCCCCGGCAGTGAGTTTACCGCCGCCCTGGCCAAGCGCGATGAAGCCGTGTTTGAAGCGGCCAAGATGATTGTGGACGGAAGCGCCAAAGCCGGCACAACCTATCTTTCGATGAAGGACGGCGTGTTTGGCCTGCCCGAGGACACCGCCGAGCGCTATGGCGACGACGTGATGGCCACCATAGACAAACTGCAACAGATGATTATCGACGGTGAACTGGACGTGCCGGCCACCCGCGACGAAGTGGCGGCCTTCCAGCCACCCAAACTGTAAAACCCAGGCGATTAGTAGCGAAAGGCAGGTGGGCCTTCCCGCCTAAGCGGGAGGGCCCCCGCCTTCCTGGTATCTTATTCAAAAGGGTACTTGCAGCAAGCAAAAGAAACGCTAGGCTAACGCGAAACGAGGGCAGAGATGGGCAACATCATTGAGATGAAGGGTATAGTGAAACGCTTTGGAAATTTTTACGCCAATAAGCGTATCAACCTGGATATACGCGAAGGTGAGATACATGCCCTGCTTGGGGAAAACGGCGCGGGCAAAACCACCCTGATGAACATCCTGTACGGCCTCTACTCCGCCGATGAAGGGGAGATTCTGTTCAGGGGTAAGCCGGTGCATATCAAGGGCCCCGGCGACGCTATTGCCATGAGCATAGGCATGGTACACCAGCATTTTATGCTTGTGCCGGTGTTCACCGTGGCCGAAAATTTGATTCTGGGCGAAGAGCCCGTTAAAGGCCCCATGCTGGACATGAAAACCGCCGTGGCAAAAATTACCAAGGTGAGCGAAGAATACGGCCTGGCTGTGGACCCCGCAGCCCTGATATCCGATATCTCGGTGGGGATGCAGCAGCGGGTGGAGATACTGAAAATCTTGCTGCGTGGCGCAAAAGTGCTTATTTTCGATGAGCCCACCGCCGTGCTTACCCCCCAGGAAATCACCGAGTTTTTTCGCATCATTAAAGCCCTGCAAGCCCAGGGCCACACGGTTATCATCATCACCCATAAACTAAAGGAAATTAAACAGATTAGCGACCGCGTTACGGTGATACGCGCGGGGGAAAATGTGGGAACGGTTAACACCGGGGATGTGGACGAGGGCCGCCTTGCCGAACTGATGGTGGGCCGCACCGTGATGATGGACGCCAAACGCGAGGCGCAGAGCCCCGGCGAAGTGGTGCTGGAAATTGAGGGCCTTTGCGCCAAAAACTACCGTGGGGTAGATGCCCTGAGCGGCCTAAATTTGCAGGTGCGGGCGGGGGAAATTGTGGGCATTGCCGGTGTGGAGGGCAACGGCCAAACCGAACTTGCCGCGGCCCTAAAACGGCTTTTGCAGCCCACGGCCGGGCATATTCGCCTGTTTGGCAAAGAGTATGACCGAGAGACCACCACCCAAAAGCTGATTGACGAGGGCCTGGCCCATATACCCGAAGACCGCCAGCGCAGGGGCCTTGTGCCGGAGTTTTCCATACGTGAAAACCTGATTATGGGCATGGAGGACTGGCCGCGTTTTAGCAAAGGCCCCTTTTTGAACCAGCGCGAAATTACCAGCTTTGCCGAAGGGCTGCGCGGACAGTACGATATACGCTGCACCGGCATTGACCTTGCGGCGGGCAGCCTTTCGGGCGGCAACCAACAAAAGGTAATTTTGGCGCGCGAGATTTCGCGCGACCCCAAATTCCTGATTGTTTGCCAGCCCACCCGCGGGCTGGACGTGGGCGCCATTGAGTATGTGCACGCCCAGCTTTTGGCCCAGCGCAAACACGGCTGCGCCATTCTGCTCATCTCCTATGAACTGGACGAAATCCTCTCCCTGTCTGACCGCATCCTGGCCATTTATGGCGGCAAGATTGTGGAGGAATACAAAAACGAGGACATCAGTGGCGAGCAAATAGGCCTTGCCATGACCGGATACAAGCAGAACAGCCCCGCCGGAGCCTAAAGGAGGCCAGGGAAGATGAAGAGCAAAAATGTCAAAAGCGCGCTGGTACAGGCGGGAAGTATTCTGCTGGACCCCATTGTGGCCATTGTGTTTGCACTGGTGGCGGGCGCCATTATTATTGGGGCGCTGGGCAACAATGTACTACAGGCCTATACGGCGCTTTGGCAGGGGGCGTTTGGCAGTGTGCGCAGCTTTAGCCAAACCCTGCTTGCCGCCACTCCGCTTATGTTTACGGCCATGGCCTTTGCCATGGCAAACCGCTGCGGCATGTTTAACCTCGGGGGCGAGGGTCAGTTCTACATCGGCGCCATCATGGGGGCCTGGGTGGGCTTTGCCTTAAAGGGTCTACCCGCCTTTATCCACATACCGCTGGTTATTTTGGCCGGCGCACTGGGGGGCCTTTTAGTGGGTATGATTCCCGCCATACTCAAGGCCAAGCGCGGGGTGAACGAGGTCATCGTCTGCATCATGATGAACTATATCGGCATCAACATAACCAACTACCTGGTAAACACAAACGGCCCCCTGCGGCAGGGCAGCACCCTGCCCGCCACCCCCATGGTGCAGCCTGCGGCAAAAATGGCCGAGATGATACCCGGCACCCGGCTTACGGGCGGTTTTATTGTGGCGGGCCTGTGCGCCATACTGTTTTACGTTTTTGTGTGGAAAACCCGCGCGGGCTACAAAATACGCGCCGTGGGTTATAACCCCCTGGCGGCCGAGTGCGGCGGGGTAAAAACCCTGCGCTACGCCGTTTTGGCCATGATGCTGGCCGGGGCCTTTGCGGGCATTGGCGGCGCGGTGGAAATTAGCGGGGTACACGGGCGTTTTTACGGCAATTTTTCGCCCGGTTATGGTTTTGAGGGCGTGGCCGTATCCATGCTGGGGGGCAACCACCCCTTTGGCATCCTGCTTTCGGCACTTTTGTTTGGGGCTTTAAAAACCGGGGCCATGGCCATGCAAATTCAGGCGGGTACCAACGCCGAGCTGGTTAAGGTGCTGCAGGCGCTTGTCATCTTTTTTATAGCGGGTAAGTGGAGTGTTATGGCCTTTTTACAGCACCGCATGAAAAACCGAACCACAAAGGGTAAAATGCAGCCGGTACAGGGAGGGGAATGCTGATGGACGGAATTTTTGCCATTCTCAACGCGGGCACGCTGGCGGCCACTTTGCGCATGGCCACCCCACTCATTCTGGGCGGGCTTGGCAGCACCTTGTCCGAGCGCAGCGGCATTTTAAACCTGGGCATTGAGGGCACCATGCTGATGGGCGCTTTTGGCGCGGCCATGGTGTCCCTGCTAACCGGCAACCCCCTGCTGGGTGTGCTGGGCGGCATGTTTTTGGGCAGTTTAATGGGCCTTTTACACGCTTTTATGTGCATCCGCTTTAAGGCCAGCCAAACGGTTATCGGCACGGGCATCAATATTTTGGCGCTAGGTATACCGCCGCTTATCTTGCAGGCCTATTTTGGCAACCCCGGCAGCACCCCGCCGGTGCCGTCTCTCGGCGCCATCACCCTGCCGTTTATCTCAGATATTCCCGTACTGGGCAACATCATCGGAACCCATAGCCCCCTCACCTACATCGCCTTTATCCTGGTGTTTGTCATGAACTTCTTCCTCTTTAAAACCCGTATGGGCCTGCGCATTCGCGCCGTGGGCGAATACCCCCGCGCAGCCGACACGGTGGGCATCCGGGTGTTTGCCCTGCAATATTTCAGCGTGGTGCTGTGCGGGGCGCTGGCGGGTATGGCCGGGGCCTACCTCTCGCTGTGCCAGGTTTCGATGTTTGTAAAAAACATGACGGCAGGCAGGGGCTTTATGGCCATGGCGGCCATGATTTTTGGCAAATGGAAACCCATTGGGGTGATGTGGGCCGCACTTTTGTTCGGCTTTGCCGACGCGGTGCAGATGTCCATTCAGTCCGCAGGCTGGCCCGTCCCCACCGATTTCCTCCTCAGCATCCCGTACATTTTAACCATCATTGCCCTAGCGGGTTTTGTGGGTAAGGCCGTGGGCCCAAAACAGGTGGGCAAACCCTACTTAAAACAGTAAAGGCTACCTACGCAGGAGGAGACAACATGGCAAAAACCGGCACCATTTTGATACAAAATGGCCTTTTGGTCACCATGGATGAAAAACGCCGCATTTTTACCGGCAACCTGTATTTGAAAAACGGGCGCATTGCCGAGGTGGGCACCCCCCGCGCCAGCGCCGATGTGGTGATAGACGCCGGGGGCATGGCGGTGTTGCCGGGTTTTATCCAAACGCACATCCACCTCTGCCAGGTATTGTTTCGGGGCCTGGCGGACGACACCGATGTGGTGGACTGGCTAAAGCAGCGCATCTGGCCTTTTGAAAGCGCCCACGACGGGGCCTCCATTCGCGCTTCGGCCATGCTGGGCATTGCCGAGCTTTTGGCGGGGGGCACCACCACGGCCCTTTCCATGGAGACCACCCGCCATACAGACGGTGTGTACGACGCCATTGTGGAGAGCGGCTTTCGCTGCATATCGGCCAACGCCATGATGGACGTTACAGAACCCGGCACCGAGATGCGCGGGCTGACGAGTGAAGAGAGCCTGACCGAGACCCAGCGGTTGCACCGTGAGTGGCAGGGCAGGGGAAACGGGCGGCTGGGCACGGCTGTAATGCCGCGTGGGGCGCGCAACTGCTCGCCTTGGCTGATGGAGCATAGCCGCCGCTTTGCCAAGGAAAACGGGCTTTTGGTACACACGCATGTCTCCGAAAACGGGCCCCTTTCGGCCTGGCTAAAAAGTGAGACCGGCCTTGGGGATATCGAACTTTTGGAACAGCAAAAGCTGACGGGGGAAAACCTTGTGGTGGCCCATGCCATTCACCTGGCCCCAGATGAAGTAGAACTGGTAAAACGGCGGGGGGTTAAAATTGCGCACTGCCCCTCGGCCAATATGAAGCTGGCCAGCGGTTTTTGCCGGGTGCCCGAACTGCTGGAGGAAGGGGTTTGTATTTCGCTTGGGGCCGATGGCGCGCCCTGCAACAACAATCTGGATATCTTTCAGGAGATGCGCCTGGCAAGCCTGATACACAAACCCCGCTGCGGCCCCACCAGCATGGACGCCCAAACCGTTTTGGAGATGGCCACACTGGGTGGGGCCAAAACCCTGGGCCTGGAAAAGGAACTGGGCAGCCTGGAGGCGGGGAAAAAAGCCGACGTGGTGTTGCTGCGCCGCGGCGCTTTGCACGCCCTGCCCCTGGCGGGTGTGCCGGTGCAGGGGCAAATTGTCTACTCGATGAAAAGCGGGGACGTGGACACAACGATTGTGGACGGTGAGATTTTATACCAAAACGGCTATTTTACCAAGCTGGATAGCGCCTCTGTAGCGGCCGAGGCCGCACGTCAGTTGGAAAAAACCCTGCTGCGCGTGCCCTTTGGCCAAAAGCTGTTGCAGGCACTGCCTTATTAAGGGTGTACACGCCCCCACAAGGCCAAGCACAAAAAACGATGCCAGTTCGCCCGACATAGAAAAACAGAGGAAAGGGTGCCTGAAAATGGAGGACAAAAAGCGGCTTTGCGGAAAGGTGGCCATCATCACCGGCGGGGCCGGCGGCATGGGTAAGGCCGCCGCCCTGGAGTTTTTGCGCCAGGGGGCCAAAGTGGTCATTGGCGATATTCAGGCCGAAGCTTTAAAACAGACGGTGGAGGAAGGCAAAAAAATATCCCCGGATATTCTGGGCTTTGCCGGGGATATGGCCAGTGAAAAGGACTGCGAAGCCCTGGTGGTAAAAACCTGCGCAAGCTTTGGCGGGGTTTCGGTACTTTTTAATAATCTTGGCATCAACCTGCCCGCAGTTTTGCACGAAACCAGCTTGGAAGAGTGGAACAAAATGTTTGCGGTGAATGTGCGCAGCATGTTTTTAACCTGCAAATATGCCCTGCCTGTAATGATGCGGGCGAGGGAAGGGGTGGTCATCAACACCTCGTCGGGCGGGGGGGCCGCCGCCTTAAAGGGCCTGGCTGCCTACAGCGCCTCCAAAGGGGCGGTCATCGCCCTCACCCGCAGTATTGCCGTGGATTACGCCCCCTACAACATCCGGGCAAACTACCTCATCCCCGGCGTTATTATGACCGAGATGACAAAAAAGGTGATAGACCAGCAGCCAAGCCCCGCCGCCTATGAAGAGGGGATGCGCACCAATAACCCGCTGCACCGCTTTGGTACTGAGGCCGAAATTGCCATGGCCGCCGTGTACCTCGCTTCGGGCGAAACCGCTTTTATGACGGGCGCTTCGCTGGTGGTGGATGGCGGCTACCTGGCCCAATAGGCCTACAAACAACAAATTTTGTAAAGGGGAGAGACTGGGTGAGACTAAAAGGGAAAACCGCCATCATCACCGGGGGCGGCAGTGGTATGGGCCGGGCCAGCGTGCTGCGTTTTTTGCAAGAGGGGGCCAAGGTGGCTGTGGCGGATATTCATGAAGCCGCCTTACAGGAAACGCTGGCCTTGGGGAAAAAAATAAGCCCGGATGTGGTGGGCTTTTGTATAGACCTCACCGACGAAGCCCAGGTGAAAACCCTGGTGGAGGGCACGCAAGAAGCTTTTGGCAGCATAAAAGTGCTGTTCAACAACGCCGGGCTAAACCATGCGGCCAAACTGCACGAGACGGCCCCCGAGGACTGGGAGAGGGTGTTTGCCGTCAATGTAACGGGCATGTTTTTATGTTGCAAATACACCCTGCCGGTGATGATGCGCCAAAAGGATGGGGTGGTCATCAATACCGCGTCCCCTGGGGCGCTGGTGGGCCTTAGGGGGCTGGCGGCCTACTGCGCCGCAAAGGGGGCTGTGCCCGCCCTCACGCGCAGCATAGCCATCGATTACGCCCCCTATAACATCCGGGCCAATTTTCTCGTCCCCGGCGTCATTCATACCGAGATGACCGAGAAGATCATTTTGGCGCAGCAGAACCCCGGCGAATACCGCGAGTGGTATCGCACAGCCCGCCCGCTGGGCCGCTTTGGAGAGCCCGAAGAAATTGCGAACGCCGCTGTATTTTTGGCCTCGGATGAGACCGCATTTATGACGGGCGCTTCGCTTGTGGCCGACGGCGGTTTTACCGAGCAGTGACGCGCGCGGGCGTGGCCGAATGGCAAAAGCCATTTGCGGCGCACGCATGTACAACCCGCGGCAAAGAGTGTATAATACCATTTAAGAAACAGGAGCCACGCATGAAAATTTATATGCCTGCACCGTTTCCCCAGCCACTGATGGAAAATTGGCCCCAGGGCTACCGGCTGGATGTGGACAAAAGCGGCCAAAATCCATCGAAAGAACAAATGAAAGAGCACCTTGCTGACGCCGATGCAGTGGTGCTGAACCTGGACGACGTGTTTGACCGTGAACTGATAGACGCCGCGCCGAAGCTTCGGGTGATTAGCCTGTTTGCGGGCAGCACGTATAATATTGATGCAGTATACGCCCAAAGCCGCAACATTGCCCTGTGCACCGTGCAGGGGGAAATTTATGAGAATACGGCCGACCTTACCCTAGCGCTGCTGTTGGCCGTGGCCAGGCGCATCCCCGAGGCGGATGCCCATGTGCGGCAGGGGCATTACACGCAGTGGAACGCGGGCCTATTGTTGGGCAGCGATATCTACGGCAAAACCCTGGGCATTTTGGGCCTTGGAACCATTGGTGCCGCAGTGGCCCGCAGGGCTAAAGGCTTTGGCATGCAGGTTTTTTACACGGCGGCCCACGGGCCAAAACCGGCGCTGGAAAGCGAGCTGGGTTGCCGCTACCTGCCGCTGGAAGAACTGGTGCAAAGGGCCGATTTTCTTTCGCTGCACTGCAAGCTGGATGAAACCACCCACCACCTGATGGATGAAAAACGCCTTTTTTCCATGAAAAAGGGCGCCTACCTCATCAACACCGGGCGGGGGGCCCTGGTGGATGAGACCGCCCTGGCCCTGGCTTTGCAGCAGGGGCATTTGGGTGGCGCGGCGCTGGATGTGTTTGAGTTCGAGCCCTGCGTAACCGAGGAACTGAAAACCCTTCCCAATACCGTGCTCAGCCCCCATCTTGGGGCCTCTACCAAAGATAACCGCCTGCCTATGGCAGAAATACTAAAAACGGCCACTCTGCAGGCATTGGAGGGGCCCGCCTCTCCCCCTGCGGCAGGGCACAAAGCCCAGTAGGGAAAGGAGAGGGTAAGATGCAAAAATCGATTGCCATTGTGCAAACCAGCGCCGTTTCCTCGGCGGAACTGGCGGCGCTGTGCGCCGAACTGATGCCGGATATTCAGGTGCAGCAGATTATTGATGATAGCCTGATACGCGAGGTGAACGCAAACGGCGGGCCCACAAGCGGGGTGCGCCGCAGGTTATATGGCTACTATCAGGCGGCTCAGTCTCTTGGGGTGTGCGCCATCCTCAACCAGTGTTCCAGCGTGGGCGAGGTAGCCGATGCGATAGCGCCGTTCATCGATGTGCCCATTGTGAAGGTGGATGAGGCCATGGCCCGCAAGGCCGTGGAACTGGGGCCCAAAATTGGGGTAGTGGCAACGGTGGAAACCACCTGTGGGCCCAGCGTGCGGCTGATAGAAGCCATGGCAAAAAAGGCCGGACGTGAAATTGCCATCGATTTGCACCTGGTGGAAGGCGCCATGATGGAGCTGATACAGAACAAAAATGTGGAAAAACACAATGCCATGGTGTTGCAGGATATTGAAAAGGCCGCCGCGCAAAATGATGTGGTTGTGCTGGCGCAGGGCAGCATGACGGTGCTGTTGCCGCTGCTGGGGCATATCAAAACCCCGGTACTTACAAGCCCCCGTTTGGGCGTGGAATATTTGAAGAGTGTTGTGGATAATGGATAGGCACACAAACGCAATTTTGATGACTTTGGGAGAGTAAACCGATGAAAAGCAAATACCCTAGCAACCCACTGGAATACCTGAAGGAGACGCCGTCGGGCAACTTGGCCGACCAGTTGGTGGCAAAAATCCGCTATCTCATTGTGTCTGGCGATATTGAGCCGGGGTTTGCCTTTCCGAACGAGAATGACTTTTGCTCGTTTTTAAACGTGGGCCGCGGCACCCTGCGCGAGGCCTACAAGGTGCTGGCCGACCAGGGCTTTATCTCGCGCACAAAGCGCGGCACCACGGTGAACGAGTGGAATACCATTGCCGAAAAACTGCCCTTTAGCGTGGCGCTGGAGCTCTCAGAATCCAAGGACCTACTGGAGGTACGCTCGATGGTGGAGGTACAGATTGCTGAACTTGCGGCGCTGCGGCGCACCCAGAGCAACCTGGATAAAATGGCCGAAGCACTGGAGAAAATGGAAAAAAACGGGAACGACCCCAAAAAACTATCCTATTACGATACGGTGTTCCACCTGGAATTGGCCCATGCCTCCCAAAATCAACTGCTGGATAATATGATGCACAACATCATGGGCTCTTACACCTCCAGCTTTTTCAAACTGTTTGATGAATACGGCGAACTTCGCAACCACGCCATTGGCTTTCACAAGCGCATTTTTGAGGCGGTGGCCACCCAGGATGCGAAGGTGGCCAAACGTGTGATGAAGGAACATATAAACGATGTGCTGCAATATAGCCAGCCAGTTAGCACCGTCCAAGAGCGCCTGGCCCACGCTATGGGGCAGGCAGCGCCCAGCATTTTTGCCTGAGAAACTGTAATAGGGAAATAAAAAAGTAACTCAATTGTGCGCTTTGTTTGGGGCCTTTGCCCTGGGCCTGCTTTTTTGTACCCATTATTTTGCTTTACAGCAAATGAACAAACTGCAATAAGCCATCTGCAAACCTCCATGGAAAGGACGTAGAAAGATGAAAAACGACTATTTTAAGCGCGTACAAGCCCAAACCCCCACCCGCTACTGGATCAACAACCCAAGCCGCAAGCAGGCCGACATGGCCTTGGTATGCGGCGCGGTGGGCTGTACCTTAAACCCCAGCTATACCTCCAAAATGCTGGCCGACCCCATTGAGGGGCCATACGTCCTTTCCCGCATTGAGGCGCTTATAAAAACCGAAAAAGACGACACCACCGTGGCCGAAAAACTGCAAACCGAATTGGTGTGCGGCATAGCGGAAAAGTTTCTTCCCATTTATAAGCAAAGCGGCGCGCAGCAGGGCTTCGTCAGCATCCAGGGCGACCCCTTCAACGAGACGGCCGAACATATCATTGCCTATGGGCGGCACAATGCGGCCCAGCTGCCCAACATCACCCCCAAAATTCCCGTGGTGCCCGAGGGGCTAAAGGCCATTGAGGTGCTCTTGGCCGAAGGGGTTTCCATCAACTCCACAGAAATTTTTGCCATGCACCAGTACCTGGACGTGGCCGAAGTATACAAAAAGGCCACGCAGGGCCTTGGCAAAAAGCCCACATTGTTCTATTCGCACATCGCGGGTATTTTTGATGAGTATTTGCAGGGCTATGTAAAAGAGAATGGCATCGATATCAGCGGGGACGTGCTTTGGCAGGCGGGCAGCGCTGTGGCCAAAAAGATGGAGGCCCTCCGTGTGCAGCGCGGCGACGCCTTGCGGATGATAAGTGGCGGGGCGCGCGGGCTGCACCATTTTACCGAGCTGGTGGGCGCGCCCGCCCAAATCACCATCAATTGGCTCGGCGCCTCGGATAAACTGCTGGAGCAAGACCCCGCCGTGGTACAGCGCTTTTGGCAGCCCACCCCCCTTAGCGTGCTGGATGAACTGTGCGAAAAGCTGCCCCCCTTCCGTAAGGCGTTTGAATTAAACGGCCTTGCGCCCGAAGAGTATGAGGAGTACGGCCCGGTGCAGCTTTTTTTAAACTCCTTCACCGGGGGCTGGCAAACCGTGCTGGATGCCATTGCAAAATGCCGGGCGGGGGGCTGCTAAAAGGGGCCTGGTCATCTGCCAGCAGGGGAAAAAATACAGGGCAAAGCTGCGGGTGTGTGTTTAGAAAAAGGCAGAATAAGCAGACATTCCTAAAATCTAAAAAGCGGTGCTTGCATAGCACCGCTTTTTATGCATTCATTTTGCCAGCGAGGTGGCCCTGAGGATGTAGGAAGGGGCATAGCATGGCGACAGGGGTATTGCAATTAATTATGAAATGGCGTAAAATATAATAACATTATGCCACATTGAGAGGAAGCTTTGATGAGAGAGATTGCCCCGGCCATTACGGTTATTATGCTTACCTATAACCGAGAAAAATGGGTAGCCAGAGCCATAGAATCGGTGCTAGGGCAAAGTTTTGAGGATTTTCAGTATATCATTGTGGATAATGGCTCGGCCGATGCAAGCGGCCAAATTGCCGATGCCTATGCCAAAAAGGATGGCCGTATCCAGGTGATTCACACCCCTAAGTTAAATATTGGCCAGGGGCGGCAAACGGGGCTGGATGCCACAAAAAGTGACTTTGTGTTATTTATTGATGATGACGATAGCTGCGAAGCCGATATGCTGGAGTTTTTGCATGGCATACTGAAAGAAAATGATGCGGATATTGCTGTTTGCGGTATGACAAAAATGGTAGACGGTGAGGCCCAACCAGCCGATATTGACACTGCGGTAAGGGTGATGAGCCCCGAAGAAGCCGTGACAGAATTGCTACGCCGGAAATTATATAATAACGCGCTTATTGGGAAACTCTACCGCAAAAACTTATTTGATGGCTGCCGCTTTTCGCCCAGTTGCCGTTTTGACGATATCTCTATGTCCTACCGGCTGTATGCAAAAGCCAGGTGCACGGTGTACTGTGGTTTGTCCAAATACACCGTGTGTCGGCACGAGAGCAACCACTCTATTTTTACCACAAACAGCACACTGTGGACGGGTGAAAAGCTGGATGAATATTTGGAAGCGTTTCGCGAGCGTACCCTTTTTATTGCGAAGGAATTGCCGGCGGCAGGTGAGTATGCTTTGTACAGTGAGTGGTCTTATATGATATCAATGTGTGATAAAATTACCACGCACAGGCTGGCGGGCTGTGAGGCCCAATTGGCCCATATTCAAAAGGAACTTACCCTGAACGCGGAGAAATTTATGGCAAGCCCCTATATTCAGCAGTTTGAGAGGGAATGGATGCAAAAATATATTATACAAAAGGGTTAAGCTGTGTTTTAAAGATGTATGGGACTATAATTTACTGTGGAAATGGATGGCAATAATCGATGAATGCAGTAGAGATATCATTTATAAAGAACTTATTTGAGATGCAAAATGATGTGGCGGAAGATAGTATAAAAGCCCTACAAAAACAGAATAAGCACCTGTATATTTTTGGCGCGGGGGTTGCGGGCAAACTGATAAAGCAAACCCTGGAACGTAACAATATTACTGTTTTTGGCTTTGTGGATAATGCGGCTGTAAGGGTGGGAACCACGCTGGAAGGTGTGCCGGTAGTTCCTTTTTCTACTATGGCAGATGATAAAAATAAAACGGTGGTGATAGGCTCGGTAGCGTACCACCACGAAATGATAGACCAGTGCCTCAGTGGTGGGGTTTTAGAAGAGGATATTTGTTTTGCGGATTTTTTGCACTATGAGGGCAGAACCGAAGTTTTAGACTATTTCAAAGCGAATATTGACGCAATCGTCCAAATTTACCAGCACTGTGCAGATCAAGACTCGCGGGAACTTTTTATGGCCAATTTGCTCTACCAACTAAACCGAGACCGGCGGCACTATCACGGCAAACTCTCCCCCCTCTCTCGGCAATATTTCGAAGCAGATATCCTGCCAGCCCTTGACGAGGAAGTGTATTTTGACTGCGGAGCAAAGGATGGTGACACCGTTCTGGCCTTCCATGCGCAGCGGCAGGGGAAATATAAAAAAGTGCTTGCATTTGAGCCTGACGGCGCCAATTTTGAGGTTTTGCAAAGAAACACAAATATGCTAAGGCAGGTTGTTAACGTAAATAAAGGCGTTGGGGAAAGCGCGCAAACCCTGTCATTCAAGGGGAATATCGGAGGACATTCCGCCTTTGCGCCTGAGGGCGATTTGAAGGCGGAAATTGTACCCCTGGACCAGTTTGCAGAGGAAAAGCCCACCCTGATAAAGATGGATATTGAAGGGTTTGAACTGAGTGCACTAAAGGGCGCCGGCCATTGTATCAAAAACTTTAAGCCCAGGATGGCAATTTGCCTCTACCATAAACCCAAAGATATTGTGGAACTGCCCAAGTATGTATTGTCTCAGCGGGAGGACTACACCCTACACCTGCGCCTTTACCGAGATTTTGGGCACGACTTGGTTTGCTATTTTGTTTAGTATGTGAAAAATTGCCTTGCCGGGAGGAAAAATGAAGCAGCTGCAAATGCCAAAAATTGCATTTTATGTAACCTTAAAATGCAATTTAAAATGTAAACTCTGTGCTGTGTATGCCCCTTACTATGAGAAACCCTTTCACCCTACAGCAGAGTATTTGATGAACTGTGTTGACCGCTACTTTGAAATTGTAGACCATGTACGGTTATTTTCTGTAAGCGGCGGCGAGCCGTTGCTGCATAAAGATTTAGGGGCGATTGTACAGTATGTTAGCCGGTATCAAGACAGAATGGATAGATTTGAAATCATTACCAACGGAAGTATACTGCCCACCGAGGATGTGCTAAAAAGCCTATTGCCGTTTGGCAAAAAGCTCAACCTGCTGGTAGACGATTACGGAAAAGATAAATCCATACATGCGGCAGAAGTTGCGCAGGCCTTCAAAACTATTCCTGGGGCGAATGTGATATTGCGTGATTATCACTCAGATTCTATGCACTGTGGTGGCTGGGTGGATTATGGCATCTCTCATAAGAGTGTGCGTAAAAGTGATGAGGATGCAAAAAAGCTGTTTGCAAAATGCTCTTACCCCCAAAAGCTTGATTTTTGCACCTCAATGGTGAACGGAAAGTTATTCTCCTGCACACAGCTACGCAGGCTTATTGATCTTGGGGTGTTGGAGGCAGACCCTGGGGAAGTGTTTGATCTATTTGATGAAAACCTGTCTAGCGAGGAGATTCGGAACAAAATACAGGCTCTATATAAGGTGGATTACCTTTCGGCTTGTGCCTACTGCAATGGAATTTGTGACGATAGTGTGCGGTATAAAGCGGCCGAACAACTGTGAAAATGTACTTATCATAAGGGGATTTAGATTTATGGAAGTAAAGATGCCACGCGGCGGCTTTTATGTTACAATGCGCTGCAATTTAAAATGTAAACTCTGTGCTGCACATGCGCCCTACTACACAAATCCGTGGCACCCCAGTATAGAAACGCTGTGTCAACAGGCGGATCGTTTTTTTGAAATTGTAAGATATATCGGCCATTTTTCACTGACCGGCGGTGAGCCTTTGTTGCGAAATGACCTTGGATTTTTGGTGCAAAGGCTATACAAATATGCAAACCAAATAGGCACCTTGGAACTATTTACCAATGGCACTATTATTCCATCGGCTGATGTAATGGACGCTTTTAAGATTTACCCCGGCAGGGTGAAGTTTGTGATTGATAATTATGGCCCCCAGTTATCGCGCAATGCAAAGGCCTTGGCGCAGCAGGCCAAAGAGGTCCTACCCAAAGCACAAATAGAACTGCGGGATTACCATACCGAAGACATGCACTGCAATGGATGGGTTGACTGGGGGGTAGGAATAAAAGAGGGGCGAAGCGACGAGGACGCGCAAAAGGTTTTTAACAGATGCTCATTGCCCCAAAAACTGGAATTTGTCAGCTGTGTAAACGATGGGGTAATATATCCCTGCCCGCAAACACGCAGGTGTATTGAACTGGGCTATATCCCCTTGGACCCATGTGAAGCCGTGGATTTGTTTGATACAAGCTATACGGACGATGAGATACGAGCGCGGATCACGGAGCGTTACTCCTTAAAAGTGCTGCGCGCCTGCAAATTTTGTGATGGACAGTGTGATGACAGCGTTCGGTTTATGCCTGCGGAACAACTGCCTTAAGGAGTTTACGGTATGATGGATAAAACCCTCTACGTTCACCAGTGCGCTTTGATTGTTTCACTGCGCTGCACATTAAGCTGTAAATTGTGCCTGGTATATGCACCCTATTACCAAAAGCCCCAGGATTATACGCTTGCCGAGGTAACAAAATCCGTCCATTCATTTTTTTCTTTGGTAGATTCTGTAGGAACCCTCAATATTCAGGGTGGCGAGCCATTGATGCACAAAGACTTGCCCGCCATTGTACAAGAGGTAGCAAGCTACAAAAACAGGATAGGAAAAATACTTTTAACCACCAATGGAACGCTTTTGCCTTCCGATAATTTGCTGGAAGTTTTAAAAAACCACCGTGAGAGCGTGCAGGTGAATATTAGCGACTATGGGCCCGCGCTATCTGCAAAAGTAGAGCAACTGGTAGAGATTTTGGCGGCCGATGATATTGCCTACCGGGTTATTCCGTACCACGGGGAGGATATGCATTTTGGGGGTTGGCTGGATTTTACAGACCATACCTACAAACATCAAACGGAAGATGATTTGATTGCGAATGCCAGAGAATGTGGCTACCGCAAGGACGGAAACCTTGCGATACGCCTAGGGGAACTTTACATGTGTTACCGCGTGGCACGGCGGGTTGAACTGGGCATTGTGAAAAAAAATGAACTTTCTTATGTCGATATGTACAGTGATAAAAGCATCATAGAAAAGCGGCAAAATATTCAAGATATTTTAAACGCGCCCTATACGCCAGCTTGTGCGTATTGTGTGGGAAAAAGAAAAGAGGCAAAGCATTATCCGGCGGCCGCCCAGCTAACGCGGGAAGAATTAAAAAACGGAGTGGAAAAGCTTTGAAGAAGCACTACCTGCTTTATGGGCATGGTGGTTGCTATAACCATGGGGCAGAAGCGGCAACACGCTGCACCATTCAGCTTTTGCGCGAATGTTCACCGGGTTGTACGATTACAGTAGCCACCCATTTTGCAGGCCAGGATAAAGAGTTTGCCCTACCGGCTGATACACTGCTGCAAAGCAACATGGCGGGGAAAAGCTGGGGCGAAATGTATGCTGCTGCTGTTGCTAGCATATCACCTACCACCACCTGCCTGCATGTGGGCGGAGACAACTACTGTTACCCAAATTGGGAACGTTATGCGTTTATTCATAAGGCGGCCTTGGCACGCGGTGCAAGAAGTATCTTGTGGAGCTGCTCGCTTGAGCCCTCTATGTTAAATGCGGAAATGGCAGAGGTTTTACGTACCCACCACGCTATATTTGCCAGAGAATCAACAACGGTGGAGGCTTTGGAAAAATGTGGGTGTTCAGGCGTGGTGCAGATGGCGGATATCGCCTTTAAGTTGGATGCGCAAAAAACTCAGTTGCCCTTTCACAACTATTTGGCCGTGAATATAAGCCCTTTGGTGGTTCGCAGAAACCCGAAAGTATTTGGGGCTTTTCAAAAACTGATAGACTATGTGCTGGCTGAAACCGACTTGAATATCGCCTTGGTACCACACGTGGTAATGCCAATGGATAACGACTGTGATATTTTGGCTGAGTTAAACCTTGCCAGTGACCGTGTGGCAATGATATCGGGCCAGCTCTCCGCAAGGGAGTATAAATACATCATTTCAAAAGCGCGCTTTTGTGCGGCAACCCGTACGCACGCCTGTATTGCGGCCTATTCGTCCTGTATTCCCACCCTTGCAGTTGGTTACAGTGCCAAGGCCAGTGGCATCGCCCATGATTTAGGGATGGAAAGCCAGTTTTTACAATTGGATAGTATCGGGGACGAAAAGAGCATGGTAGAGCCGTTTAAGCGGCTTTTGCTAGAGGAAACCAAACTGAAAAACCAGCTGGAGGCGCTTATGCCGGCCTATAGAAAAACGGCAACCGGCAATGCTGTGGAGTTGATAAAGTAAAATGGGAAAAGTATATGTTGCCACCTGTGCCTATAATGCAGAAAATACTATAGAACGTTGTATAAAAAGCGTATTACAGCAAACCTATACCGATTTTTACTATTATGTTTGCAATAATGCCTCCACCGATAAAACCGGGGAGATAGTAGAAAGGTTTGCCCGGCAGGACCCCCGAATTGTGGTGTCTTGCAACAAGGTGAACCACGACTGGAGCCAGAACGAAGAATATGCCTTTCTGCCGCATACAATTGCGGATGACGACTACTTTTGCCTGTTGGATGCGGATGATGCCCTGGCCCCAAGCTTTTTGGCGGAAATGATAGAGTTTGTAAATAAAAACGACCTTGACTTTGCCGCTTGCGGTAACGAGTTTATCGATGGGAAAACCGGGGTAAAAGGAAAAGCTCGGTTAGTAAAAGAAAACCTGATATTGGACACGGCGGAGAAATTTTCGGAATATTTTCCAGAGTACTATCAGTTCATGAGAACAGGCTGGGCAAAACTATACACGGGGAGATCCGCCCATAACAGAATACTCTATTCACAATTTCCAAGCCACTTTCCGCGTGCCTACGGTGGAGACACCTATATTGTCTTTCAGTGCTTGCGCAAGGCAAAAAAGGTGGGTATATACGCAAAAGCCCTGTACGATTACTATATCTCCTTTGCGTCAAGGTCCTACCAAATGCACCCGCAGCGCATAGAATGTGACTGTATTCTTATGGAGGATGCACTGGATTTCCTGACGGAAAAAGCGGGTGGTGTTAGCCTGCTTAACCGGGAGTTTTTAGACTTTGTGTACTATAATGCCATTAGTGACACAGAAAAGGTTGTGTTTCATTCACAGCTTGCCCCAAAAGAAAAAATTGAATCGATTTTTACTATTTATAGCTGTGAGTACACAAAAGAATTGTATGGGCATAAGCATACCTATGTTGCCGATGCAGATGCCTTACTGGAAAAGTTAAAGTGTGAAACCAGCCGGGAACTTTTGGCGCTACCAGCCTGCCGTACAGAAGATGGGGCCGATATGACGGCAAGTATTTTGGAAGTGTTGTATAGCGGTTTGCCCAGCTTGGTGGACCATGCGGGCTTACAGTTTATTATCATGAAAATTCCAGAAATGCTAAATGATTTGCTAAAGGCTCAGTATGAACCAATTGTCAAGCGGCTTCAAAGATGGCATAAGCGGAGTAAAATGGACATTCCGTCTTTGTCAAAGCTGGAAATTCGGGCAAATATCGCTTTAAACAAAACTGATGCAGAAATTTTTGCACTCCTGTGTGGTATAAAAAAAGAAAGGCCTGAATCTGCTAGGGCTTTAGACATGGATAGCCAGATCACCTCTTTGCTGCAAAAGTACCCTTTACTTCAAGGCCTAAGCGGAAATTTTGCGTTGCTATTTAGGAATACGCTTACTTGGATTATGCAGGAAAACTACCTAAGGGCGCTGGAGGCTTTTTTATCGGTTACGGGTGTTACCATAGAAGCCGAAGATGAAGAAAGCTACATGACGCTGGGGCAGAATCTTGCCGCCGCAGCAGAGAACATACCGACATATATCTATTTTAAAAAAGTTTGGATTTCGTTTCTATTGGATGCCGAAAGAAAAGCGGAGGCAAAACAGGAACTGGATGAATTAGAGCCGCTTTTAAGGGATGATGAAGAATTGGCGGCCTTACGGAAAAGGATTGCCCAATAAGGTCTGTATGCCTCAAGCGGTTTGTTTTTGCAATTTCTCAAATAATAACGCCAAATAAGAACAATGGAATGTATAAAAGGGTGGCTACAAGCCCCAAACCGTAATAAACGCTGGAGAAAACGAGTTTCTCCAGCGTTTAATCTTTTGCAACAATGTAGGGGCTGCGGTACAAATTGTTTTACACTTTACCTTTTGTGCCCGGCAACAGCCTCAAAATCCTGTAAAGTTAAAGCCTACTTCGCCTTAAACTTTGCCCCCAATGCCTTTTGCAGCACGGTGTGCAAATCCTCGGGGCTGCCTTTGGTAAAGTACTCTTTATCAATTAAAATGGCCTGGCTGGGGGAGGTAAAAAGGTAAAAATCATGGCTTGTCTCCACCGCCATATGCAGCGAGGCATACTGCAAACTCTCGGTATCGGCCAGGCCCCCCTCTTCGCTGGAGACGCTGCGGTTCAGCCCCGTCTCGGTAAAAATGGTAATTTCGGTTTGCAAAGCGGCGCCGGGTTTGGCCCTGAAAAGGGAGGTGGGGCGTATAAACAGGGAATAATAAAAGTAGATGGCCAGCACGGCCGCCAGCCCCAGCGGCAGCAATAGCCCCGAGCCGGTAAAAACCAGGATGACACAAAAGATCAGCACCACAATGGGCATCAGCAGCAGGCTCATGCGGCTGCCACTACCCCCACGCAGGGTTTTATAGCGGTAAAAGCGGCCGAAAATTTGTTCGTTGCTGGGCATTTCTACACGGCAAAGCATAAGGGGGCCCTTCTTTCGTAAATTGGTTTGCAGCGCCTGCTTTCTCCTGTATTTATGCGCTACAGTTTGTTCATTTGCTCTAATAGGTCAGGTTAAACATGTTGATGCGCCAGCCGCTTGGGGTTTCCACCATTTGAATGGGAAACTCGGTGGTGTAGGGGTCGCTTGTGTCAAAATTGGCGTACTGCCCAATCACCATAAAGGTGATGCCCTCGTTGCCGCTGTAGGCAAGGCGGTAGAGGTCGGGGCCTACATACTCGATGTTGGCGCCGCGGCCGCCGTCCAAAATGCCCAGCTTTCCGTCAAAATCGGCAAACAGGGGGTAGGTTTCCTCCGCCGCTGTAAGTGCTTTCCAACATTCCTCGGTAAACAGGCTATTCATATATTCTATAAAGCCCTCATAGGTGTTAATTTCACCGGTGGCCAGCGTATAGGTGACGTCACCGTTTTGGGCGGTTTCCATCTGGCCGCCTTTGGCAAAATACAGGCCCTTGTCCTGGTCAAAGCCTATCAGTTGCAGGTAGGCGTCGCGGGCGTCGTTATACAGTTTTACCTGCTCCTCCGTCAAAAAGTCGGCCAGGTTTTCGGTGTCTTGCCCGGCGGCGCTGCTGGAAGCGGGGGCGGAGGCCGCAGAGGAAGCCGGCGCCGAAGATGCTTTGGCAGAGGAGGCTGCGGGCGGGGCCGAACTGGCCGCCGCTGCGCTGGGTGCGGTGCCGCCACAGGCGGCAAGGGTGAGGGCCAGGGCCAAAACCGTAGCCAGGGCAAATAGAGAACGGAATTGCTTTTTCATGGGTATCCTCCTATTGTTTCGTTTATACTAAACATTTTATTCCGGCAGTACATCGTTTTCAGAGAAATCCTCCCGGTCACTTGTCAGGTAGGGGCTGTAGTAGGGGTCGTCCAGCAGGGCTGCGCCATAGCGCTGCTCCAATAGGGCCTGCTCGCCCGCAAAACGCTGGGCGGCCTCGCCATCTTCGTCGCTGCCGCGGCTTTTGCTCTCATAATGGTATAATTCGGCGTAGGGGGTAAACACCACGCTTTCTCCCTGTTCGCGTATCCGCAGGCAGAGGTCCACATCGTTGTAGGCCACGGGAAATTCGGCGTCAAAACCGCCGGCCTTATCAAAAACCAAAGTTTTCACCATCATGCAAGCCCCGGTTACGGCCGAAAGTTCTTGCACGCAGGCCTGGCGGAACATATACCCGCTTTTGCCCCGCAGTGCGTATTTATGGCTGTGCCCGGCGTAGCCCCCAAGCCCCGTAATCACCCCCGCGTGCTGCACGGTGTTGTCGGGGTAGTACAGCAGGGCCCCCACGGCGCCCACCTCCTCCAGCTGGCAGAGGCCCAGCATCTCCTCCAGCCAATCGGGGCTAATCACTTCGGTGTCGTTATTCAAAAACAAAAGGTACTGCCCGCCTGCGGCCTGCCTGCCAAAGTTGCATATCATGGAAAAATTGAAGCCGCCGCCCTCGTATACCATCACCTTGCAGCGTGGGAAAGCCCCCGAAAGCTGCTGGTAGTAGTTGAAGGTTTCCACATTTTGGGAGTTGTTTTCCACCACAATCACCTCAAATTGCAGGTAACGGGTTTTGCCGTAGATGGAGCGCAGGCAGCGGTCCAGGTCCTTAATATGGTCGCAGCTTGGTATGATGATGGAGATGAGCGGGCGGCCCTTGATATCGTAGTACACCTTGTAGGTGGAGGGAAAGAGCCCTTCCACCACCCGCGCCTTGATACCAATGCGGCGCAGATGGTCGCGGATGGCACGCTTTGCGGCCTCGGCCACATAGGGCTTTGCCGCAAGCCCCATGCTTGTAGAATCCTCATGCTGCCGCCAGTAGTACAGCACCTTGGGGATGTGCCGCGCCGTACCGGTTATTTCCAGCACGCGCAGGTTGAAGTCATGGTCCTGCGCACCGTCATATTCACTGTGTAAGCCTCCCACTTTGTCAAAAAGGTCCCGCCGCACGGCAACCAGATGCCCTATATAGTTAACATTCAATAGGTATTGGGGGGAATAGTTCGGCTTGAAATGCCCTGCGCCGGGGTACAGCCAGTTGTTTGTAAAAAGAGCCTCGTCGCTGTACAGCATCCCGTCTCCATATTTGTCAATCTGGGCGGCTATCTCGTACAGCGCATTGGGCGCAAGTATGTCGTCATGGTCTGCAAAAACAAGGTAGGGCCCGCTGGCCAGCGCCGCGGCCAGGTTTGTGTTGGCCGCAATGCCCCGGTTTTCCACGGCCCGGTAGTGAATTTTCCCGTCTTGATACCGCTCAATCAGTTCGGGCACAAAGGAGTTTTCTTCGCTGGCATCGGCCAGGCAAAGCTCCCAGTTTGGGTAGGTTTGTCCCAAAATGGATTGCAGCAGTTCCTCAAAATACTGGCGGGGTGGGTTATACACCGGCACGCACAGGCTCAGTTTGGGCCAGGCGGAGGTATCGGCCTGGCGCTGCTGTGCCAAAACGGCCTGCTTTGGCAAAAAGCGCCCCCGCTTTTTTACATATCGCCGTTTAAAGTAGTGCATGGTGCGGGAAATTGCAGCAAAAAAGCCCTCTTTTTGTGTAATTTCAAAAAAATAGGCGCGCAGTTCGGCGCTGCGCTTTTTTTTCAGTTTTTGCCGCATTTCCTCGGGCTGTGGCATATGTTTTTACCTCTAACGCAAACCATAGTTTTCGTGCCGCAGGGTCAGGTGGGGGTTATAAAAGGGGTCGCCCTTTTGCAAAAGGGCGGCATATTTTTCGCGGAAGTGGGCGGCTTCGCCGTCAAAACGAATCTTGGCGGGGCCGCTCAGGTCATAGCCCCGGCTCTTGCTCTCATAGTGGTAGGCCTCGGCAAAAGGGGTGTACACATTCCAGTAGCCGCGCTGCCAAAGTTTCAGGCAAAAATCCACGTCGTTAAATGCAATGGCAAAGTGCCCGGCGTCCATGCCGCCAACCTCCTCGTACAGGCTGCGTTTTACCATAAGTGCGGCCCCCGTAACAGCGCAAAGGTTTTGGGTGGTGCGCAGACGGTACATGTCTCCACCGTTGCCGCGCAGGTGGCCTTTGTGGTTTACCCCGGCCGTGCCCCCAATGCCAATGAACAGCCCCGCGTGCTGCACCTTGTCGTCTGGGTAGTACAGCAGTGCGCCCACGGCCCCAACATCGGGCCGCTGGCTGTAGCTTAGCATCTCGCGCACAAAATCTTCACTGGTAATTTGTATGTCGTTGTTCAGCAGCAGGATATGGTCGCCCACGCAGCGGGCCACCCCAAAGTTGCATATGGCGGCAAAGTTAAAGCCGCCCTTGTAGCGCAGCACCCGCAGGGTGCCGTGGCGGGCCTCGGCCTCCAGGTAATAGCTTTCGGTGGCCGGGTCGCTGGAGTTGTTGTCCAAAATCAGCACTTCATAACGGGTGTAGCCCGCCCTTTGGTAGATGGATTCCACACAGCGGTGCAAATCCTCCACATGGTCGCTGTTTGGGATGAGGATGGAGACCAGGGGGCGGCCCCACACCTCGTAGCGTACCCGGTAGGCGCCGGGGCAGCCCGCCAGGCTCATGGCCTCCCCGTCCAGGCTTACCCGGCCCAAATGGCTTTGCAGGGCCATCTCCCCGGCCTTAACGGCCTCGGGTTTTTGCAGGATATCCTTCGCCGTGGAGTTTTCGTGCCGTCGCCAGTAATACAGTACCTTGGGTATATGGTGGATGCACTGGGCCTTTTCGCTCAGCCGCAAAATTAAGTCGTAGTCCTGCGCGCCGTCCAGCCCCTCCTGTTCGGTGCCGCCAACGCTCTCCAGCAGGCGGTAGCTAAAAGCGCACAGGTGGGTGATGTAATTGCAGCCCCGTAGGGTATCGGGGCCAAAATCGGGCTTAAAGTGGAAGGCGAACAATTTTTTTAGGTCGTGGCTCAAAACGGCCTCGTCGGAATAAAGCAGGTCGGCCCCGGTCTCGTTTATGGCCTTTGCCACTTCATACAGCGCCCCTATGGCCAGCACGTCGTCGTGGTCCAAAAGCAGCAGGTAGTCGCCTTCGCTTTCGGCAATGCCCAGGTTTGTGTTGGCGGCAATGCCTTGGTTTTTGTATAACCGCGTATAGCGCACCCGGGGGTTCTTTTCGCGGTAGCGTTGCACAAGGCGGTGGTTTTCGGCCTGTCCCTGGCTGCTGCCGTCCACCAAAATCAGTTCCCACTCGGTATAGGTTTGCCCGCAAACGCTGTGCAAAAGGTCCTGCAAATGGCGCAGCGGGGGGTTATATAGCGGCACCACCACCGAGATGAGGGGCCGGTAGGCAAATTCGGCCCTGCGCTGGGCGCGCACCTCCCGCCGCAGGGGAATATCGGCGTGGTAGGGCCAGTAATCCCCCCCGGTAGCCAGGCGGTAACGGTATAAAATTTCCCGCCAAAGTTGCTGGGGGCCCTGTTGCCGCAGTATACCGGCGCCCCTGCGCAAAAGCCCTCCCAAACGGGCGGGCGAAGCGTTGCGCCGCAGGGCTTTGCCAAGGGAATCCTGGCCTATAGTGGGGTCTTCGCGGGGTGTGGCGGCCATTAACCAATCTCCTCGTCGTCGCTGCGAATTTTAATGGCTTGTTGGGCCTGCCCGGCAGCGGGTTTTTCCTTGGGCAGGGGCTGCTGATTTTCCTTTTCCAGGCTGATGCCAATGCGGGCATTTTCCTGATAATCGTTCACCACACCGGCGCAGTTGCCCTGGGCAATTACCCGCCCGTGGCTCAGCCAGCAGGCCTTGTTGCAAAACTGCTCCACCACGCCCACGTCGTGGCTTACCAGCAGCACCGTGGTGCCGCTGTCTATCATCTGGCTAATTCGCCCATGGCATTTTTCGCGGAAGAGAAAATCCCCCACCGAGAGGATTTCGTCGCAGATGAGGATATCGGGGTCCATAACGGTGGCGATGGAGAAAGCCAGGCGTGCCACCATGCCCGAGGAATAGTTTTTCACCGGGATATCCAGGAAGCTCGCAAGTTCGGCAAAATCTACAATTTCGTCAAATTTTTCCTGTAGGTAGGCGGGCTTCATCCCCAGTACTGTGCCGTTTAAAAAGATGTTCTCCCGCGCGGTGAGGTCGGGGTCAAAGCCCGCGCCCAGTTCAATAAGGGGGGCTACGGTGCCCGTAACCCGGCAACTGCCCTGCGAGGGCTTCATCACCCCGGCAATAATTTTTAGCAGGGTGGATTTGCCCGAGCCGTTTAGCCCCACCAGCCCATATACATCGCCCTTTTCCACCCGCAGCGAGACATTGGTGAGGGCGTAAAATTCCTCAAATTTCAGCGTTCCCTTGGCTCGGCGGATAAACAACTCTTTCAGGCTGTCCACACGCTCTTTTGCCATGTTGAATCGCATCGAGACATTCTCTACCTCAATCATGGTATGGGGCAAGGCGCAGGCCTCCTTTCGGGCGGGGTTAAGGGGGAAGGGTACAAGCGGCTGCTGTGTTAAAAACCACGGCCGAGCTATCGCAATGGAATCTTCACGTTATTATAAAGTTATACTGTATATGTTAAATATAGAGAATAAATTTATCCTGTTTGCGCTTAAAAATAAGCAGGCCCAAAACCAGGGCCACGGCGCTGCTAAACAGGCAGCAAATCCAGGTGGTGGGGGTGGGGGCCTCGCCATACAGCACCACCTGGCGGAACATGGCCACATACCAAAACAGCGGGTTAAACTTTATGGCGGTTTGCATCCAGGGGGGCAGTTGGCTGGCGGGGTAAAAAATGGGGGTGAGGTAGTTTAAAGCCACCACAATTACCGCGTACAGGTGCTGCATATCGCGAAAGAACACCACCAGGGTGGAGAGGATGAGCCCAGTGCCGAGGCTGAAAAAAAACAGAAGCAGAAGTGGAATGGGGAAAAGCAGCATCCAAGGGGTGATGGGCGCGCGGGTGGCCAAAATGACCACAAACAGGGCGACCATGGCAAACAAAGCGTTGATAAATTCAAATACCACTTTTTCAAAGGGGAAGATGTATTTGGGGATGTAGACCTTTTTAATCAGCCCGCTGTAGCCCACAATCGAGGTCATGGCGGTGGAGGTGGCGGCGTTAAAAAAATTGAACATGAGTTGACCGCTTAACAGATACACGGGGAAATACTCAATTTGAAAGCGGAACATATACATAAACACCGCGGCCATAATCAGCATCATGAGGATGGGGTTTAAAAAACTCCACAAAAAGCCCAGGGCGCTGCGGCGGTATTTTACCTTTAAATCTCGCTGCACCAAATTTACCAGCAGGTAGTAATAACGCCCAAAAACCGTTAGGGTGCTTTTGATATAGGCGGCCATCTAGCCCAGCCACCTTTCAAAAACGGTAAAATCCTGCTCTTTTAAAGTGGGCAGGGCGGCGTCTTTTTCACTCAGGCGTGGCGGCGCGTCAATTTCCGGCCATTTTATGCCAATGTCCGCGTCGTCAAAGCGGATGCCCCCCTCGGCGCTGGGGCAGTAGATATCGGTGCATTTGTAAGTAAAAGCCGCCGTCTCGCTCAAAACCAAAAAACCGTGGGCAAAGCCCGGCGGCACCCAAAGCTGGCGTTTGTTTTCATCGCTCAATTCGGCGGCGGCCCAGGCGCCAAAGTGGGGGCTGCCGGGGCGGATATCCACCCCAACGTCAAAAACGCGGCCCTGAATCACCCGTACCAACTTGCCCTGGGTGTGCTCCGTTTGAAAATGCAGGCCCCGCAGCACCCCAAAAACCGAACTGCTTTGGTTGTCCTGCACAAAGGGCGCGTCAATACCGGCGGCGGCAAATTCCTCAAGGTGGAAGGTCTCCATAAAATATCCGCGGTTATCGCCAAAAACCGTGGGCTCCACCAGCAACATGCCGGGCAGGTCGGTCTCTATAAATTTAAATTTTCCCAAATGGTTTGCCTCCGTTTCGGTAGAAGTTTGCCTCATACGCCAGAAAAATGTACGCAAACTTCCACGGTAGAGATTCTATTGAATCCCATATAGAATAGCATAAACCATCGCCCACTTCAAGGCGGGGCGGCGCGGGCCACAGGATAAGGGGGGCGAAGTGCCAAAAGTTGAAAAAAAGGGGGGGCTATTGTATACTAAAACGAATAGTATTACTGCTGCATACAGGAGTAATAGAATACCCTGCCGGTGCGCGGCGTGTTTTGGGCGCGTATGGCGGCAAGCGGAGGTATGCATGGCAAACAGCGTAATGGTAACAGGGGCCGACGGCTTTATTGGCAGCCACCTCACCGAGGCCCTTGTAAAAAAAGGCGAAAAAGTGAAGGCTTTTTGCTACTATAACTCGTTTGGAAAGTGGGGCTGGCTGGATAGCCTGCCCAGCGAAATTGTAAGCGAGATTGAAATTTTTATGGGCGATATCCGCGACCCGCACGGTGTGCGGGTGGCCATGGAAGGGCAGGATACGGTTTACCATCTGGCCGCCCTGATTGCCATACCCTTTAGCTACCATAGCCCCGATAGTTATGTGGATACGAATATAAAGGGCACCCTGAACGTGCTGAACGCCGCGCGGGACCTTGGCACGAAGCGCCTTTTGGTAACCAGCACCAGCGAGGTGTACGGCACGGCGCGGTATGTGCCCATCGATGAAAACCACCCCTTCCAGGGGCAAAGCCCCTATTCGGCCACCAAAATTGGGGCCGACCGGCTGGCCGAAAGTTTTTACCGCAGTTTTGCCCTGCCCCTTACCATAGTGCGGCCCTTTAACACCTACGGCCCCAGGCAAAGCGCACGGGCGGTTATCCCAACCATCATCACCCAGTTGCTTTCTGGCAGGGATGAAATACGCCTGGGCAGCCTGCACCCCACCAGGGATTTTAACTATGTGGAGGACACCGCCCGCGGTTTTATGGCCATTGCTGGCTGTGATAAGGCCGTAGGGGAGGAAATCAACATCGCCACCGGGCGGGAGATATCCATTGGGGAACTGGCCGAAGAACTGATACGCCAAATACGCCCCAGTGCCAAAATTGTTTGCGATGAAGAACGGCTGCGCCCCGAAAAAAGTGAGGTGGAGCGCCTTTTGGGCAGCGCCGAAAAGCTGCAGAAATTGACGGGCTGGGCCCCGGCCTACAGCTTTGAAGAGGGGCTTGGCCGCACCATACAGTGGCTGCGCCAAAACCTGGCCGATTTTAAAGCCGGGCGCTATAACCTGTAAAATGCCTCATTTTTTTGCTGGCATACAGCCCAGAGGAGTGGCCCATGGCTGATACCAAAATGAAAAAACGCCTGCGCCTACCCCCGGTGGCACGCTGGCTGCTGGGTTATGCGGGCGTCCTGCTTTTTGCGGTGGGGCTTGTGTATTACTGGCGGGTGGCCTTTTTGCTGGAAGGCCTGCCCGCTTTACCCCTTACCGCCGCCGTGGCGGGCGTTTTTAGCCTTTTATACCTGGCGCTGTTTCTGCTTTGCCGCCTGCTGCGCCATAAACTTTGCTTAAAAGCCGCTTTGTGCGTTTTTCTATTGGGGCTTTTGTTCTGTTTTGCCAATGCCCCGCTGCAAGCGCCCGATGAAACCGGCTATTTTTTGCGCAGCTACAGCATCTCCACAGGGAAATTTGACTTCGATTACAACCGTGGATACCCACGGGATGTGAATCTGCTTTTGCAAAACTTCCCCGGTATGCTGAACCACAGTGTAAAGTATGAAGGGGCCCCCCTGCCCGTTAGCGCTCTGGCGGAGTACAAGGCCGCGCTGCAAAGCGGCCAACAGGCCGAAAGCCCCCAGCGGGAGCCTGTGGCCTTTATGGTCTTGCAGTTTTTGCCCCAGGCGCTGGGGATGGCCACCGCAAGGTTGCTGGGTTTTTCGGCCCTGGGGCAGATGTATGCCGCGCGGCTGGCCAATTTGATTTTATATTCGGTTTTATGCTACTTCACCTTTCGCAACTGCGATAAATACAGGGGGGTGTTTTTTGCCTTTGCGCTGCTGCCGCTCTCGCTGTTTATGGGGGCCTCCCTCTCGTACGATAGCGTGCTTTTGGCCCTTTACTATTTGCAGCTAAGCTATTTTTGCAAGGCGGAAATTTTTACGCGAGATGTGGTGGCCTTTGGGGTGGCGGCGCTTTTTGCCACGCTGTTAAAGCCCACCAGCGTGGTGCTGGTGGCTTTGCTGCTGTTAATTCCCCCCGCGCGCTGGAAAAGCCGCCTGCGCCCCTGGCCGGCGGTGGGGGTGCTTTTGGCGGCGGGGCTTTTGGCCTATTTTGCCATGGGGCAGCTAAACGGCCTGTTTGTGCATGGCTACCCCGCCGTGCTGCCCCGCGGTATGGGGGCCGAGGCCGACCCCGCCGGGCAGATACGCTTTGCCCTAAGCCACCTGCCCGCCTTTGTGGCCCGCGCCGCGCTTACTGTATACGAAAACGCGGCCTATCTTTTCCGCCTGGGAGAGTTTGGCTGGATGGACCTCTCCATCCCGCTGGCGGGAGGGCTTTCGGTACTGTCCCTCTCGGCGGCCTCGGCGCTGGGTATTCAGCAAAAGGAGGACACAAAGTATACGGCGGTGATTGCGCTGTTTTTAATGGCCCTTCTGTATGCGGGCTCGGTTCTGGCCGCCATGTATTTTTTTGAAACAGATCTCTACTCCATCCGTATTGTGGGGGTGCAGCCGCGCTATTTGCTGCCCGCCTTTCTTTTGCTTTTTATGCTGGCCAGCATTTTGCTGGGCAAGGCCGTGCGCCCAAGGCTGGGCACCGTGCAGGCGGCCCAGCGCACCGAAGAAATTACCCTTTGGATAGCCGCCGCCGTGGCCGCGGCCTCGGTGCTGATGTTGTTCCAGTGCAATTTTATTGGCCAGTGGCTGCCCAAAAGCGCGGGCGGTTACGAACTGGTGAACCTGTTTGGCCGCCTGGGCAGCTAGCGCTGAAAAGCCTTTTTAGGCGGGATGCCAGGGCAAAAACACAGAGCTTGCCCCGCTTCAGGTAAAGCCCGTGAGGCTTCTTTCCCCTCAATCTGTCACATCAAAATTTGCCGTACCACACCTTAGCCTAGCCCCGCGCCATCCTGTTTCTCTGCGGGGCATCTTCCCTGGAGGATATACTGCTTTTGATAGTTCTAACCGGCCTTTTTTCCCTTGCGGGCCTTTCGCTGTTTCTGGCCCGGTTTTTAAAACGTTCCTCGGCGCTAACGCCGCTTTTGGCGGTGGCGCTGGCCATTTTGTGGTTTACGCTGTTTGGCTGCCTGGGCCTTTTGGTGCTAAGCGGCTGGTTGTGGTATGCTCTGTGCCTGGCCGCCACGGTTTTTGTGCTGTATAAAGAGAGAAAAACGATTGTAAAACGCCTGAGCCCAGGCTGGTGGTTTTTTGTGTTAGGCGGGGTATTTTTTACCGTTTTGTTTGCCGCCACCCGCCCCCAGTTTGCCGAATGGGACGACTTCACCTTTTGGGGTACGGCGGCAAAGGCCGTTTTTGAAAATGGCGAAATGTACACTTCCGCCGCCAGCAATTTGCTGCACCGCAGCTACCCGCCGGGGCTGATAGTGTTCACCTATATGGCGCAGTTTTTTGGGCGGGCATTTTCCGAATACGGCATGATGGCCGCTTACTCTTTTGTGTACCTTGCGGCCTTTGCGGCGGCCTCGGCCCTGTGGGAGCAGCGCCGCGCCGCAGCCGTGGTGTTTACCTGCGGGCTGTTTGTTCTGCCGTTTTTCTTTGAACCGGGCGCCCATTTGGGCGAGCCTTCCTGGGCCTACCTCACGGTGATGGCCGACCCCCCTATGGCCGCTTTATTTGGCGGGGTTTTGTGCTTTTATTTTGCCGGGGGCGAAAAGGATTGGCGGCTGCTGCTGCCCTTTGGGGCCCTGCTGGGCGCCCTTACCACCCTAAAGGATATGGGCTTTGCCCTGGCCCTGCTGGCACTGTTTATTGCAGGGCTGGACCTGCTTTTTTGCGAGCGGGACCGCCTGAGCTTTTTTGCCCTGCGCCGCTGGAGGGCCTGGCTGGTAAGCTGCCTTGCCTGCGGGGCCATGATTGTGGGCATGTATCTGCTTTGGGCCGCCCACCTGGCCCTCTCCCCTTTGGGGGTAGACCGTTTTAACCTGGGCAGCGCCGGGCAGAACTTGGGCATGGGCGCCATGCTGGCCGGGGCCCTGGGCGCGCTGTTTGGCCTTGTGCAACACCCGCAGTACAGCCAGGTGTTGCCCCTGATGCAAAACGCCCTTTTTGAAAAGCCCGTCTCGGTCATCGGGGCGGGGCCGGCAGTGTTCTGTTTGATATGCCTCATTCTGCTGGCCGCCTTTGTGCTGGCTGCCACAAAACGGCAGCGCAGGCGGGTGCTGGTGTTTTTTATAACCAGCACGGCAGGGTTTGCCCTGTTTTACATCTTCAACATCTTCTTGTATGCCTTTATTTTTAAAGAGATAGAGGCCTTGATTTTGAAGGACTACCTGCGCTATATCTCCCCCTACTGGCAGGGCTGGCTGGCGGCCAGCCTGGCACTGCTGGGTCTTACGGCGGTAAGCGGCCCCAAAGAGCGGCGGCGGATGGTTTTGGCGCGGGCGGGCAGCTTGGGGCTAACGCTGTGCCTGGTGCTGGCCGTGGTTTTGCGGGGGAATGGCCAGTCCAACTTTTTGTTTTACAGCCCCTCGAATTACGGTGTGCGCTATTCGGTGCAGGACGTACTGGCCCAGGCCGCGGCGGAGGGGATGCAAAAGGGCGATAAGGTGTACCTACTTAGCCAGGATGACGACGGCGACCGCAGCTACAAGTTCCGCTATGAGATGGAGGCCGAGATGGCCCTGCAATATGCGGGCCCTTTGCAAGACGCTGAAGGCCAGCCGGTTTTGGAGGAGGGCCTGCCCCTTTACCGGGGCAATGTGGGGGGCACCATAGTGCCCAAAAACCAAAGCTACGCCCCCGAAACACCTTACCCCGCTGCAGGCGGGCCCGAGGAACTGGCGGCCTTTTTACGCCAGGAAGGGGTGAGCCACCTGCTGATAGACCGCGTGGACAACTACTTTTTGGAAAATTTCAGCGGCCTTTTCAGCGATGGGCTAAAGGGCTGGAGCGATGACGACAGTCTTTCCACCGGGCAGCGGTATTACCGCGTAAGCTGGCAGGGGGACAGCCTGCGCCTTGTGCCTGAAGAAGGGGGGGCGACGGTATGAGAGAGAAGCTGAAAAAACGAAGAAATTGGCTTTTGCCCCTGCTTTGCTATCTCTTGGCCCTGCTGTGCTACCTTTCGGCCTGCGGTATCGCTTTGGCCCTGGGCATAAAGCGGGCAGGCAGTGGGGAACTGGCGGAAAAACCCCTCACCTTTACGGATTTTTACGCCGAGGGGGTACTTGTGAAGGAAAATGCCGCCGGTGGGCTGGACCTGATTTCCACAGACGACGACCCCCGGATGATTTATAGCCCCGGAGAAAACTTTTACGCGGGGCGCTTCACCTTCAGCGCTAAGACGCAGAACCGCCCAGGGGGTGAGATGACCCTTTACTACACGGCCCAGCCGGGCGAGGCGTTCAGCCCGCAAAAACGCCTGACCGCAAGGGCGGACGGTGAGGGCCGCTGGTACTTTGACCTGGGCGGGCGGAAGGTAAGCGCCCTGCGCTTTGACCCCGGCACAAAAGGCGGGGTGCTTTGGCGGAACTGGGCCATCACCCTGAACGAGGCAAAGCCCCCGCTGGCCTATTTTGCGCCCACGGCCCAAACGGCGTTTTTACTTTTGTTTTTGCCGGGTTTTTGCGCGGCGCTGCTGCTGGAGCTGCTGCAATTGGCCGCAGCCTGGCGAAGGGCCGGTAAGGAAGAGGCGGTAAGTTCATAAGCAAATATCAACTAAATGAAATATATAGTTAAAACAATACAGCCGGTAACACTCCTAAAAGGCAATGGACATTAAAAGGCAATGGGATGCTAAAAGGCAATAGAACAAAAAGACAATAAGATAAACAGCGGGAGGCGGCATGGTTTTTTGGGACGCGGGAATTAGCCTGTTGGCGCTTTTGGCCCTGTGCGTGTTTTACACGCGGCGGGGCCTTGGCGCCGCGCTTGCGCCGCTTTGCGCCGTGGGCACAGCCGTGCTGTGGCTCTGCGCGTGCGCCCTTTTGGGTTTTTTGCTGCCGGGGGCCTTTTTGTTTGCGGCCTTTGCGCTGGCATTGGGTATATTTACCCTGATGAAAATAGGGGTAAAAAAAGCGCTGGCCCCCCTTTTATCGCCGGGTTTCCTGTTTTTTACGGTTCTTACGGTTCTGGCGCTGTTCTGGTTCGGCTTGCGGCAGCCGGTATTCAGCCAGTGGGATGAATTTTCGTTTTGGGGCACGGCGGTAAAACTGATGAAGGGGACGGAGGACCTGTATACCAGGGCTGAAACCGGCTGGTTTTGGACGTCCACCGAGATGCCTGCCCTGCCAATACTTAGCTGGTTTATGCAGTTTTTGGGCGCAGCCTTTGCACCTTGGAAGGTGTATTTTGCCTATTCGGTGCTGTTGTTTGCCTGTTTTGCGGCCATGGTGCAGGGCCTGAAAAAACGCCCCGGCGCGGCCCTTTGCGTGCTGGTTTGCTGTGTGCTGTTGCCATTTTTCTTTTTGAATGCGCAGCGGGCCAATACCCTAAGCACGGCTTACCTAAGCGCCTATGGAGACCTGCCCGCAGGCCTTCTGTTCGGCGGGGCGCTGGCGGTGTATTTTGCGCTGCGGGCCGAGGGTAAAAACGCCCTGTGGGCCCTTTTACCCCTGGGGATGCTGGCGCTTGTAAAGGACAATACCTTCCCCATTGCCCTGGTGGCCGCAGCCCTGATGGCCGCCGACACCCTGTGCTTCTGCCCCGCGGCCCCCGGCAGAAGGCAAAAGCTGCTCAAAACAGGGCAGATGGCGGCCTATTTTGCCCTGCCCGTTTTGGCCTATCTGGTGTGGAAGCAACATGCGGCGGACGCCAGCGCCCAAAATCTGGCAACCGGGGGGCAGGCCACGGGTGCCTCGCCTTTTGCCGCCCTGGGGCAAAGCCTGGCGCAACTGTTTGGTTTGCAGCCCAAAAGCGAGGGCTTTAGCCGTACCTTGGGCCAGATGCAGGCCGTGTTTACCGATGGCAAAAACCTGCCGGTTAGCATGGCGGGCAGCGTGTTTGCCACGTTGCTGGTAATACTGGTTCTGTTTGCGCTGGCCATATTGTTGGCCAGCGGGCGCACCGCCCGGCTACGCGTGGCGCTGGCAGCGGGGCTTTCCACCACGGGTTTTTTTGGTTTCCAATTTGTGCTTCTCACCTATTTTGCCTTTTTAAACAAGTACCAAGGCGGCCTGCCCGACTATGCGCGCTATTCGGCCTCTTACCTTGCGGGCTGGCTGATGCTGGCCCTGCTGCTATTGGCGTTTTGCGCGCGGGGGCGGGTGTTTATGCCCGAGGGCGGCCGCACGGGCCGGGCCTTGGCCGCGCAGGCGCTTACCCTTGGGTGTGCGGTGGCGGCCCTTTGCCTGTTTGCCGTAAAAGTACTGCCAGGATACTCGGTGCTGGATTATCCCGGCCGCCTGTACGCCCCTCTAAAACAGCAACAGGCCGAGGCCGAGGCCCTGGCCGCCCAGGTGGAGCCCGGCGCGCGTACCTTTTATGTAAACCAGGGCGACGATGGCCTGGGCTGGTTTAAAACCCACCAGTACTTCCTGCCCCGCATACTGGATTATAGCCAGGGCGGCGGTACACTTAGCCCCCTTGCCACCGGCGTGCCCTATGAAATTGTGATGGGCCGGGCCGAACTGGAAAAATACCTAGAGGAACACGACTGTACCTATATCTATATAGAAGGCCTGGACGAAGGTTTTATCAAAAATTATGGAACCCTTTTTACCGATGGACTGGCAGGTTTTGAAGAGGGCAGCCCAGAGCTTTATAGACGCGCGGGTGACGGACGCTATGCGCCGGTAAGGGAGGGAAGGCAGTGAAGAAGGTGAGACAGCTATGGGTGCGGCGTCCTTCGGCCTGCCTGGTTTTGGGCTGTTATCTGGCGGCGTTTATAGGGGCCCTTGTGTTTGCAACGGGGCAGCTTATCTATAACCGCGTGCTATACGCGAACGGCACTTTTATACCAAAAGTATTAAGCGCTGATGATTTTACTTTTGAGCAGATGGAAGACCTGGGTGAGGGCTGGCTTACCACCGGCACCGACCCGCAGATGCTGCTGAAAGACCCCACCCTGCGGGTGGACACCCTGCGCACCCGCTTTGGCTATTTAAACCCGCCGCTGGTGCAAACGGCCTTTTACGCAAAACCCGGCCAGGCCTACAGCCTGCGGCGGATGGTGTATGCCAAAACCCTAGGGGAGAGCCGTGTTTACACCCTGCCGGCTGCAGGTGGGCAAAGCCTGCGGCTGGACCCAGACTCCGCCATGGGCAACATCCTTACCCTAGAGGAGATTGTCATTAACGAAAAACGCCCCTTTTATGCGTTCTACATCCCATCGGCCACGGCGGGGGCCCTGCTGCTGGCGGGGCCCGCCCTGTTGGCCTGCGCCCTGGGCATAGCCTTTGAGGCAAAGCGGGCCCTGGCCCAAAGAAGGGGGGGCAAGGCGGTATGCTGATGCAGTTAAGGCCCTTTTTGGCCCTGGCGGCCCTTTTGGTGCTGGCTGTGTTTTTTGCACGGCAGGGCATTAAAAGCGCACTGGCCCCCCTGTGTGCCCTGTGCTTTGGGGGCTTGCTGGTGGCCGCTTGCGGCGCGCTGGGCTTTTTGCAGGCGGGTGGGCTGGCATTCTACCTGCTGGCCTTGGCCGCCCTTTTGTGGATGCTGTGGTGCTATGGGATAAAAAGACAGCCTTTGCCCAAACTGGGCTTTGGGTTTTGGTTTTTTGCGCTGGCAGGGGTTTTGCTGGTGGCCGTGTTTTTGGCCCGCCGCCCCATGTTCATCGCCTGGGATGAATTTTCTACCTGGGGCACGGTGGCAAAGCTTTTGAAGCTGAATAACGCCATGTATACCACGGCCGAAATTGGCTGGCTGTGGACGGCCACCCAGCCTCCCTTTTTGGCAAGCCTTGGGTATCTGGTGCAGTTTTTTGGCCCTGGCTTTGCCGAATGGCAGCACTATGTTGCCATAGACCTTTTACTGCTGGCCGTCATTGCGGCCCTGCTGGCCCCCGTAACCCGCAAACACTGGGCGCTGGCGCCGCCGCTGGCGCTTATTGGCTTCTTAACGCCCTTTCTTTTTACACTGTATGCCTCCCCGGTAAAGGTGGTGGCCCCCTGGCTGGATAGCTTGGCCGATGTGCCCATGGGTTTTTTACTGGGCGGCGCGCTGGCCGCCTGGTTTTTGGCGGGGCAAAAGGGTTTTTGCCGCTGGTTGCCCGCCTTTTTGGCCCTGGCGGCGCTAAGCCTTACCAAAGATACCGCCATGGCCCTGGGGCTTGTGGCCGCCGTGCTGATGTTTTTGGATGTGCTGGCCGAAAAGAGGGAGCCAGGGGTGAAGCTGGGTAAAAAAATTGGTTTTGCCTTTGCCAATCTGTTCGGCGCGCTTTTTGCGGTACTTGGGCCCTTTTTTCTGTGGGCGGGGCACCTTGCGGCGGCGGCGGGGGTAAACCGCTTTGAACTGGGCGGGGTGCGCAATGCCGGCATGGCCGAATTGTTTTTGCTGTTTTTTAAGGACCTGTTTTCGGGTAGCCAAAATGAGCAGTTCCGCCTGATTATGAGTGGTATGCCCCAGCGCTTTTTGCAAAGCAACAGCTCTATGCTGGGGCCGGGGGCGCTGCTGGCGGTGTTTATACTGGGGCTGGTGGCCCTGGCGGCTTTTTTTGCAAAACAGGCGGCCCAGCGCCGCCGCTGCCTGGTATTCGGGGTGTTTTCGGCCCTGGGCTTCCTGCCGTATTTCTTGCTTATCACCCTCACCTATATCTACGTGTTCCGCCCAGAGCAAGCCTTTGAAAGCTTTGAGCGTTACCTCTATCCTTATTATATCGGCTGGTTTTTGGCCGCTATGGGCCTTTTGGCGGCCACCGCAGCCCAAAGCCGCTTTGCCCCCCTGGCAAAGGCCGGGGTTCTGGGGCTCTCGCTGCTTTTGGGGCTGCGCTTTTGGCTGATGATTCCCCCCGAAATGAGCGTAGTGGCCTTTCACCCCTCAGAGTTTGAGGAGCGCCGCCGCTTTGAGGCGCGGGTGGATACCCTGACCGCCCAGTTTGACCCCGGCGGCAAAACCTTTGTCATCTCAACCGATGATACGGGTATCCGCTGGTTTATGTACTGCTACGCCTTTTTGCCCTGGCAGGTGGATTACAGCTATGGCGGGGGCGCTTTTGAGGAGCGGGAGTTACAAAGCGACGGCAGCCGCACCGTAACCCACATAGGCCCCGCCGCTTGGCAGCGGCATCTTGTAGAAAATGGAGTTACCACCGTGTTTATCGATAAAGCCGACACCGCATTTGCCGAGGAATATGGTGAATTATTCAGCGATGAAATGCAGGGCTATTTTAACGAGGAGACCGTGGTGTACAACGTGGTGCCGTTGCCCGGCGGCGGCATAGAGTTGCAGCCCGCCCAAATTATGCTGTAGCGGCTGGCGGGGTTACCAATAAAAATCAGGGGGCATTTGTATGAGCCGGAAGGGTGTAAAATGGCTGGTATTGCTGTGCTATCTGTTGGGCTTTTTGGTGTGGCTGGGTCATGCCATATTTGTGCTGTTTTATGAGGCGGCCCTCAGCCCCCTGATTTTGGATACCGAGGCGGCGCAGTTACAAGAGGTGCAGCCCTACGGCGCCAACGGCTTTTCTGTTGAGGGTGGCGACGGGCAGCTGCGTTTTGAAGGGCTGGATATTTACGCCGGGCGGCTTTGGCTGCTGGGGGAATTTAGCGAGGAGCCTGTGGAACTGGACCTCTATTACAAAAAGCCCGGCCAAACGGAGTACAGTGTAAAACAGCGGGTGTTTGCCCGCCCGCTGGAGGGCGGTGGCTATGAATACCGCCTGCCCGCGGGGCACTATACCGGCCTGCGGCTGGATACCGGCACACAGCCGGGCAACAAGCTGGCCGTGCGGGCGCTGGTTTTAAACCCGCCCGCCCCCTGGTATGCGGCCTTTGCCCTTTCTCCGCGTAGCTTGGCGGCTTTGCTGGTGCTACCGGCCCTTGCGTCCTGCGCAATTTATACTATAATGGAACTATACCTTTATGCAAAAAAGAGGTGGGCAAAGCCGCCCGCCAGAAGGGTGAAACATGGCAGATAAAGAGTTCATCCCCCTTTCGGTGCCCAATTTTGCGGGCCGAGAGCGGGAGTATGCCGACGCCGCGGTGGTAAGCGAGTGGGTTTCCAGCGGGGGGGCCAAGGTGGCCCAGTTTGAACAGGCCATTGCCGACTATTGCGGTATGCCCAGGGCTGTGGCGGCCTGCAGCGGCACAGCCGGGCTGCACCTGGCCCTGCTGGTGGCAGGGGTAAAACAGGGCGAGGAGGTACTGGCCCCGGCCCTTACCTTTATTGCGGCCATAAACCCCATACGCTATGCGGGGGCGCAGCCGGTTTTTCTGGGCTGTGACGATACGCTGTGTATGGACCCCGATATTTTGCGGGATTTTTTGGCGAACAACACCGAAAAACGCAGCGGTGGCCTGTACAACAAAAACAGTGGCAAACGCATTGCCGCCATCATGGTGGTGCATGTGTTTGGCAACCTGGCCGATATGCCCCGCCTTGTGGCGCTGGCCGAAGAATATGGCCTGCCCCTGATAGAAGACGCCACCGAGGCGCTGGGCAGCCGCTATACCGAAGGCCCCTTTGCGGGCAGAATGGCGGGTACTCTTGGCGATGCAGGGGTATATAGCTTTAACGGCAATAAAATCATCACCACGGGCTCGGGCGGGATGCTCGTCTCCCACCATGGAGACTGGTGTGAGCGGGCAAAGCACCTCTCCACCCAGGCCAAAACCGATGAGGTGCAGTTCACCCACGATGAGGTGGGTTATAACTACCGGCTTTCCAACCTGCCGGCGGCCCTGGGGCTGGCCCAGCTGGAACAGCTGGAGGGCTTCATCGCAAAAAAAACAGAACTGTACAAGGCCTATGTAGAGGCGCTGGACGGAAATGCCGGGCTGCGGATTTTGCCCTTCCGCGCGGGCACCCGCCCAAACCGCTGGTTCTTTAGCCTGCTTTTGGGTGTGGGCTACCCCCTAAAACGCGATGCGCTGATTGCAAAGCTGATGGAAGAGAAAATTCAAACCCGGCCCATCTGGGCGCTGATAAACGAGCAGCCCCCCTACCGCGGCTGCGAGGCCTTTGGCCTTGCCAAAGCGCAGGCCTACCGCGCCGCTATTGTAAACCTGCCCTGCTCCACAAACCTGAGCGCCCAAAACCAGCGGCGGGTGATAGACACCGTCTTGGCGCTGGGCCAGGGTTAAGGGCCATACATTGGGCTTTGCCCACACCCCAAACCAAAGGAGTGCCCCGTGAAAATTGAGGATTACACCATCGCCGGGGAATGTACCGCCCTAAAGGCCATGGAACAACTGGATAAAGGCGGAATGCGCACGGTGTTTTTGGTAAAAGACGGCAAATTACAAGCCGTACTTACCGATAGCGACATCCGCCGCCACCTGCTGCGCGGCGGCAGGCTGGATGTGCCGGCAGCCGAGGTGGCAAACCCGCGCCCCAAAAGCCTGCCGCTTGCCCAAAAAGCCCAGGCAAGGCAGTTTTTAAAAGAAAATAACATTGACGCAGTGCCCATTTTAAACCAAAGTGGGGAAATTGTGGAAATTGTGTACGCGGGCGAGGCAAACACCGCCAGCCGCCGCCAGCTTTTGCAAAACCCGGTGGTGGTGATGGCCGGCGGCCAGGGCACCCGGCTATATCCCTATACCAAAATTTTGCCAAAACCCCTTATCCCCGTGGGGGAGGTGCCCATACTGGAAATGCTGATGGAACGCTTTTACGGTTTTGGCTGCCGGGAGTTTTCCCTTGTGGTAAACTACAAGAAGAACATGATTAAAAGCTATTTTGCCGATATTGAGCGGGACTGGAGCCTGCGGTTTATTGACGAGGACCAGCCCCTGGGCACGGGTGGCGGGCTTTGCCTTTTAAAGGGGATGCTTAGCGACAGCTTCTTTTTCACCAACTGCGATATCCTGATTGACGCCGATTACAGCGACCTGATGCGCTTCCACAAAAAGCGCAAAAACGCCGTAACCATGGTGTGCGCGGCGAAACGCTTTGTGGTGCCCTACGGCGTGGTGCAGGCCAGCGAGCAAGGCTGCTTTTTGGGAATACACGAAAAACCGCAGATGAATTACCTCATCAACACCGGGCTGTACGTGGTGGAACCCAAGGTTGTGGAGGCCATGGAGGACGGCAAATGCCAGGGCTTCCCCGATGTGATTGAGCAGTGCCGCCACCGGGGCCAGCGGGTGGGCGTCTACCCCGTTAGCGAGGAAAACTGGATGGACATGGGCCAACTGGAGGAACTGGAGAGTATGCGCCGCCGCCTGGAAGAACGGCAGTAGGGGCGGATGCCCGAGATAGCCCCAAACAACTAAAACCCAAAATGGAGAGTGACCATGGCGATAGTGCTGATAGCCGAAGCGGGCGTAAACCATAATGGCGATTTGGCAAGGGCCAAACAGATGGCCCTTGCCGCAAAAAATGCCGGGGCCGATATGGTAAAATACCAGGTAGCCCTGCCCGAACTTGTGGTGAGCCGCTTTGCCCAAAAGGCCGATTATCAGAAGGCCGCCACCGGTGAAGAGGAGAGCCAGCTGGACATGATACGCCGCCTGCACTTCAGCTTTGAAGCGCACCGCGAGTTAAAGGCTTACTGCGAAGAAATTGGCATTGTGTATTTTGCCACGGCCTTTGACCTGCCCAGTCTGGCTTTTTTAGAGGAAATTGGCCTTAATATGCATAAAATTCCCTCTGGCGAGATAACGAACCTGCCCTTTTTAGAGCGGATGGCCGCCACGGGCAAACCTCTGTTGCTAAGCACCGGCATGAGCAACCTGGCCGAAATTGAGGACGCCATCAGCGCCTTGGAGGCGGGGGGCGGCGGGGAGATTACCCTATTGCACTGCAACACCGAATACCCCACCCCCTATGAGGACGCAAACCTTTTGGCCATGCACGATTTGGCCGAGACCTTTGGCCTTAGGGTAGGCTATAGCGACCATACCCCCGGTATCAGCTGCGATATAGCCGCCGCGGCCCTGGGGGCTGTGGTGATTGAAAAGCATTTTACCTTGGATAAAACCCTGCCCGGCCCCGACCATAGGGCCAGCTTGGAACCCGCCGAACTTACGGCCATGGTGCAGGGAGTACGCCAGTGTGAGGCCGCCCTTGGCAGCGGGGCCAAACAGGTGACCCAAAGCGAAGTGAAAAACCGGCCCGCCGCGCGCAAAAGCATTGTGGCGGCCAAAGCCATAGAGGCGGGGGAGTTGTTCTGTGAGGACAACATCACCACAAAGCGGCCGGGCAGCGGCCTTTCTCCCATGCGCTGGTACGAGGTGCTGGGCCGCCCCGCCCGCAGGGCCTTTGCGCCGGATGAGCCCATAGAGCTTTAAAGCGCAGGCGGTTTTAAAGCGTATGAGGCAGATTGGTCGGCGCCATTTTCCAGCGCCGGATTTTTCTCACATTTATGCGCTACAGCTTGTTCATTTACTGTAAAAAGAGAGGGGGCGCGCCCATGAAACGGGTGGCCGTTGCCACGGGTACACGGGCCGAATATGGCCTGCTGCGCCCAGTTCTGCAAAAAATGGAGGCCGACGGCGAGCTAGAGCTGAGCCTGTTGGTTACGGGCAGCCATTTAAGCCAGGCCTTTGGCTACACCGTAAACGAAATTGAGGCCGACGGCCTGCCCATAGAAAGGCGGCTGGACATTTTGGCCGCCCCCGCGCCCGAGGGCCGCGAAGGCACGGCCCTGCGCACCCAACTGGCTTACGGGATGTTTTTAGAGGCCCTTGCCGCTTTGCGCCCCGATGTACTGCTGCTTTTGGGAGACCGCTACGAAATTTTGGCCGCGGCCCTGGCGGGGGCCCTGCTGGGCATTCCGGTGGCGCATATCAGCGGCGGCGACGTTACCTTTGGGGCCGAGGACGACTGGTATCGGCACTGTATTACCAAGATGGCAAAACTGCACTTCCCCTCCTGCAAGCTTTACCGCCAGCGGCTTTTGCGCATGGGGGAAGCGCCCGAGACGGTGTACGATGTAGGGGGGCTTGGGGACGAAAACATCCGCAGCCTGTTGCTGCCCGGCCGCGACACCCTGGCCGAGGCTTTGGGCATACCGGCGGCCGGCCCCTTTGCACTGGTTACCTACCACCCCGAAACCGCCACGGGCCAAAGCACCCAACAACAGGCCGAGGCGCTGCTTTGGGGCATAGAGCAAAACCCTGAAATCTTTTACCTTTTCACGGCCGCCAATGCTGATGCGGGCGGGGCCGCCCTGAACGAGTTGTATGCGGAGTTTTGTACCCGGCGCCCGAACTGCGCTCTGTTTCACTCTTTGGGCACCCTGCGCTATCTGGGCGCCATGAAGGAGGCCGCGCTGGTACTGGGCAACTCCTCCTCCGGTGTGGTGGAGACCCCCTCGCTTGGGGTGCCGGCCGTGAATGTGGGCCAGCGCCAGGAGGGGCGGATGATTTGTGAAAACGTGATTTGCTGCCCGGCTTTGCCAGAGGAGATAGACAGGGCCATTCAGCAGGCGCTTAGCCCGGCCTTCAGCGAAAGGGCACGCCTTACCAAAAGCCCCTATAATGGCGGCGACACCAGCGGAAAAATTGTGCATACAATAAAGGAAAAATTGCAAAATGGGAGCTTATTGGCCCCCAAACGCTTTTATGACGGAGGCGGGGAAGAATGAAAAATTTGGTGGTGGGCCTTGGCAGTATGGGTAAGCGCCGTGCGCGGCTCATTCAAAGCCTGGGCAGCGCCTATGGCGTTTGCGGGGTAGATTCCTCCCCCGCGCGGCGGGAAGAGGCCGAAAATTTGGGCATTTGCTGTTTTGCCACCCTGCCCGAGGCCCTTGCGGCGGGGCGCTACGATGCGGCTTTTGTGTGTACCGCGCCGCTCACCCACTCGCTGCTTATCGATAGTTTGCTGGATGCGGGCCTGCCGGTGTTTACCGAATTAAACCTGGTGCCCGATGGCTACGAGGATTTGATGCAGAAGGCAAAGGCGAAAGAACTGGCGCTTTTCCTCTCCAGCACCATGCTGTATAGGGCCGAAACCCGCTGGCTCAGCGCCCAGGTGGCCGATTTTTCGGGCGGGCTCAACTATATTTACCACATTGGCCAATATCTGCCCGATTGGCACCCCTGGGAAAACTACAAAGACTTTTTTGTGGGCGACGGGCGCACGGGCGGCGTGCGGGAAATTTTTGGCATTGAACTGCCTTGGCTTTTAAAAACCTTTGGCCCGGCGGAAAGCTTGTGCGTACAAAAGGATAAAATTTCCACGCTCGACATCCCCTACCCGGATTCCTGGTTTGTCACCCTGCGGCACAAAAGCGGGGCAAAGGGCTTTATTGCGGCCGATGTGATATCCCCAAAACCCGTGCGGAATTTTGAGGTATACGGCGAAGGGCTGCACCTGTTTTGGGAAGGCAACCCCCGCAGCCTGGCCTATTGGGACAACGCGAAAAAGGAAAAGACGCCCGTGGACACCTATTATGGCGAGGCGCACCAGGATGAGCGTTACAGTGATAACATTGTGGAAAACGCCTATTTGGAAGAAATTTTGAATTTCTACGATGTGATAGCCGGCAAGGCCACCCCGCGCTGGAGTTTTGAACAGGATTTAGAGGCCCTGCGCCTGATTGACACCATGGAAAAGGCGGAGGACGGCTGCGGAGTGTTGCCATAAAGCCATAGCGGCCAGGCCGTTTTGCAGGCTGTACGCGGGTGTGCGGTGCTCCTATCCAGTTTACACCCCACAATGAGGCAGGGGGCCACAGCCGCCCCCTGGGAAGAGGGAAAACCATGAAAGTTCTGTTTACCGGGCTTGGCAGCATTGGCAAACGGCATTTGCGCAATTTACATGCCATCTGCGCCGAGCAAGGGGGAAACGCCGAGGTAACGGCTTTGCGCTCAAGTTCCGCCCCACTTGCGGCCGATATTGCGCCGCTGGTAACGCGCGAAGTGCTGCAGTTGCCAAAAGGCGAAGAATATGACATTGCCTTCATCACCGGCCCCACCCACCTACATGAAGAAGTGCTGAGGATGCTGCGGGGGAGGGCAGAGACCTTCTTTATCGAAAAACCAATATTTCACCACACAGAGGTAAATTTAGAGGAAGTTGGCCTGGCAAAAGGGCAAAAGGCCTATGTGGCGGCCCCCATGCGCTGGACAAAGCTGTATATGGAACTGCGCCAGCAGCTCAATGCAATACGGCCCTATTCGGCGCGCTGCATCTGTTCCAGCTACCTGCCGCTTTGGCGCCCCCAGGTAGATTATCGCAAGGTATATTCGGCCAGCAAGGCCATGGGCGGCGGCGCTGCGCTGGACCTCATCCATGAGTGGGACTACCTCATAGACCTTTTTGGTATGCCGGATATCTCCTATTGCATCAAAGGGCATTTTTCAAGCCTGGAAATTGATTCCGACGACCTGGCCGTTTATATTGCCAGGTATCCACAATTTGCCTGCGAGGTGCACCTCGACTATTTTGGCAGGCAGGAGCGGCGATGCCTAGAGGTTTTTACGGCGGAGGGAACCATCACGGCCGATTTTATTGAGGGCAGCCTGATGACGCCGCAAGGGCTGAACCACTCTTTTAAAGAGCACCCAAATCAGCGCTACCTGCGCGAGATGGCCTACTTTTTATCCTATGCGCGGGGCAACGAGGAAATCAACGAAAACAGCCCCCAGCGGGCCTTGCAGGTATTAAAAATTGTACAGGGGGAACCGGTATGGCAAGCCGAGTGATGCTAACCATTTGCGGCCGCGCGGGCAGCAAGGGTTTTAAAAACAAAAATTTGAAAACTTTTTGTGGCAAGCCGCTGGTTCACTACAGCCTTTCGGCCGCCGAACTGTTTAAAAAGCTGCGGCCAGATTTGACGGTGGATTTGGTGCTGAACACCGATAGCGGGCTGCTGCGTGAACTGGTGCAAAGCGCCTACCCAGAGGTGGTTTGCCTGCCCCGCCCGGCGGCCCTAAGCGGCGATACCGTGCCCAAGATGGCCGTGTTTCAGCACAGCTTGCGCGTGATGGAGGAGCGCCGCGCCGCGCCCTACGATTTGCACATTGACCTCGATATCACAAGCCCGCTGCGCACAGCGGCCGATATTGCCGCCTGTGTTGAGCGGGCGGAAGCGAGCCCGGAACTGGACGTGGTGATGAGCGCCGTAAAAAGCCGCCGCAGCCCCTACATGAATATGGCAAAGCGTGAAGACGACCATGTTACACAGGTGATAGCCACCCGCTTTACCGCCCGCCAGCAGGTGCCCCAGTGCTATGACCTGAATGCCTCCATCTATGTGTTCCGCCGCCGCTTTTTGCTGGAGAATGAGACGGGCTTTTTGTGGGACGGGAACTGTGATATTGTGGAGATGATGGACACGGCCGTGCTGGACATTGACAGTGAGGAAGATTTTGAACTGATGGAGATTTTGGCGCGGCATTTTTACGCCCAGTTGCCGCAATATGCCCGCGTGAGAGAGAATATCCGCTAAACCCGGCGGCCCATGGGCCGCCGCGGGAATGCCCCAAACACAAAGGAGTGTGGCCAATGGCAAAGTACGACATTGTAAGCCTGGGGGAAAGCCTTTTGGATTTTGTGATGCTGAAGGGCAAACCAGACGCAAAGATAAGCCTTGAAGGGAACGCCGGGGGCGCGCCCGCCAACGTGCTGGCGGCCGCGGCAAAACTGGGCCGTAAAACCGCCTATATCAGCCGCGTAGGGGCCGACCCCTTCGGGGAATTTTTCATCGACCGCTTAGCCGAAACCGGCGTGGATGTAAGCGGCATAGTAAAAGGCCCCGAGCCCACCACCCTGGCTATGGTGGCGCTGGATAAACGCGGCGACCGCTCTTTTCGCTTTTATAGGGGCGAGACCGCCGATGTGATGTTAAAAGAGAGTGAAGTGCGGATGGAACTGGTCACGGCGGGGCGGGTGTTCCATTTTGGCACCCTCTCCATGGCGGCCGAGCCGGTGTATTCGGCCACCATAAGCGCCGTGAAAAAAGCGCGGGAGGCTGGGGCGGCCATCTCGTTTGACCCGAACTACCGCCCGGTGCTGTGGAAGGACGAAAAAAGTGCCGTGGCCGTGATGGAAGAGGGGATAGCCCTGGCCGACTATGTGAAGGTGAGCGAGGAGGAAGCCGAGATGCTGACCGGGGAAAAAGACCCCGAAAAGGCCGCCCTGCAACTGCTCACGAAATATGACCTCCATTTTGTGGTGGTGACGCTGGGCCCCAAAGGCTGTGTGGGCCTTTCACCCAAGGCCCGTGTGCGGATGCCAACCTTTGACCTGCCCACGGTGGACACCACCGGCGCAGGCGATGCCTTTTGGGGGGCGGCGCTGCACCGCCTGCTGGCCTACCGCGGCAGCGGCGGGGTGGAGGAAAAGGCCATGGGCGAACTGTTAAAATACGCCAATGCCGCGGGCAGCCTGGTAACCACCCAGTATGGCGCAGTGCCCGCCCTTGCCACCGAGGAACAAATTTTGCGCTGTGTAGAGAAAGAACGCTTTTTACAGGTGGAGTAGCTCCCCGCGCTTTCCCCGCTTTTGGCACAAGGGCGGATGGGCCCGGGCCACCTGCCAAATTTTGTAGGGAGGTGCGCGGCGTATGGAATACGGGCTTTACCTGCACATCCCCTACTGCCAAAGCCGTTGCCGCTATTGCAACTTTCATTCGGCCGCCCCCTTTACCGCCGTGCCACAACCCTATGTGGAGGCCCTGCTGCGAGCACTGGAAGAATACCGCCCGCGCAAAGAGGACGGCAGCCCTCTTGCCCCTGTTACGGTTTACTTTGGCGGGGGTACGCCGGGGCTGCTAAGCCAGGGGCAGGTGCAAAGCCTGCTTGCCGCCGCGGCCCCCGCCCCCGAAGCCGAAATTACCCTGGAGGTGAACCCCGGCGGGGATGATATTGCAAAGAAGCTTTTGGGCTTTCGCCGCGCGGGGGTAAACCGCCTTTCGTTTGGGGTGCAAACCGCGCAGGACGCCGCACTGCGGCGGCTGGGCCGCCCGCATACGGCAGAGGATGCACGTCTGGCTCTCCGCGCGGCGCGCAGTGCGGGCTTTGGCAATGTTTCGGGCGATATCATGCTGGCATTGCCCGGCTATACCCGCAGGGCTTTTGACGAGACCCTGACGCTGCTGGCCGAAGAAGGGGCCAGCCATATTTCGGCCTACCTGCTAAAAATAGAGCCGGAAACCCCTTTTGGAAAAGCCCCGCCCCAAGACCTGCCCACAGAGGACGCCGCAGCGGATTTTTACCTCTATGCGGCCGAACGTCTGGAGGCCTTTGGTTACCACCGCTACGAGATTTCCAATTTTGCAAAACCCGGCTGCCAAAGCCGCCACAATTTACTGTATTGGAACTGTGAGGAGTATCTGGGCCTGGGCCCGGCGGCACACTCCTGCCTTGGCGGGCGGCGGTTTTCCTTCCCGGCCAATACGCCCGCGTTTATAGAGGGCAGGGCCCCCTTGCAAGAGGAGGGAAAGGCCGACGCCGAGGATTACCTGATGCTGCGGCTGCGGCTGGAAGAGGGCCTTTGGGAGGATGAGTGGCAGAGGCGCTTTGGCGGATGTTTCACACCCGCCCAAACCGTACAGATGCAAAACCTGGCAAAGCGTGGCCTTGTGCGCAAAACTCCGCGCGGCTGGGCGCTAAGCGGCCAGGGCTTGCTTGTGCAAAACCAAATTTTGGCCAGTTTGCTTGAATAAAAGGAGGCAGAAAATCTTATGCAAAAAATAGCAGTGCTGTATTACAGCTATACGGGCAGTACCCGCAAATTGGCCCAAGACCTTGCCCGTGCCCTTACTGAAAGCGGCAGGGAGGTAGAGCTGTTTGAGGTAAAAGACCAAAAGCGCCCGGCGGCCATAAAGGCGTACACGGCGGGCTGCTTTAACGCAAGGCGTATGCACCCGGCTAAGGTGCAGCCCATCGGGGCCAATTTAGCGGTTTGCGACGCCATTGTGCTGCTGGCCCCCATCTGGTGGGGGCACCCTGCGCCGCCCTTTAACAACATGGTGGCCGCCCTGCCGCAGGGCAAAAAAGTGGAGGTGTGGGCGGTTTCGGCCAGTGGAACCAGCGCAGCCAAGGAAAAGGTGGCTGCCGGTGTGGAAAAGCAGGGCTGTACCCTGGGCCGCTACCGGGATGTAAAGCCAAGCTTTGCGCTGGAGAACCTGGGTGTGGATTTGGAACAATAGACAAAACAGGGCAGTAAATTTTGCCATTCTTTACAAAGCATCCTCTGCCAGATATAATGATAGTGTATAGGCGGGGCGGTATATACAGCTTGTAAACGGTGCTGTGCCCCCGGCCAAAACTTTGAGAAAGACCGAGTGACCCCATGCCGTTTGCCCCCATTTTAGAAAGCTGGAAGATGAGTTTCCAGTCAGTACACTTTCTCCTGTTCCTACCCATTGCGGCCGGGGCCTATTTTGTGTTACCCGCCCGCCTGCGCCGCCTCTGGCTATTGGTTGCCAGCTACTACTTTTACTTTTTTGCCGCGCCGCGCTACCTGCCCGTGCTGCTGTGCGGCACGTTGTTTTCCTATGGGGCGGCGCGGGGCATTGCGGCGGCAAAAAGCCAAAGGAGCAAACGCGTTTTTTTACTGCTGGGTGTTTTGGGGCTGGTGGCGGCCCTTTCGTTTTTTAAGTACAACGCCGCCTACGAGGCGCTTTTGCAGCCGGTTTTTACGGCGCTTGGGCAACAGTATAACGGGGGCTATTTTGTAACGGCCTTGGCGCTTGGCATCAGTTTTTACACCTTTATGGCCCTGGGCTACCTCATTGATTTATACCGGGGCGATGTGGAACTGGAAAAGAGCCTTTTGGGCCACGCGCTGTTTTTGGGCTTTTTTCCGTCGGTTACCTCGGGGCCCATCTCCCGCGCGGGAGATTTAATGCCCCAACTGCGCGATACCTCCCGCCGCTTTAGCGCCCAAAACTGGGCGGATGGGCTGCGCCTGATGGCCGTTGGCTTTTTTAAAAAATTGGCCGTGGCCGACACCCTGGCCCTGTTTGTAAACGCCGTGTATGGCGACCTTGCCGCCTACAGCGGCCTTACCCTAAGCCTTGCGGCGGCAGGGTTTGCGCTACAACTCTATTTCGATTTTTCGGGCTATACCGATATCGCCCTGGGGGTGGCGCAGCTTTTTGGTATCAAGTTAAAGCAAAACTTCAACACCCCGTTTTTTGCCACAAATTATTCGGGCTTTTGGGCCCGCTGGCACATCAGCCTCTCCTCCTGGTTGCAGGACTATATTTTTACCCCCCTGGTGTGGAGCCGCTGGACAGAAAAAATCCCCTATTTTGGCAAAAAGGTCACAAAGCCGCCCATGCTTTCGCCCATTGCGGCGGTATTTATTGTGTCTGGCCTATGGCATGGCGATACTTTGTGTTTTTTGGTGTGGGGTGTGTTGCAGGCTGCCTTCCGCATTGGGGAGGAACTTTTGCACCGCCGTTTGGGCAAGCCCAAAAAACACCCGCCCTTTTGGCAGCGCTTTGGCAAAACCGCCCTGGTGCTGGTGCTTTGGGTGGAAAGTTTGGTCTTTTTCCGGGTGGGCATTTCGCCGGGCGGCCAGGTGGGCGAGGCCGCCTCGGCCCTGTGGCGGCAGTTTGGGGGCTGGTCGCTAAGCCAAACGGGGCGGGATATCTTTGCCAGCATTGCCGCGGGCTTTTACGGCAAAGGTTTTATGGTGGCGCTGTTCCTCGCCTTTAGCCTTACCTGCACGGCCTTTGCCCTTTGGGCCGATTGGATGCAGTGCTTCCGCCTGAAAGGCCTGCACCCCGCGCAGGGGCTAAGCCTTTTGCGGCCCGCGCCGCGCTGGGCCTTGTACTTTGTGCTGGTGCTTTGCGGCTTTGCGGGTTTTATTGCCGGCAGCGGCGGTTTTGGCGGGGCCAGCTTTTTGTATGGGGGGTTTTAGCCCATGAGGAAACTGCTGCGCAGCCTTGCGGTATTGCTGCTTCCCATACTACTGTATTACGTTTTATTTTTGACTTTTGAGCCAAATAACTTTTTTGGCCTGCGGCGCGAAACCCCCACAGGGGCGGTGTTTGGGGCGCTGCGCGGCTACCAGCGCAGCCCCACCCCCGGCATACTGCTGGGCGACAGCCGCTTTGCCAATATAGAAAATATGGACGCTTTTGAAAAAACCACCAAGCTGGCCTTCACAAACCTTGCCTACGGTGGGGCCTCGCTGAAAGAGAGCCTGGACGAACTGGATTATTTGCTGGGTCATTACGATGAGATTGAAAGCGTGGTGTTTGAACTCTCGTTCTACACCCTCAACCAGAATTATTCGGCAGACCGTTTTGGTTTTATAGAGATGGCCCTTTATAACCCCTTCGTCTACCTCACCAATTTAAGCTATAACCTGGAGGCCATGCAAAACCTGGTATACTGGTTAGAAGGGCGCACTTTGTATGGCGGCAAGGCCGAAACCCAGAACCCCGCCAATTACCGCTTTCAAAGCTGGCAGGCCCCCGGCGGGGAGAGGGTCGAAATCCGCGAGGATATCCTAGCCTACCTGGAAAGCATTGCCGGATATACCCAAAACTGGCAACTGGATGCAGGAGAGGACGGCCAGTTTGCAAGGCTGTTAAGCACCATCCAGCGCTGTAGCGATGCAGGCATCCGCTTTACAGTGGTGCTGCCGCCCATTCATGACGATGTGTTACAGTACGCTGTAAAGGCGAACGGCATCTATGACCAGATGCTGCCGCTGATTGATACGCTGAAAGCCAGCCCCGCTCAGGTGCTGGACTATGAGATGACAGGCCGCCCCCCCTATGGGGAGGAGATGTGGTTTGACGGTTTCCACCTGGACTATGAGCGGGGGTTGCCCGTGTGGGCAGAACAGCTGGCAGGGGATATGGCCAAAGGCAGGGGGGCGTAAAAGAAGTGCCGCTGGATTTTTTGATTTTATACGAGCACGTGGTGCGCGAATATGAAAGCCTGGTGCTGCTGTGCGAGGAACTGCGCCGCCGGGGCTATAGCTGTGAAATTCGCCAACTGCTGGACCGCAAAAAGCTGAAATATTTCACCTGGAAAAAGCCAAAGGTGCTGGTGGCCAGCAATATGTACGATAACGAAGGGCTGAACAGCCATGTGTACAACAACGTAGGCAGGCTGGATAAGGTGGTAAACCTGCACTGGGAACAGATGCTGAGCGATACCCAGGAGGAAGAGGACTGGTTTAATTTTAAGGATAAGGCCAAAAATTGTGTGCAAACCTGTTGGGGAGAGGCCACCCGCAACAGGCTGCTGGCTCACGGCGTACCCCCCCAAAACGCCCCGGTAACAGGCGCTGTGATGATGGACTTCTTGCGCCCAGAGTTTGCGGGTTATTACAAAAACAAAGAGGAACTCTGCCACCAGTATGGCCTTAACCCCCAAAAGCCCCTGTGGCTGTATATCTCCAGCTTTGGCTATGCCTCCATGCAAGAGGATGAAGTGCGGGAACTCAGCGAGATGGCGGGCACCGATTTTTCCGAATTTGCCCGCATAAACCGCGAGAGCATGGACGAAACCCTGCGCTGGTTTGGCCGCTTTTTGGAGGAAAACCCCGAGGTACAGCTTGTGTACCGCCGCCACCCCAGCGAGTGGAACAGCCAGGCCCTTTGTGAGATGGAGGAAAAATACCCCGGCTTCCATGTGATTTTTGCCGAGGGGGTAAAACAGTGGATAAAAGCCGCCGATACCATTGGCATATGGATGAGCACGGCGGTGGCCGAGGTGTATTTTGCGGGCAAGGGCTGCCATGTGCTGCGGCCCCAGCCCATACCGCACGAGTTTGACCCCGTTATCTACAAAAACGCCGCCTGCATAACGCGCTATGAAGAACTGCAAAAGGCCGCGCGGGCTGAGGCCCCGCCCTTTCCCATACCACCGGCGGAAATTGAAAGTTATTTTGATAATGGCCCCGCCCCTGCCTACCGCCGTATGGCGAACCTGCTGGAGGATGTGTTAAAAACCTCCCCGCGGGACAGGCCCTTTGGCCAGGGTTTTACCCCACATTTCAACAAGGTAAAGTTTTTTGCCCTGCTGGGGGTACAGTTTTTGTATGCCCTGCGGTTTAACCCCATCCACCTAAAAAAAATTGCCCCTGGTTTTGCTGCTTTTGCGGGGCGTATTTACGGCTATGTGGAAAAGGCCCATATCTCAAAGGCACAGCGCCTGGCCCTACACCAAAAAATACGCCCCTATGTGCAGGCTATAGCCGCCCAAGAGGGGGAGCCTTAGGGTCCTTACAGCTTCTTACAAAATTGCACGGCAAACTTTTGCCAGAGCTTTACGCAGCGGTTATGTTAAGGGCAAATCCATACGCTACCGGCATTTACAGCATTTGTTCAAATGCTGTAAGCAAAATTTGCATTAAACGTTTCATCAAGGCGGAAGGGAGGGGTAAGGGATGGCAAGCCAGCCCAAACACGAGAGCGCCGAGGGCTTTGTGGGCTCGGTGCTAAAATATTCGGTTTCCACGGTCATCAGTTTTGGCCTGTTTGCGCTGGCCATGCTGCTGGGCAACTTTTTGGTGCCAAACCAGGCGGTGTATGGGGAAATTGGCCAGTTCACGGCGGTGGTAAACACACTGATGACCATCGTCATCTTTGGGCTGGACCAAAGCTATATCCGCTTTTGCTACGAGCCCCCCGCCCGCATGACCAGCGCGGGGCTCTTCCGCCTGTGTTTTTACCTCTCGGGCTCGGTGCTTTTGGCGGCGGGGCTTGTCTGCTCGCTCTTTTTTGCGGGGCCGCTACATGCCTTTTTCAAGTTTCAAATCCTGGGGCCGCAGGTCATCCCCCTCCTCTTCCTCAGCACCTTTTTTTGGATGGTTGCCCGCTATTTTTACGTACTGTACCGCATGGAGCAAAACCTTTTGCTGTACACCCTAACCTCGGTGCTGATGAACTTTTTTTACAAGGTGTTCTACCTGGCGGGGGCTTTTTTCAAAAACCAGCTTCCCGCCATGGTGGCCTTTTGCATGTTGGGGCTGGGCGGGTTTGCTATTTTTTGCCTGGTAAGCCGCCGTAAACTGCTTTTACCCCAAAAGGGCGAAAGTTTGCGCGGTGGGCTTGGCACCGTTTTGCCCTACGGCCTGGCCGTTGCCCCCACGGCCATTTTGGTCACCCTCAACAGTACCATTGGCCTTACCTATGTGGCCCACGCCATCACCGAAAACGCCCGGGGCGTTTACTCCTACGCCTTCCAGCTCTCCAACATCGTAACGGCCATTCAGCTTGGTTTTGCCTCTTACTGGGGGGCCTATATGTATGCCAACTACAAAACCCAGCAGCCCCGCATAAAAAAGGTACACGATATTTTGAACCTGCTGGTGCTGGTGTTTTTTGCACTGCTGGTGGCTTTTGAGGACATCATCTTTTGGATACTGCGCAACTACCAGGATGTGCAGCCTATCTTCCCCCTGATGATGCTGGGCGCGGTCTTCCCGGTGCTGAGCGAGACGACGGCCTATGGCAACACCATTGCCAAAAAACCCATTTTTGATACCCTGGGCAATGCCTTGAGTGTTTTGTGCAATATCGGTTTTTGCGTCTGGCTCATCCCTCCCTTTGGCCTGCCGGGGGCGGCGGCGGCGCTGGCGCTTGCAAACCTGGCCATGTACCTGTTCCGCACGGCGTTTGGGCAATATTTTTACCGCACCGTGCGTTTTCCCGCTAAAACGGTGTTTGCCGTGGCGCTCTCCATTTTATTGGCGCTGGCCGCAACGGTATGGCATGGCAGCCTTTGGCTAAAACCTGCCCTCAGTGCCCTTTGCATTTTGCTATACTGCCTTTTGTACCGCGCCGAACTCAAACGCCTGCGGGCCCTGGCTCTTGCCACCCTACAGGGGCTGCGGCCGCGCGCGAAGCAATAGAGGTTCCGCCCGCGCGGCATCCGCCGTAGCGGAGACCAGCTCACCCAGGAAAGGAGACCCACCCCATGCGCTACTGTAAAAAATGCACCATGCCTGACACCCGCCCCGGCATACAATTTGACGAAACAGGCGTTTGCACAGCCTGCCGCCACTTTGAGGCACGGAAAAATATTGATTGGGCCCAAAGGCGCAAAGAACTGGAAGTGCTGTGTGATAAATACCGCGGGATGAATGGCCCAGGCGGCTACGATTGTGCCGTGGCCTGCAGCGGCGGGAAGGACAGCCACTACCAGGTGCATGTGCTGAAAGAGGAGATGGGCATGAACCCCATCCTTTTCACCGTAGAGGATAATTTCCCCATGACCGAGGCGGGCAAGCATAACCTGCGCAATATCAGCGAGACCTTCGGCTGCACGGTCATCTCCTGCAAACCCAACATCCGCGCCCAAAAGATTTTGATGCGCCGGTTTTTTGAAAAATACGGGAGACCCACCTGGTTCTTGGATAGGCTCATCTACACCTTCCCCTTGCACATGGCGCTTAAATTTAACACCCCCATGCTGTGCTATGGCGAAAATGTAAGCTTTGAGTACGGCGGCAGCGCCGACAAAGAGACCTACAGCGCCCGTGGGCAGATTGAAAACGGCGTTGCCGTGGGCATGCCCATGGAGGAACTGCTGGGCGAGGGCGTGACCGAAAATGACCTGAGCCTTACCTTGGCCCCAGCCAAGGAGGATTTGGAAAAGCTGGACCCCTTCTACCTCTCGTATTTCCTGCCCTGGAACTCGCTGTATAACTACCAATTTTCCAAAAGCCGCGGCTTTCATGACCTCAGCCATGAGTGGGACCGCAGCCACCATGCCGAGAATTTTGACCAAATTGACTCCCGCGCCTACCTGGTGCACTCCTGGCTGAAATACCCAAAATTTGGCCATGCCGCCGCCACCGATTACACCGCCCGTTACATCCGCTATGGCCTGATGAACCGTGACGAGGCAATTGGGGTGATTCGGGAACGCGATGGCGCGCTGGACCCCTTGTGTGTGCGCGATTTTTGCGAGTTTTGCGGGTATAGCGAGGATGAATTTTGGGCTGTAGTGGATAAACTGTATAACCCCGAACTGTTTTTTAAAGATGAATTTGGCCGCTGGATGCTGAAAAGCCCCATTTGGGAAGAATAGCAGGCGGCAGGGGCCGCAGTACGCGGCACAACGGGTAACTGCCATGACCATACACTATTTTACAGAGATGATGGCCGAACTGGGCTTTCACACTGCAGACTGTATTGCGGTGGGGAGGCAAAAGGATTGGCCCTGTAGTATTGAGTTTGAAAAAGACGCCGGCAACAACCGCTTTGTTTTGCGTGTGGCGGCTGGTGAAAAACTGCGCCCCGTAGTAAAAAGCCTGAAAGGGGAGAGGATACCCCACCTGCGCTGGCTGTGCGAGGCGGGCGAAGGGGGAGAAACGCTGGTGTGCGTGCTCACCCCCCCCAGTGATTTTTATGCAAAGGGAAACATACACGGCGCCCTCAATGCGGCGGTTACGGCCCTGGAAGGCGCGCAGCATACGCCGCCTGTACAGTGCCCCTTATGTGGCAGCACAGGCTGCGATGCCTTTGCGTATGTAGAAGAGGCCACCCGCCCGGTGCACAGCGGCTGCTTGACCACCCGGCTAAACCTGCCCGAGGCGGATGTAAAAACCCCCCTAAAAATTCGGGGCAGCTATGTTACGGGCATACTGGGGGCCCTGCTTGGCGCTGCCGTGGGGGCCCTGCCCAACTGGGCGCAGGCCCTTTCCAGCGGCACCATCAGCGCTATTCTCTACGCGTTTATCCCTTTTGTAAGCGCGCTGTTGTACCGTTTGTTCCGTGGCAAGGCGCGGCAATTGGCCAGCGGGGTCATTGTACTGTTATCCTCGCTGGGGGTGGCCTTTTTGCTGGAATTGGTTTGGTTTTGGCTGCTTGCCACCACCCAGGCGGGCTACAATAAGAGCATTACAGCCACAACGGCCCAGTACTTTGCGGGGCATACTATTGGCCTTACCCTGCGCGAGATGTTCTATTGCCTGTTGTTCCTGCTGCTGGGCTTTCTGGTTGCGGCCGTTCTGCTGCGCCGGTATGCGGCGTCGGGCACCACGGGCGGGCGGCTCATTCGCGGTGCGGCCTTTGTGCGTAAAACGGCCTTTACCCAGTGGGAGGGGAAACTTGGCCCCTTGCTTAACGCCGGGGAGGAAGCCCCGGAGGAGGATGAGGCTTTGGCCCCGGCCACCCTCAAAGAGGATACAAAATCTGCAACGGCTACGGAGGTGTCTCCATGACAGAAGAACCCGGCAGGTTCTATTCACAAAATGCAGGGGAAGAAGCCCCAGGCCCCGCCTTTTCAGGCCCTGAGCCCCTCGGCGCAGAAGGCCCGGCAAACGGCGGTGGGGCCCCGGCCCCGCCGTTTGCGGCAGGGCCGGTATTTCCGCCGCCGGGCGGTGTGTTTTATGGGGTGGGCGCGCCGCCTTTAGCGCCCTATTATGCGGCCTATCAAAAGCCTCCCCGCCCAAAAAAAGGGCTGGAGCTTGCCCTCATTGCCCTTTCCACAGCCATACTGGTGTTATTGGCCATACTGCTAAGCGTGCTGGCGGCGGCGGTGTTTGGGCTGAACCAGTGGCTACAGCCCGCGGCGGTTGGGGCCGCGCCGCCCGCCGGCAGTTTTTCGGTCATCCGCATTCAGGGCAGTATCACCTCGGGTGGTGGCGATGCACTGGGCATCAGCGAGCCCAGCTACCACCATAAGGCCACGCTGGAGTATATTCGGCAGCTGGCCGACGACGAAAACGATAAGGGGATTCTTTTGTATATGAATACCCCCGGCGGCGGCGTGTACGAAAGCGACGAAATTTACCGCGCGCTGGAGGCCTACCGGGAGAAAACCGGCCGCCCGGTATGGGCCTACATGGCCAAAACCTGTGCCTCAGGGGGTTACTACATCTGCATGGCGGCCGAAAAGCTGCTGGCAAATTACAACACCACCACAGGCTCCATAGGGGTGTACGTCTCCCTCACCGATGTAAGCGGGCTATATAGCAAGCTGGGTATTGAGACGGTGCTCATCCGCTCGGGCGATAACAAGGGGATGGGAACCCCCGGCGTACCCGTGACCGAAGAACAGCGCGCCGTGTTGCAGAGCAGTGTGGATGAGAGTTTTGCCCGTTTTGTGGAGCTGATTGTGAAGGGCCGTGACATGCCCCGCAGCGAGGTGCTGCCCCTGGCCGATGGCCGCACCTTTACGGCTAGCCAAGCCTTGGAGGCGGGGCTGATTGACGGGACGGGGGAGTGGGAGGCCACACTGGATGAGTTTGAGGAGACGACCGGCGCAAGGCCCTATTACCCCAATTTTTCCAGCCAAACCTACCTTGGGTATCTGCTTTCGGGCGTGATGGAAAGCCTGCCCAAAAGTGACACAGAGGCCGCGCTGGATGCAGCCGAGGCCCTGCCCCAGGGCGTGCCCATGGCCTACGCCTATGAACTTGCGGAAGGCTAGGGCCATGTTTCACACGACGGTTTGTGCAACATGATATCAATATCCTGTGTTTTACTCGTAAAGGAGTGAGAATACTGCCTGAAATACCCGAACATGACAGAGCGCTAAAAGCAGAGGCGCAAGCAGAGCCCGAACGGGTATTGCTGCTGGGGCTGGATACAGGGGCCTATGACGCCGAACGGAGTATGGAAGAACTTGCGGCTTTGGCCGAGGCAAATGATATGGAACCCGTGGCCCAGCTTTTGCAAAAGCGCCGCGCGCCCGATAGCGCCACGGCCCTGGGCACAGGGCGGCTGGAAGAGGCAAAGCAACTGGCGGAAAATTTGGGGGCGCAAAGCGCCGTGTACGACGGCGAGCTCTCGGGCAGCCAGCTGCGCAACCTCTCAGAGGCGCTGGGCCTGCCTGTTATGGACCGCACCCTGCTTATTTTGGCCATTTTTAAAAACCGTGCGGTGAGCCGCGAGGGCAAAACCCAAACGGAATTAGCTACGCTGGAGTATCGCCTGCCCCGCTTACTGGGCCTTGGGCAGGTTTTGTCCCGCCAGGGGGGCGGCGGTGGCGGTGGCGGCGGCGCCCGGCGCGGCGGCGGCGAAACCCAACTGGAATATGACCGCCGCTATATACGGCATCGCATCACTGTGCTGAAAAAGCGCTTAAACGCCATGCGGGCCCGCCGGGAGGAAACCCGCCGCAGCCGCGAGAAACGGGCCGTGCCTCTTATTGCACTGGTGGGCTATACAAATGTGGGCAAATCCAGCCTGCTAAACGCCCTAACCGGCAGCGAAATAGCCGCAAAGGATCGCCTGTTTGAAACCTTGGATCCCACGGCCCGCCAACTGCAGCTGCCCAGCGGGCAGGAGGCCATTTTGATAGACACGGTGGGCTTTGTCTCCCGTTTGCCCCACAACCTGGTGGAGGCTTTTAAAAGCACCCTGGAAGAAGCCCGCTACGCGGATTTGCTGCTGAAAGTGTGCGATGCCTCAGACCCCGGCGCCCCCCAGCAGCTTGCCGTAACCGATGAGGTGTTGGCCTCGCTTGGGGCCAAGGGGGAGGCGCTTACGGTATATAATAAGTGTGATCGCCTGCCCGCCTTGCAGCCGCTGGATCCAACGGCGCTGGCTGTGAGCGCCGTAACGGGCCAGGGCCTGCCCGAACTGCTTGCCGCCATAGCCAAAGCGCTGGAAAACCGGGTGCGGCCGGTGAGCATCTGCCTGCCATACAACCAAATGGCCCTGGCGGATGTGCTGCGCCGCCACGGCAATGTTACAAAAGAGGAATTTCGCCCCGAGGGGGTGTACCTGGAGGGCCAGGTGGAGATGCAGTACCTCCACCGCCTTGCCCCCTTTTTTGTAAACCACTAGGGCAAATTAGCATAACATGAGATATGCTGCTCTTGGCAGAAACGGCGAATGGCTGCGTTGTCGTCAATCGCAATACATACAGTATTGCTCAATCCTCCGCCTTGCCCTACACCGTTTCTGCCTGCGTTCGCTATATCTATGTTTTGTTAATCTGCCCTAAAAACAGGCATAAAAAGGGCCCCCGCAAAACTGCGGGGGCCCTGGCTATTTCATTACCCAACGCCACACGCCTGTAACCTATACCAGCAGGTTCATCATAACGCCTACGGCTTGGTTATTCATGGTGTAGGCATTGCCGCGGAAGGAATCATACATCTCTTTAAAGGGGTTTTCGTTTTGGATAGATTTGATGTTGGCCAGGTCGTTCATAACCAAATCCCGCGCCGAAATATTTGTGCCATATTGGGCGTATTTCATGGTGTTATCGGCTATGCCGCCAAAACCGCCCAAAATGTCCCGGTAAAGCTTCTGGTTCTCCGGCCCGGCCTCTTTAAAGGCTTTGGTCATCTTGGCCTGGTCCAGGGCAAGGCTGCCATCCTTGTTCACCGTAACGCCAACCATGGCCATACCGGCCTCGGGGGCGGGGTCTTGCACCATCCGGCCCAGTTGCTTCATAACGCCGGGGCCCCGCCCCGCATTGTCGTTCAGCAGCTTCAGGGTGCTGTTGTATTGGTCCACAAATTTTTGGGTGGCGTCTACGGTTTTTTTAATGGTGTCGTCCGTCACCTGGCCATTTTTGTCATACAAAAGCTTGTCCAGGTTCCCTAGGCGAATGCTGCCGGCCGATTGCTCCAAGGATTTGAGGCTGGCAGTATAACTGTCTAAGAACTTCGCCGTATCCTTTTTTAGCGTGGTGGTGGTTGCCTGGTTGCTTTTGTACTGGTCCATCAGTTCCTTGGCCTGCGCCTGCGCATTTTTTTGCGCACCGGCATAGTCCCACACAGAACTGGTAGAAGTAGCGCCGCCTTTAAAAGAATAGGGGCTTAAATACGAATTGAGATAGGTGTCGATGCCGGTTGCCATAACTTCCACTTCCTTTCAGGGGCCTTGCGCCCCCAACCCATAGAGCATACTCTTTTTGGTACGCAGGTATTTGCCTGCTTATAAAAAATTTATAAGAGTGTTTTTTCTACCGGTAAGCCCAAAGCCTAACGCAGGTAAGCCATCCTCCGCTTTTTCCGCTTGTGCGGTGAGCATAAAAAGCGGAACACTACTTCCTTCTTTATCCTTATATTCGGCAGCTATACTTAAAACTTTACACCTAATATAAAAATAATTTTAGGAAAAGTATATATAGGTTTTGACGAAAGACGGTAGATAAAGAATCTGACTAAAAATAAATGCGATTTATTACAGTTTTTCAAAAGGTTGCGCAGCAAGCTTTCGTTATAAGAGTTTCTCAAAAAGTTGTGCAGTAGGTTTTTGTAAGAAACTCTTATACAGAGTAGAAACTGTTAGGCAGCGCCTGATTTTTACCGTATTTGTGCGCAACAGTTTGTTTATTTGCTGTAAACAAATTTATTTGGATTTTTCTACGGTTATTTCACTTATGCTGCCCACAAGCCCGGCCAAATTTTGAATTTCGCTGGGGATGATAAGTTTGGTGGCCTGCCCATTGGCAACCTGTGTTAAGGTTTCCAGGCTTTTCAGTTTTAGCACCTCGGCCGAGGGACTTGCCTCATTCAGCAGGCGTATGGCGTCGGCCGTGGCACGCTGTACACTTACAATGGCTTGCGCCTCGCCGTCCGCCTCACGAATCCTCTGTTCCCGCACGGCGTCGGCCCGTAAGATAGCGCTCTCTTTTTCGCCCTCGGCCACCAAAATAGCGCTGCGTTTCTCACCCTCTGCCCGCAGGATGGATTCACGCCGCTGGCGTTCCGCCTTCATCTGTTTTTCCATGGCGTCTTGAATTTCAGAGGGGGGAATAATGTTTTTCAGTTCCACCCGGTTTACCTTAATGCCCCATTTGTCTGTGGCCTCATCCAAGGTGGCGGTAATTTTTGAGTTGATGACATCGCGGCTGGTCAGGGTGTGGTCCAGTTCCATTTCGCCAATGATGTTACGCAGCGAGGTGGCGCTCAGGTTCTCAATGGCGGCCAAGGGTTTCTCCACCCCATAGGTGTACAGCTTTGCATCGGTTACCTGGAAAAAAACCACGGAGTCAATCTGCATCGTAACATTGTCACGCGTAATGACAGGTTGTGGTTTGAAGTCAACTACCTGTTCCTTCAAAGAGACCTTTTTTGCAATGCGCTCAAAGAAGGGAAGTTTGATGTGGAAACCGGCTTCCCAGGTGGCGCGGTACACCCCCATACGCTCTATGACGTAACAGAGGGATTGGGGAACGATTTTTACATTGGTGAAAAGCACCAGCAAAAACAAAACCAGCAGGGCGATGATTGGGATGGATAAAGAAGTAGTCATAGTGTCCTCCAGTACCAGTGAATTTTATGGGTGTGTGATTTGGGTATTTTCATATTGTGCAGGAATCACAATTAGCTTAACGCCTTCCAAACCCACCACCAGGCAGCGGGTTCCCACGGGCAAAACGGTGTCGGCTTTGGCAAGCCAATCCAGTCCTTCCAAACGAACACGGCCAAAATGTCCGGGTTGTATCTCAGCAATCACCTGCCCGGTTTTTCCAATATTGGCGTCGGCGTTAGTGGGGACACGACGGGTGTCAATCCATCTTTTTGCCAAGGGGCGCAGGGCGATTAAGCAGAGCAGGCTGACGGCGGCAAAAACCAAGGCCTGTACCAAATAAGCGCCGGGGGCAAAAAGCGAAACAACCAGGGCAGCCAAGGCCCCCGTACAGAACCAAATGCTTACCAGCGCCGAGGTAAAGCCCTCGGCCAATACAAAAAGAACGAGCAGGCCCAGCCAAACAATAGATGCCAACGACATTGCAAAATCCCTCCTTTCCCTAAGGTTGCCTTTCTGCACAGAATAAAAGATGGCGCAGCGGCAAAGGCACAAAGTGATAAAAGCCTATTAGATGCTGTTATTATACACCTCTTGCGGCCAAAAAGCAAAGAATACAGGCGTTTAGAAAATTCATTCACAGACATTGAGAAATAAATAAAAAAGTTTACAGGTGTCCATATCAATTTTACTAGTATTTACTTTATTTTTATGACATGACAAATGTAAAACGATTGATTTTTGAACTTGACAGCCCCGTAAGGTAAAAACCAAAGAACTACCCCGCAAAACAGCAAAAAACCGAGAAGGAATTTTCTACCAGATATTGTGTATCTAGTATTCATTTTATAAATTAGGCTGAACATCTTGTACATATACATATCGTATAATCATATCTGTATGCTTGCGGGTGCCGGCTGATGTTTCGCCACGGATATTTTATGCCTGCAGTTTGTGTAAACAGATTCCTGAGGTGGAAACTGTTGAAAGCCTCTTTGCGGAAATGTGGAAAACCACACCGCCGCCAGAGACAAAAGCGGCGTGGGAAGAGGGTGAGCACCAATTGCTAAAAATGCTATTTTTGTGGAAAGTTTTGGAAAGTTTCAGAATGCACCAAATGGTAAAAAGTCTTGCTTTTAAATATGATAATAGACAAGACACTGTCTTGTGAATGAAGTGCATTTTGTCTTCTTTTTGCCCTGGCTGGCGGCGAAGTTGCGGTGACTTGGGGCCGCCAAGGCTGCTTGCCAGCAAAAGCGCTTTGTTGCAAGACAGCCAATGTTAGGCCCCCAGCACAAGGCCTGCACTATAGAATTGTCGCCCGTCGTTGCTCAATCAACGGATACTGCTTAATCAACAATAGTCGTTCAACTGTATGGTATTGCCTAACCATACAAGGCCGCCAGCACAAGGCCCTATTTATAGAATATAAAAGGCGTATCATGAAAGGCGCATCATGCGGGGATAGAAGAACTGCGGCCTTGCACTTCGATACAAAGCCCAGCAAAAGGGCAGAGCAATTTATACAGGCTTTACTAAAAAGCTATGTGAATTACGCCCGCACGAAAACAAATCGCCAAAAGGGTTTTCCCTCTCCTTGACACCTTGGCGGACGCTGGTGTATAATAAACGAACACAAGAAGGGCATGCCCGCCACACCAGGCGGCTGTTTTCTTGTATAAGAGGCTTTGGGAAAGATGGCCTCCTACTCCTGCTTCGGCATTAGGGAGGGACAAAGATGTCGGAAATTAGAGTGAAGGACAACGAATCGCTGGACAGCGCGCTGCGCCGTTTTAAGCGTTCTTGTGCGAAATCGGGCGTTCTGGCGGAAGTTCGCAAACGCGAAGCTTACGAGAAACCTTCGGTAAAACGCAAGAAGAAGTCCGAAGCTGCCCGCAAGCGGAAGTTTAAATAGCTTCGCAGTATCGGGCGCATGGCGGCACCCAGGCGGGCTCCAACCGGAGCCCGCTTTCTTTTTCTTCATTTTCCAGCCCCACGCCCTCTGCCCTGCTTTTTATCTCTGCCGCTCTTATCCTCAAAACACATTCACTACTGCAAAAAACCACAATAAGTGGTGGATTAGTAAAATACTTAGCACGGCTGTTACCCAGAGATGATATTTTAAAACCTTACGCATGGCTGTTACCCATCGATAGCAAAAACCCATAAAAGTGCCTGTGGCCAGGAGAGTGCAAATGCAACTGTTTACCCCCTCGTTCTATTTTCAAAGCGTCACCCGTATTACGCCAGAGTTTTTGCGCAGCCAGGGCGTAAGCGCGCTGGTGCTGGATGTGGATAATACCCTGACTGAACATGGCAGCCAGGAGGTGAGTCCGGAAATTCTTGGCTGGCTACACGGTATGCGGGAGGCTGGTATACGCATGATGCTGGCCAGCAACAATGTGCAAAGCCGGGTGCAGCCCTTGGCCGAACGACTGGGCTTAAAATTTGTCAGCTTTAGCTGTAAACCTTCCCCCCGGTGGTTTTTTTCGGCACTGCGGCTGTGGGGGGTGCCCAAGGGCAGCCTTGCCCTTGTGGGCGACCAAATCTTTACCGATGCCCTTGCGGGCAACCTGATGGGGGTAAAAGTTTTGCTGGTAAAGCCCATTGCAGATGACCCAAAGTTTACCATACGGCTAAAACGTAAGCTGGAAGCGCCTTTTTTGGCTTCATTCTACCGCAAAGGTGGAAAGTTGCAATGAGTGCCATGCCCCGGTTTGGCCCCGCAGGCCTCAGTAACTCCTATAAGCAGGCCGGCCATAAAAATGCCCTGGCGGCCGCGCAGCATACGGCGGGCCTTGGCCTTGACGCGTTTGAATACCAGGCGGGGCATGGTGTGCGCGTGAAGGAGGAGACGGCCACCGCGCTGGCGGCTTCGGGGCGGGAGTACGGTGTTACTTTTAGTTTGCACGCCCCTTACTACATCTCTATGGCAAGCATGGAGGAGGAAAAGCGAAAAGGGAGCCTGCGCTATTTTTTAGAGAGCGCCCGCGCTGTGCGGGCCCTTGGGGGGAACCGGGTGATTTTTCACCCCGGCAGCCTGGGCGGCCAAAGCCGTGCAGCGGCCATGCGCAAAACAGCCGATACCCTTTGCCGCGCACGGGAACTACTGGATGAAGAAGGCTTTGGGGAGATTCACCTCTGCCCCGAGACCATGGGCAAGCTGGGCCAAATAGGCACCCTGGCCGAGGTGCTGGCCCTTTGCAGCCTTGATGCACGGCACCTGCCCTGCATCGATTTTGGGCACTTGAACGCGCGGGGGCAGGGCTGCCTGCGCGGCAAAAAGGACTATGCCGAGGTGCTGGACCGCCTGGCTGAAACGTTGAGAGACGAACGCGCCGCCCAGTTTCATGCCCACTTTTCCCACATAGAATACGGCAAGAGTGGAGAGAGAAAACATCTCAATTTTGACGATGAAACCTGGGGCCCTTTTGCAGAAAATTTGCTGGAACTGCTGCATGAAAGGGGTTTGGCACCCACCATTATCTGCGAGAGCGCCGGGTGCCAGGCCGAAGATGCCCAGAGCATGTGTGCGTACTACCGGCAACTAGCCGGAAAAGATAAAAAGGAAGTGTAAACCTATGTTAAAAAAGAGGATTGAACGGTTGCTTGCCGCCCTGCCGGGCGATTTTGAGGCGGCGCTGATTCAAACCGAGGTGAGCCGGTTCTACCTGCTGGATTTTGACGCCGGAGACGCCGGAGTGGTGGTGCTGTTACCCAATAAGCTTGTCTATATCATTGATTCCCGCTATATTGAAACCGCCCAAAAAGAGGTGCAAAACGCAGAGGTGGTGCTGGAAAAAGATCGGTTTGCCCAGGTGGCCGAGGTGCTAAAGGCCGCTGGGGTGCATAAAGTACACCTCGAAACGGGAATCCCCCTCTCTCTGTATGAGAAAAACAGGGAAAAATTGCCGGGCTTCACCTTCGATATTTCGAATACGCTTACCGGGCGGCTGGAAGCCCAGCGCGCCATAAAGGATGAAGAGGAACAGGACAGAATGCGCAAAGCACAGGCGGTTACTGACGCATGTTTTGAACACATACTGCCTCAAATACAGCTTGGTGCACGCGAAGTGGACCTGATGCTGGAGATGGAACGGTTCATGCGCTCGAACGGGGCGGAAAAAGTTGCCTTCGATACCATATTTGTGGCGGGGCCCAATGGCAGCCAGCCGCACGGGGTGCCCGGCCACTATACCCTGCAAAAGGGTGACCTGATTACCCTGGATTTTGGGGCCCGTTATAAAGGCTATTGTAGTGATATGACCCGTACGGTGGCCCTGGGCGAGCCGGGGGAAGAAAAGCGGGAGATTTACGCGCTGGTGCTGAAAGCCCATATGGCGGGCTTGGCCGCTGTGAAGGATGGCTGCCGGGCAAAGCAGGTGGACGCCACCGCACGTGACCTGATTAAAGCCGCCGGTTTTGGGGAGTATTTTGGCCATGGGCTGGGGCACAGTGTGGGCATTGAAATCCACGAGGACCCCCGCTTTGCCCCCAGCAGCGAGGCGACGGTGCATAGCGGTATGATGATGACCATAGAGCCGGGTGTTTACCTGCCGGGCCGCTTTGGCTGCCGTATAGAGGACACCGTTTTGGTAACGGCAGATGGCTGCAGCCCCCTGCCCAAAAGCCCCAAGAAATTGATTGTGCTGTAAATTTTGCGGTGCGGCCCCTTGGGTTTTGCCGCCGCGGCCCGGTGTAAATGTGTAAAAACTCTTGAAAAAGAGCGCACTATACTATAGAATGAATAACGTTATATATAAGAATGGTATGTATAGCTAGAAAAATGTTTGGTGGGCAAAGGCCTGCCTTTGGAGGAGTTACACATGATTTCTGCGGGAGACTTTCGCAATGGCGTTACTTTTGAGCAAGACGGGCAGGTACTTCAAATTGTGGAGTTCCAGCACGTAAAACCGGGCAAAGGCTCGGCATTTGTGCGCACAAAAACCCGGAACGTCATCACCGGGGCTGTCACCGAAACCACCTACAACCCTTCCGATAAATTCCCCTCTGCACAAATTGATAGGCGTGACATGCAGTACCTCTATGAAGATGGCGGGCTGTACTACTTTATGGATACCGAGACCTACGAGCAGATTCCGCTTAACGCTAGCGACCTTTCCGACAATTTTAAATTTGTAAAAGAAAATGAAGTGGTGAAGGTGCTAAGCTACAAGGGCAATGTGTTTGGGGTGGAGGCGCCGAACTTTGTGGTGCTGGAAGTGGTGGAAACCGAGCCCGGCATGAAGGGCAACACGGCCACCAATACACTGAAGCCCGCTAAAATGGAAACCGGCGCAGAGGTGCGGGTGCCCCTGTTTATTAACGAAGGGGAAAAAATACGCATAGATACCCGCACGGGCGAGTATATGGAGCGCGCCTAACCTGTTTTGGCGAGATACGCAGCGGCCCCCTTGGCGCGAAGATAAAAACGCCGCGCCGCCCTGGCCGGCAAATAGGAGGAAGAGATGAACCTGAGCGAAAAAGCAGCTTACATCAAAGGCCTGGCCGAAGGGCTGGATTTGGACACCGACAAAAAAGAGGTGCGCGTGATACGCGAACTGCTGGAATTGGTTTCGGAGATGGCCTCGGACGTAGAGGACATTGGCGCAGACCTTACAGAACTGTATGACGCGTTTGAAGAACTGGACGAGGACCTGGGCGCCGTGGAAGAAGAGGTTTACGGCGAGATGGATGGCCTCTATTCAGACGATGTGTACGAGATTGTTTGCCCCAACTGCCAGGAGACCGTTGTGCTGGACGAGGAGATGCTGATTGGCGGCGATGTGGTTTGCCCCGGCTGCGGCGAAAAGATTGAAATTGAAATTGACGCCTGCGACTGTGGCTGTGAGCACGAGAGTTAAGCACGGCAAGCCTGCAAATATAGGGCTGGCGCAATGTGAGATAGCTGTTAGAGTAGAATAGCGAAGAGAAAACCCCGCCAAGAGAAGGTGCTTGCCTTCTGTTGGCGGGGTTTTACGTTCTACTTTTCCTCTGATGCGCCAGGCAGTACCGAATAATACAGCTTTACCAGAATGTCTTGGTCGTGGTTGCCAAAACCCCGGCCAAACAAGGTTACGCCGCCGGCGTGTTCGGCTTTTGGCTCAATTTCAATTCTAAAATCCAAAAATTGCTGGTTTTGCAGGGCTAGGTCTTCCAGCTTTACGGGCGATAGCAAGTCGCCGTCCATATGGGTGCCGTCTTGCGTAACGCGCAGGTGTTTCAGCAGGCCGTATTGGCTCAGGCTGTCCTCCCACCAACTGGGGGTGTAAAAACCCCGCACATCGGAAAAGTTGCCGGGGCAGGTCCAAACGCCCAGCTTTGTGCTGCCAAGGTAAAAGCTGATATCGCTTGGCCAGATGTTATTTGAGATGGGAAACTCGGAGGCGATTTCAAAACTGAGCTCCAGCATCTGCGGCTCCTGCCCTTTGGTAAGAAAGCAGGGGATTTTATAAGAGATATGCCCCGTAGAAAACCAGAGTAGGGCGGTATCCACCCGCTGGGGCATCACAAAAGCCAGGGGGTCGTCCAGTTTGCCCACCACGGCGCCGGGGGTGGCCAGCCCACAGGTGGGGCAGACGGAAAAATCGCTGTAATGTCCCAGTTTTACTTCGGTTACATACACCTGGTACGAATGGTAAATCTTGGCGGGGAAGGTGATGTTTATGGTATCTACCGCCAGCTGTGACAACTTTTGCGTTCCGCTGTGGCCGGGGCGCTTTTGGGTTTTTATCAGGCGGGCCCCTTCCAACTGCTGTATGTGCTTGGTAATAATGGTTTTGCTCAAATGTAATTTTTCGGCAAGTTGCGTAATATTCATCTCCTGCCCGCTTAGCAGCCGCAATATCTCCAGCCGCACAGGGTTTGCCAGGGCACTGTAAATGGGCAGGGAATTTTCACTGATATCCAGCTGCATAGGGAACGCCCGCCTTCCTGGGTGTTATTTGCCTTTTATCTTAACATAAAAACGCAGGGAATGTGAATGAAAATGTGCTTATAGAGGGTGTGGGGAAAATAAAACTTGCCATTAGTTAATATAATTGTTTACCAAATATAATATTTTTAATAAATATATTGACAATATAAAAAATACAGCGTATTATGTGCTCATAAAATGAAAAATAAACTAGAATATACCTTGTATTCACTTGTATAATTATATATCTTGCGCAATAAATGTCAATAAAAAAGTTAACTAAAGTGTTTTTTATAAAATAGTTCCCAATTTCGTGCATGGCAGTTGGCAGTTGGTAAGAGGCCATAGGCCTCTCAATAGTATTTCCAAAACAAGGAGGATAAGAAAAATGTTCAAAATGGCAAAACGGGCCCTGGCGCCGGCGTTGGCCCTGGCGCTTGCAGCCGGTATGTTAAGCGGCTGCGGGGGTACGCAGGGAAGTTCCGCGGCAG
>CAZKBM010000001.1:122845-124722 GCA_964550985.1 uncultured Oscillospiraceae bacterium
AAGTACGGCGGGCAGCGCCCCGGCGGCAGCGGCCGCCAGCACCCCGGCAGGCGATGGAACCACCATTGAGTTTTGGAACTTCTTCACCGGGCCGGATGGCGAAAATATGAACAACCTGGTAGAGGCCTTCAACTCCACAAACCCTGCCTTTAAAGTGAACAACGTCACCATGGCCAGCGGCGATTTGTACACAAAAATCCCCACGGTGGTAAACTCCGGCAAAGGCGTGCCGGATTTAACCATTGTGGATGTGGCCCGGGTGCCGATGTTTGTGGACCAGGGCTTACTAGAGCCTATGGATTCCCTGCTAGAACTGCAACCTGAAATGAAAAAAGAGAATTACCGCGACGCCGTTTGGGATACCGGTACTTTTGAGGGTAAGCAGTACTCCATTCCCCTGGATATGGGCGTGACGGGCCTGCTTTACAACAAAGAACTTGTGGAAAAATATGCCCCCGGCGTTTTGGACGACAATGTGGTGACGGTGGAGGAACTGATGGAGATCATTCCCAAAGCCTCGGCCGATGGCGTCATCACCCTGCCGGTCTCTTTCTTCACCTATGAAATTGCCCTTTCGCTTGCGGCGGGAGAGGGCGCCTACCCCTTTGCAGAAGATGGCGTGACGCCCGCGCTGAACAGCCCCGAAATGGTAAAGGCCTACCAAACCCTGCGGGATATCCAAGAGGCGGGCGGCAGCAGTGAGGATGGCGACGACAACCTGCAACTGTTCATCAACAACATGGCGGTATTTTGCCATACCGGCGTGTGGGATTATAACGCCCTGAAAAAAGCCGAAAATTTGGACTATGGCATGACGAACAGCCTGGCGTATTCGGCCGATGCAGTGGTGAACTACGCAAACTCCAACCAGTTTGTGATGCTGAAAAGCCCCGAACGCAGCGCCGAAAAAACGGCTGTGATTGCTGATTTCCTTGAATTTGTGCGGCAAAACAGTATGGAGTGGGCCCGTAGCGGCCAGGTGCCCGCCAGCCGTGGCGCCGATGCCGAGGCCGAGTTCCAGGGGATGCCGGGGTACTTCTATGTTTCCAGCCCCGAAGAGGAAGAGACCATTGTCTTCCGCAGCTACCAATATGGCGGCCTGGCCGATGACGCCGTGTGGGCCGTGCATATGCAAACCATTTGGGGCGAGATGAGCCCCCAGGAGATGCTTGACCAGGCACAGCAGGAAACCACCGATAAAATTGCGCAGAATCAGTAAAATGCCGCTTGGAGGTACGCCTTATGAGCGATAAAAAAAGCCGGGCGGCCATAGGCGTAAAAAAACAAAGGGTAAGTTTTTTACCCTTTGTTTTTATTGGCCCCCATCTGCTTATCTTCCTGCTATTCATCTTTATTCCCATCTTTTTTGGCATCTATGTGTCTTTTACCCAGTGGGATTTGATTGGCCAGCCGCAGTGGGTGGGCTTTGCCAACTATGCCGAAATTCTTACCAATACGGGCTCCTCTTTTTACCGCCAGTTTTGGGATGGCATGAAAAACACCTTGCTGTTTGTGGTGCTCAATGTGCCGCTTTGCATTTTTGTACCCTTGGCCTTTGCACTGATTCTACATCTAAAACCTTATGGCTCACGGCTGTTCCAGTCACTTCTCTACATTCCCACCCTGTTTTCCATCACGGCGGTGGGTATTATCTGGTGGCAACTGCTAAACAAGCGCTTTGGCCTCATCAGCCTATTCAGCCCCAGCGCCTCGCCCACCACCCACATGCCCGAGGCCTGGGTGTGGCTGATGGTGATGACCGTATGGTGGACCATTGCCACCAACATGGTGATTTACCAGGCTGCGCTGGCAGGTGTACCCAAGGATTTGTATGAATCGGCCCAAATGGACGGCGCGGGCCCCTTAGCTCGTTTTTT
>CAZKBM010000001.1:124732-134086 GCA_964550985.1 uncultured Oscillospiraceae bacterium
CGCATCACCCTGCCCTCCATCCGCTTTCAGCTCATGTATACGCTGGTAATAACCCTGGCGGGCAGTTTTAATGTGTATGGCCAGCCCACCGTATTAAGTAAAATTAGTGCAAACGATGGCCCCACCATCAAGGTTTTGGTATATGAAATTCGTATGTTGGCCTTTGGCTCGGGGCAGGCGGTGGCGGGCATCGCCTCGGCCATGGCTGTGCTTTTGGGGCTGTTCATCATCGCGGTTTCGGTGTTCCAGTTCCGCCTCATTACCAAAGATGATGGATATTAAGGGGGTGAACGCTGTGAAATACAGGCAAAAATTTAGCTGGGGCCGCCTTTTAAGCGCTGGGGTCATGGCCATTATTGCGGCTTTTTGGGCCCTGCCGCTTGTGTATGGCGTGCTTACCACCTTTAAAAGCGAAATGGAGATAAAAGACGCCAATTTCCATTTCATCCCGCGGGCTTGGAGCCTGGAAAATTACCAAACCGTGCTGGAAAATACCGGCAACACACCCATAGTACGGTGGTTTTGTAATTCACTCGTCATGTCTACCCTCACCTCTATCGGGGTGGTGGTGGTCATCTCTTTGGCGGCCTACGGCTATACCCGTTTAAAATGGAAGGGGCAGAATACCTTCTTCTATGTGGTGTTGGCGCTCTCCTTCTTTCCGCAAATTGTCAACATCATCCCTTTATATTTTATTATGTCCCGCATTGGCTGGGTAAACACCATGCTGGCGGTAATTGTACCCGCCCTGGGCGGGGTTACCAATATCTTCCTCGTGCGCCAGTTTATGCTGGGCATCCCCAAAGATTTTGACGAGGCCGCCCGCATTGACGGCGCGGGCGAGTTTACCATCTATGCACGGGTAATTTTACCCATGCTGGTGCCGGTGCTTACGGTGGTGGGGCTGTTCAGCTTTACCGCCCAGTGGAACGACCTGCTCTGGCCCAGCATCGTGTTCAGCAATGTGGAAAAACTCCCCATCACCCCCGGCTTACAGCTGCTCATGGGCTCCTTTGGCAATTTTTACCTGGGCGCCATCGTTACGGGGGCGGTGCTGGCGGTTATCCCCACCTTCCTTTTGTATGTTTTGGCCCAGCGGTTCTTTTTGCAGTCGCTCTCCCTCTCTTCCGGGGTAAAGGGCTAAGGGGCGGCAAAAGGCGGTGTGGCGGGTTGAGAATAGAAAAATACAATAAAGAATAAACGATAAGGATTATACAATATGGCAATTTATCAAGAGGAGACGGCCCGCGAGATATCCTTTCCCCTGGGGGGGCTGGGCACGGGCTGTGTGGGCCTTGGCGGCAACGGCCGCCTGCGGGACTGGGAAATTTTCAACCACCCCTTTAAAAACTCGGCCAACGGCTTTAGCCATATGATGGTACGGGCCGAAAAGGCGGGCCAGGTGCTGGATACCCGCGTACTGCAGGGCGACTGGCAGGGCGGGGCCACGGGTGGCGAGACGGTGAACATCCACCGGGGTAACGGGGGCTTTGGTTTTGGTTACGGGCCTTACCGCGGTAGCATGGCTGGGGTTCCTCATTTTAAAGACTGTGTGTTTGAGGGGGAGTTCCCCTACGCAAAGCTGCGTTTTGCCCACCCGGCTTTTCCGGGCGGGGTGGCCCTGCGCGCCTTTAACCCTTTTATCCCCATGAATGATAGGGATTCCTCCCTGCCCGCGGCCTTTTTTACCATCACCTTTACGAATACGACGCCAGAGACCTTAGATTATACAGCTTTTTTTACCCTGAATAACCCGCTGCCCTATGGCACTACGGTAAACCATTTTCAGGCGTGCGGCGGCTGCAAGACCATTCAGCTAAGCAGTGGCGCGCTTGCCGGGGACGATGTGCTAAACGGAAGCCTGTGCATTGCCACAGACGCCGAGAGCACAAGCTGGCAGGAGTATTGGCTGCGCGGGCTATGGTTTGATAGCCTGACAAACTTTTGGCACGATGTGGGGCAGGGCGGCCCGCTGCAAAACCGCCATTACCCAGCCCCGGCGGGGGGCAAAACGCCTTACCGGCACGATGGGGAGGAACATGCCACATTGGCCGCCCACCTGCGGCTTGCGCCGGGTGAGGAAAAAAGCCTGCGCTTTGTGCTGAGCTGGCACTTCCCCAATTGTGCCAATACCTGGAGCCCCGAGCCGGATGTAGAAAAACCCACGTTTTGGAAAACGTATACGGCCAGCCTTTTTGAAGACGCGCGGGCCTGCGCCGTGTATGGGCTGCAAAACTGGCAACGCCTGGACGGGGACACAAAGCTTTTTAAAGAGGCGCTTTATGCCACCAGCCTGCCCCCCGCGGCCATTGAGGCGGTGAGCGCGAACCTTTCCATTTTAAAAAGCGCCACCTGTATGCGGCTTACAAACGGGGAGTTTTATGGCTTTGAGGGCTGCGGCCCCACCGAGGGCTGCTGTGAGGGTTCCTGCCAGCATGTTTGGAACTATGCCTATGCGCTGCCCTTCTTGTTCCCCTCTCTTGAACGCTCGATGCGCGACCTTGACTTCCGTTACAACCAGGGGGAGGACGGGGGGATGACCTTTCGCCTGATGTTGCCGCTGGGCCGGGAACGCTGGGAGTTCCGCCGCCCCTGCGTGGACGGCCAGATGGGGGTTGTGGTGCAAACCTGGCGGGACTATCTGATTTGTGGCGATCAGGACTGGCTGCGTGAAAAATGGCCCTATGTGAAAAAGGCCGTGGAATACGCGTGGTCGCCCCAAAACGAGGACTGCTGGGACGGGGATAAGGACGGCGTGCTGGAGGGGCGGCAACACCACACGCTGGATATGGAATTGTTTGGCCCCAGCAGTTGGCTAAACGGCTTTTACCTGGCCGCTTTAAAAGCGGCGGCCAATATGGCAGGCCTGCTGGGTTTTGCCGCCGAAAAGGAAGAGTATACACGCCTGTATGAAAAAGGCCGCGCCTGGTGCGACCAAAACCTGTTTAACGGGGAATATTTTATTCAAAAACTGAACCTTGCCGATAAGACCATATTGGAAACATACGGCGCGGGGATGCCCCTGGAGGGCAAAGATACCCTGGACGCTTACTGGAGCCCCGAAGCGCACGAAATACGCTACCAGGTGGCAAATGGCAGCGCGGCCGACCAAGTTGTGGCCCAGTGGCACGCAAACCTTTGTGGCCTTGGGGATATCTTTGACCCCGAAAAAACGGCGGCCGCCCTGCGCAGCATCTATAAATACAATTTTGTGCAAAAGAACCGCGATGCCTTTAACGCGGGGCGGGTATACGCCCTGGATGGGGAAGCCTGCCTGCGCCTCTGCGCCTGGCCGCCCGAGGCAAAAAAACCGCGCATTCCCATCACCTATGCCGACGAGGCTTTTAACGGCGTGGAGTACCAGGCCGCGGCCCATATGCTGCAAACCGGCCTGTGGGAGGAGGGCTGCGCCGTGGTACAGGCCGTGCGCAGCCGGTTTGACGGCAAAAAGCGCAACCCCTGGAACGAGTTTGAGTGCGGCAGCAACTATGCCCGCAGTATGGCCAGTTACTCGCTGGTTCTGGCGGTGTCGGGTTTTCGCTACAACCTGGCCAAGGGGCATCTTGGCTTTGCGCCAAAAGGCCCCGATGCAAAGCCGGGCGGCAGCTTTTGCAGCTTTTTTAGTGTGGAGGGCGCCTGGGGAAGTTTTGAGCAGGGGCCCGGTATCACAAAGCTAAAATTGCTGTATGGCCAGTTAAAACTTTGCAGCCTTTCGCTGCCCAAAACAGAAGGTGGGCCAAAACAGGCCCTGTGTGCCGCAAAACCGGCGCCCTTTGCCCAAGCCGAAGACGGTACGCTGCGGTTTGAAAGCCCCTTGACGCTATCGGCGGGAGAAACGCTGGAAATTATAGCCTAAGGCATTGCCGCGCAAAGCCCTGTGCAGGCTTTGTGTGGCAATGGCCCAAACAAGATGTGAGGAATACTATGGAAAATCAAAGAGTGCCCAGTGTGCCCCTTGTCTGCTGCGACCCCTATTTTTCGCTCTGGTCTCCCGCCGATAAGCTCTACCAGGCCGAGACAGTGCACTGGACGGGTATGCGCAAAAAGGCGGTGGGAAGCGCCGTCATCGACGGCAAAACCTGGTGGTTTATGGGCCGCCAGCGCCAAACACCCATGCGGCAAACCGGGCTGCGGGTGGATGCCACCACCACCACCTATCTGCTGGAAGGGGGCGGTATAGAATTGACCCTGCGGTTTTGCACCCCTTTGCTGCCGGAGGATTTCGACCTGCTTTCCCGCCCCTGCTCCTATGTGGATTACAGCCTGCGCGCCTTGGACGGCAAGCCCCATACCGGGGAGCTGAACTTTGGCTTTGACGCAGAGTTTTGTTATAACGGCGGGCTGCCAAAGCAGATGACCGGGGGGCTGCACCGCTTTGAAAACATGGAGGCCGCCTGGATGGGCCGTACCTGCCAGATGCCGCTTTGCCATAGTGGAGACCTTCTCAGCATCGACTGGGGCTACCTGTATTTGGCGGCGGGTGCAAAGGGCGGCACAGAGGTGGCCTGCAAGCTTGTGCCCGAGGGGGAGGGTACAAGCTTAAGCGCCCGCTTTGCCTTCTTGCTAAGCGCGGGGGGCAAACCGGCCGAGGGGGGCTTTGTGCTGGGCTATGACGACATCGCCTCTATCCATTATTTTGGGGACATAAAAAAAGGCTGGTGGGCCCGTAACGGGGCTACCATCATAGATGCGCTGGCCCTGGCGATAGGCGAAAAAGAGGAGATACTTCACCGCTGCCAAGCGTTTGACCGCGAGCTTTGGCAAAAGGCGGAAGAAAGCTGCGGGGCCGATTATGCGGCGCTGTGCGCGCTCTCCTGGAGGCAGGTGCTGGCCGCCCATAAGCTGATAGCCGATAATGAGGGCCAGCCCGTGTTTATTTCAAAAGAATGCCACAGCAACGGCAGCGCAGCCACGGCGGATATCTCCTATCCCTCCTGCCCCATGTTGTTGCTGTATGCCCCAAAACTGGTGGAGGCCATGCTGCGCCCCATTGTGAAGTTTGCCGCTCTGCCCGTGTGGGAATTTGATTTTGCCCCCCATGACGCGGGGCGTTACCCCTACCTGACAGGGCAAAATTATGGCGCCGCGGGTGCCGCCGCCTTTGGGGGAGACCACAATGGCGCCGTGTATCCCCCTTACTATCTCTTCCCCGCGGGGGAAGGGGCCTACCTGCACGAGATGCAGATGCCGGTGGAGGAGAGCGGCAATATGCTGATTATGGCCGCGGCCGCAGCCCTAGTACAGGGGGATGCCGCGTTTGCCCAGCCCCATTTTGCCCTTTGGGAAAAATGGGCCTTATATCTTGAAAAACATGGCGAGGACCCCGGAGAGCAGCTTTGTACCGATGACTTTGCCGGGCACCTGGCACACAATGTAAACCTTGCGGCCAAAGCGGTAATGGGGCTTGAGGCCTATTCGGTTCTGCTGCGCCTGGCAGGCCGCCCCGGTGCCGAAGAATGGCATGAAAAAGCCGCCCGTGCGGCCCGCCGCTGGGAGGAGCGCGCCCAAAGCGGAGATCACACCGCCCTCACCTTTGGCGGAGAGGGTAGCTGGAGCATTAAATATAACCTGATATGGGATTTGTTATTCCAAAGCGGGCTGTTCAGCCCTGACATTTTTGAAAAGGAACTGGGCTGGTATTTAAAAAACCGCCTGCCCTATGGCCTGCCGCTGGATAGCCGGGAGACCTACACAAAAAGCGACTGGATTTTGTGGGCGGCATCCATGGCCCAAAAGCCCGAACAGGCCGCCCCGCTGATTGCGGATGTGGCGCGCTATGTGCGTGAAACGCCCGACCGCGTCCCCTTTTGCGACTGGTACGACAGCACCACCGCCGGGGAGGTGGCCTTCCAAAACCGCAGTGTACAGGGGGGCATTTTTATGCCGCTGCTCAAGGCCAAACTGCTGGGGATAAGATAGGCCATCGCTTTTCAGCCCAGGGGCAAGCTGCCATTCAATCGGGCAGGCCGCCAAAATAGGGGCCCGGCTGGTAGTGCTCAAAAATCACGGCGTCATTTTCCTGTTGCAACAGGCGGTTGTCGTCTCCGGGGCGGGCCGTCCAGGCAAAACGCATGGCAAAACGGCAGGCCAGCCGCACGCTTAGGGGTTTTGGGCCCTTTTGGTAGGCGATGAACTGGGGCCGCCCCAAAAAATTGGTGAATAACCAGCCCACAGCATAGCCCTTTGGCCCCTGTTTTAAGGCGCGGGGCGGGGCGGCCAGCTGCCCGCGCAGCAGCCCGGGCACATTCTTTTGGAACCAGCGCACAATGCGGGGGTCAAAGCTCTCCACACAGATATCGCCATCGTAACGGCGCAGGATGCGCCAGGCGTTCTCACACAAGGCTTTATGGTTGCCCCCGTGCTTTAGCTCAATCACAAGGGGTACTTTGCCATCCACAATTTCCAGCGCCTCCCGCAGGGTGGGGATGTGCTGGCTGGTCTCAAATAGCGTAAGGGTGCGCAGTTCGTCCAAATCCGTTTCGTCCACCCGCGCCTGCACTTTACAGCAGCGCTCCAAGGTGTCGTCGTGAAAAACCACCACAGCACCGTCACGGCTTAACCGGATATCCAGTTCAATGCCATAGCCCTCCTCGGCGGCGGCGGTAAAGGCGGCCAGGCTGTTTTCGGGCACCGCTTGGTCTTTGCTGTACAGGCCTCGGTGGGCAATGTTTTGCTGCCAAAAGGGTTCGCGCTGCTGCTGGCTGCTCTCGCCCGGTAACAGCAGGAAGAAAAATACCAGGGCGATGGCGCACAGCAGGGTTAGCACTGTTACAAGCATACTGTCCTCCGGTAAGGTTTTTTCCATTTTAGCGCGTTTTCTAAAAGTGTGCAAATAATACACATCGTATTATTTGTTTTAAAATATCGCATAAGTAATCAAACTCTGTCGTTTTTATGCGAAAAACGGGGAAATTTTCTGCGGTTTTCACATTTACAACATACCCCCTGCATATGATAAAATAATAAGGCAAAACGCCCCGCTGGGGTGCTTTGTGCTGCATGGCCGGGGCAAAACCCGTCACCAAAAAGCAGAAACGGCGCATAAGCGCTGGAAACTGAGGTGTGACCATGGTTAAAATTTTAGTTGCAGACGATGAGCCGAGGATTCGGGAGCTAATTCGGGAGCATTTGGAGCATGCGGGTTACCAGGTAGAAGAGGCGATAGACGGTTCGGCGGCGCTTGTGGCCCTGCAAAAAGGCGGGGTAGACCTGGTGCTTTTAGACATTATGATGCCATTTGTGGATGGCATGACGGCGCTGCGCGAGATGCGCCAGCGCAAAATTGACGTACCGGTCATCATGCTTACGGCAAGGGGCGAGGAATATGACCGGGTGGCGGGCCTTGAGGGCGGCGCAGACGATTATGTGGTGAAGCCTTTTTCCCCAAGGGAGCTGGTGGCCCGTGTAAAGGCCGTGCTGGCGCGCACCCTGCCCAAAGAGAAAACCGACGGCGAGAGCTATGTGTTTGGCGGCCTCACGGTGGATACCGTTTCCCACACGGTAAAAATAGACGGGCAAACGGCAGAGCTTACCCCAAAGGAATTTGACCTTTTGGTGTTTTTGGCGGCCAACAGGGGGATAGCCCTCTCTCGCGAGAAAATTTTGCAGAAGGTGTGGAACTATGACTATATTGGCGAGGACCGCACCGTGGACACCCATGTAAAAATGCTGCGCGGGCACATTGGGGCCTACCGCAACTGCATTGTAACGGTTTGGGGCGTGGGCTATAAATTTGACCCGGAGGCGAAATAGATTGCAGGTACAGCAAAAAGGCCGTATTGACATTCAAAAATGGTTCGCCGGCAGCATACGCCGCAAGCTTACTTTTTTTGTTATGCTGGTGTGCCTTGTGATGATAGGCCTTTTTTGGCTGTTTGCGGTGCAACTGCTAGAACCGGTGTACAACGCCTCCATCCGCAGCGATTTAGGGCGCACGGTGGATATTTTTGCCGAGGTGCTGGACAAGGCGGAAAGCGATGGCGTGCCCATTACAGCGCTGTATGTAACCCAGCAGGGGCTGGAAAAGGGCCTTTCGCCCGAGTGTATTGAGCGGCTGAACCAGCGCATTGAGGCCGGGCAGATGCAAATTGAGCATCTTTGCATCGATATTTCCGACCAAAACCTGCGCAACGTCTTTTTGCAGGACAGTCTCTCCTCGCGCTGCGCATTGCACGACACCACGGGTATGCTGGGCGAGGCCGCGGGCCCCAACGGTGAAACGGCCCAGTACTTGCGCCAGGCGGTATTTAGCCAGGGCAGTGGATACCACAAAACACCGCTGCAGATGATTATGGGGAAAACTGCGGCGAACGGCCAGTTGGCCGTCATCATATCGGCCAGTTTGGAGCGGGTGCCCCAGGCCACCCAGGTACTTAGCCGCCTGATGTTTTTTGTGGCGCTGCTGCTCATCCTCATCTCGGTGCTGTGCGCCTTTGTATTCAGCCACTGGTTTACAAAGCCCTTAACCCGGCTTTCGGCCGCAACACATGAGATTACCCGCGGCAACTACGACGCCCGCGTGCAGGTGAAGGGCAGCGATGAGATTGCCCAGCTCACTACCGATTTTAACCAGATGGCCGAAGAGGTAAAGCAAAGCAGCGAATTGCAGCGGGACTTGTATGCAAATGTAAGCCATGATTTGCGCACCCCTTTAACCTTAATTAAAGGCTATGCCGAGACCCTGCGCGACCTGACGGGGGACGACCCTAAAAAGCGGGAAGAACAACTGAACGTAATTGTGGATGAGAGTAACCGGCTAAGCGCCCTGGTGGGCAATGTGCTGGAGTTGAGCCGGATGTCCAGCGGGGTGGAAAAACCCGAGCCTGTGCGTTTTGACCTGACCCAGCTTTGTGACGAGGTGGGCGAGCGGTATATGGAGGCCAGCCGCCAGGAAAACTATCACTTTGCGTTTGAGGGCGATACCCCGCTGGACGTGGTGGCCGACCCCGCCCTTTTGGAGCGGGCCCTGCACAACCTTTTGGGCAACGCCCTAAAGCACCTGGGGGAAGACGGCTATTTGGGCCTTAAGGTGTACGCCGTGCGCAGCGGTGTAGCCCGCGTGGAGGTGAGCGACCACGGCCCCGGCATCCCCCCGGCCGACCTGCCCCACCTGTTTGATAAGTACTACCGCAGCCGGGCCGATGCCGGCAAACCCGGCACGGGGCTGGGGCTCTCCATCACCAAGGCCATCTTCACGGTCAGCGGCTTTTCCTACGGGGTGGAAAGCGAGCAGGGCAAGGGCGCTATGTTCTGGTTTGAAGCGCCGCTGGCCCCCCCGCAGGCCCAGGTGGGCAAAACGCCTTAGAGCAGATTAACAAAACATAGATATAGCGAACGCAGGCAGAAACGGTGCAG
>CAZKBM010000002.1:0-101492 GCA_964550985.1 uncultured Oscillospiraceae bacterium
TTTCACAAAAAGCACAGGGAATACTGGGTGTATTCCCGCGCATTTTTGGGGAATTATGACGGGTAAAGATGCCGGTGATGCGGCCGTGTCAGCTTTGTGCGGTGTTGCCCTAAACACAGGAGGGGGAAAAGGCCATGAACACAAACACTACACCCCGCAGGCCACCATCCCTGCGGGCCCGCTCAGAGCGGCACTGGGGCTGGTTTTTTGTGGCCCCCACCATGCTGGGGCTGCTGGTTCTCAACATCATCCCCATTTTTTACACCATCTGGCAAAGCTTTTTTAAAACGGGAGATTTTGGCAAAGGGAACATCTTTATCGGTTTTGCCAACTACCTCAGTATGGGCAAAGACGGCGCCGTGTGGCAGGCCCTGTGGAGCACCATCAAATACACCCTCATCGAGGTGCCCTTTTCGGTGGTGATTGCGCTGGCGCTGGCCGTATTGCTCAACCGCAAAATGCGGGGGCGCACGGTGTACCGCGCGCTGTTCTTTTTACCCATGGTGGCCGCGCCCGCAGCCGTTGCCATGGTGTGGCGCTGGCTGTATAACACCGATTTTGGCCTCATCAACAACCTGCTGGCAAAGCTTGGCATACCCGCTATAAGCTGGCTTACAAACGCCAGCTTTTCGGTGCCCTCCATCGCCGCCGTTGGTATATGGTCCAGCGTGGGCTACAACGCCATCCTCTTTTTGGCCGGCCTGCAGGAAATTCCCACCGATTTTTACGAGGCCGCCGAAATTGATGGGGCCGGGGGCTTTAAGCAGTTCTTCCGCATCACCGTGCCGCTGCTTTCCCCCACCGTTTATTTTGTAACCACCACCCGCACCATTGCCGCCATGCAGGTATTCGACCTCATCTATATGATGATCTCCCCCATCAGCCCGGTGCTCTCCAAAACACAGTCTCTGGTGTACCTGTTCTATAAATACACCTTTGAACAAAATAACCGTGGCTATGGGGCCGCTATTGTGGTATTGCTGCTTGGGGTTATCATGGTATTCACCGTCATTCAGCAGTACGCCCAAAAAAAATGGGTGCATTATGATTAGGGGGGCCGCGCAGTGAAACTGGAACGCAAAAGCACCAGGGCTATCATTCACATCGTGCTTATCGTTGGCGGCGCGGTGATGATGATCCCCTTTCTATGGATGATACTGACCGCCTTTAAAACCCAAACCGAGGCCACCAGTATAAACCCCTTTATCATCTTCCCTTCGGTATGGAAGATGGACGCCTTTTTTGCCGTGGGGGCCAAGGTAGATTTTTTGCGTACTTACATCAATACTTTACTGCTCATTGCCCTTCGCATCCTGTGCGCGGTGCTAACGGCCACCATGGCGGGCTATGCCCTGGGGCGGCTAAAATTCCCGGGCAGAAGCCTCTGTTTTGGGCTTATCCTTTTCCAGCTCATGATTCCCACCCAGATCTTCATTTTGCCCCAATACCTGATGATTAGCAAAATCAACATGCAAAACACCATTTTTGCGCTGGTTTTCCCCGGTATTGTAACGGCTTTTGGCACCTTTTTGCTGCGGCAAAACTACATGACCCTGCCAAAAGACCTGGAGGACGCCGCCCGGATAGACGGCTGCAATATTGGCCAAACCTTTTTGCATGTGATGATGCCCCTTACCCGCAGCAGCATGGTGGCGCTAAGCATTTTTACCGCCCTGTTCGCCTACAAAGAACTGATGTGGCCCCTGATTGTGAATACAAACCAAAACTACATGACGCTTTCTTCGGCGCTGGCAAAGCTGCAGGGGCAGTATACCTCCAACTACCCAGAACTGATGGCCGCCACCCTGATTGCCTGCATCCCCATGATCATCATCTATCTCATCTTCCAAAAACAGTTTATCCAGGGCATTGCCACCTCAGGCGTTAAACTTTAGCTGCCAGGGCCTTGGCCCCTGCCCCTATCAAATATTCACGAAGGGAATATCCGCTATGAAAATTACATTCATGGGCGCAGGTAGCACCATCTTCGCCCGCAACGTATTGGGGGACTGCATGTCCACCCCCGCCCTGATGGAGGCCGAAATTGCCCTGTACGATATTGACGCCGCCCGCCTAAAAGAAAGCGAGGCCATTTTAAGCGCCATAAACAAAGGCAAGGGGAACAAGGCCCGCATTAAAACATACCTTGGGATACCACAGCGTAAAGACGCCTTGCGTGGCGCCAACTTTGTGGTAAACGCCATACAGGTGGGCGGCTATGACCCCGCTACCATTGTGGATTTTGAAATACCCAAAAAATACGGCCTGCGGCAAACCATTGCCGACACCCTGGGCATAGGGGGCATTATGCGGGCGCTGCGCACCATACCCGTGCTGCAGGGCTTTGCCGAGGATATGCAGGCCGTTTGCCCAAACGCCTGGTTTTTAAACTACACAAACCCCATGGCCATGCTTACAGGGTATATGCAGCGCTACACCGGCATAAAGACGGTGGGCCTTTGCCACAGCGTGCAGGAGTGCACGAACAAACTGTTCCAGGCGCTGGATATGGAGGACAAACTGCCCGGCCACACCGAATATATAGCGGGCATCAACCACATGGCCTGGCTGTTGAAAATTGCCGATAAGGACGGCAACGACCTGTACCCCGAGCTGAAAAAACGTGCAAAAGCCAAAAACGCCGCCGAAAAACACGGCGACATGGTGCGCTTTGACTATATGGAAAAGCTGGGCTACTACTGCACCGAAAGCAGCGAGCACAACGCCGAATACAACGCCTTTTATATTAAAAACAAATACCCCCAGCTGATTGAGCAATTCAACATCCCGCTGGACGAATACATCAGCCGGTGCATCAAACAAATTGCGGGCTGGGAGGAGGAGTACCAAAAGCTTGCCAGCCAGGCCGTGCTGGAGCACGAACGCAGCACCGAATACGCCAGCTACATTATGGAGGCCATGGTAACGGGCGTCCCCTACAGCCTGGGCGGCAATGTGCTAAACAGTGGCGGCCTGATTGAAAACCTGCCCGCCGAGGCCTGTGTGGAGGTGCCCTGCATGGCCGATAAGGCGGGCATACACCCCACCTATGTGGGCCGTCTGCCCCAGCAGTTGGCCGCCATGAACAGCACGAACATTCAGCCCCAGCTGCTTACCATAGAGGCGGCGCATACCTTAAAAAAAGAGCACATCTACCACGCCGCCATGCTGGACCCACACACGGCCGCCGAGCTCTCGCTGGATGATATCATACGCTTGGTAGATGAACTTTTGGAGGCTCACCGCGAGTGGCTGCCCCACTACCACAGCGGCGCACTATAGGGCATAAGCCCGCGCGCCCTATGCCAGGGCGGCGCAGCGGCCACCGTATACCGGTTGTTTTTTACTGCCAATGCCTGTATAATGATGAAATATATACATGGTGATTCGCCCGCTTTTTGGCGGGCACAGAGAAACGGAGCATGGCAGATTGGCAAAAGACCCTGAAAGAAAAGACTCCCTCCCCGAGGACCTGGACACGTGGCTGGCCGGTATTCGGGAGGAGGCCAAGGCCGAGGTAAAGGCCAAAGCGCCGGAAAAGCAACCGGCCGCAGGTTCCCGCGCTTTGCAAGACCCCGCCGCAATGGAAGACTTTGAAAAACAGCGCAAGCACCGCCGCCTTTTGCGCAAAGCGCGGCGTGGTATTGTGTTGCTCGGCTCGGTGGTGGCCATTTTGGCGGTGGCCTGGGGGATAACCTCCCTAGTTACGGCTTTTGGCAAAAACAATAGCGGCGGCCAGCCGCCTGTTTCGCTGGCTGCGGGCTCTGCCGCCAGCCAGCCCTTGCCGGCCGCGCCCGATAACACCGCCTGGAATTTTGTGGGCCCCGTACAGCAAACCATCAACCAGATGGAGCTGCTAACCCCCGATTTCAGGATGATTGCCCTGCCCGAAAACGGCCGGGTGGACATGAGTTATTTTAGCACCGTCACCTTTGTGGGAGACTCCCTCACCCAAGGTTTCCAAATCTACTCCCAGGGTATTCCCAACGCGCATTACTGCGCCTACAAAGGCATAGGCCCCAAACAGATTTACGACGGTTCCATTCAGCGCAAGGTGGACGGCACCCAGGAGATACCCATGGACGCCCTGGTGGCCAGCGCCCCGGCCAATGTGTACATTCTGCTGGGGGCCAACGCCATGGTGGGGCTGGACGATGAAAGTATTTTGGCCTATTACCGCGAGATGCTGGCCGCCATGCGGGCCGCCTTGCCGCCCACCACAGGGTATTATATCCAATCCATTACGCCGGTGCGGCCTGATAACGACCCCGGCTTTGACATGGCCCGCATCGATAACCTGAACAACCAACTGGCCAAGATGGCTTTTCAGGAAAACCTCTACTTTTTGGATTTAACCGAGATTTTGGCCGGGGACGACAACTACCTGCGCGAGGATTTTACCGGCAAGGACGGCTACCACCTCAGCCCTTCGGGCTATGCCGCCTGGGCCGATTATTTGGTTACCCACACGGCCTATAACCCCGCAAACCCCTACCTGGAGGGCAGCCCTTTTTATAAAGCGCCTGAACCCGTGCCGGAGCCCGCGCCCGAACCCGCGCCCGCTTCTGTCCCGGCCTCTGTTCCGGTAGACCCCGCCGCTGTGCCCCCGGCGGACCCAGCCGCCACACCCCCGGCAGACCCCGCCGCGCCGGTGGACCCAGCCGCCACACCCCCGGCAGACCCCGCCGCGCCGGTGGACCCTGCCGCTGCGCCCCCGGTTGACCCCGCCGCCACCCCGGCCCCCGCATAAGCAACTATAGCCAACCATTACAATTTCTCAAAAGGTTGCGCAGCAAGCTTTTGCTATTAGCGTTTCTCAAAAAGCTGTGCAGCAGGTTTTTGTAAAAGACTCTTATACCGAGTAGAAACGGTTAGGCAGCGCCTGATTTTCCCGTATCTATACGCTACTGTTTGTTCATTTGCTGTGAGCCAAAAAACGCCTTGCGCCAGTTTTTCCACTGGCCCAAGGCGTTTTTTCTATTCAACTGCAACCAGCCAAATGAAGGAGAATCCCCTTTTCACTGGTTTAACTTTTTCTTAATTATTCTACGCGCTGCGCTTTCCTCGCTTCCGGCTCAGCTTTCTAGCGCCACCACCAGCGAAACTTTCAACCGATATTCCGGCAGGGCAAGCTTTGCACCCACCACGGTGCGGGCGGGCTCGTCTCCGTCGTTAATCCATTCGTCCCAGGCCTGGTTAAAAGCGCCGTATTCCTCCATATCCTGCAGGTACACCGTGGCGCTTAAAATACGCCCCCGGTTTGTGCCGTGAAAGGCCATCAATTTTTCCAGCTGGGCAAATACATCTTCGGCCTGCCCGGCCATATCGGCCTCAATATCCACGGTGGAAATACCACTGATATACAGTACGCCATTATAAGCCACACAGGAGCTGCGGCGGCCATTGCCCCCAGTGCGGCGAATCTCATTCTTTTCTAATTTCATTCAAACAGGCCCTCGTCTAAATCGTCGTTATAAATTTCAATATAATCGGCTTTTTGCTCGTTCCAATAGCGCAGGGCGGCCACTATGCCAAATACCACGGCCAGTGCCAGCATTACCTTACAAAAGGTTTTGATAGCGGTTCGCATGTCATCACACTCCCTGTTATTTTGGTGTTCCTAAAAGCATTCCTAATAATCTACCACCTGAAACAAGCCAAAGCAGGCGGGGCTAAAAGCGTCCTCCTCTGCCGGGAAAGCCGTGCCAAATACCGTCTCATCGCTTCGGTATCGAATGAGGTTCGCCCCAAATTCCTCCCCTACGGCAAGGCCCAAGCCAAGGGCTTGCAGGGCGGCTTCGGGCAAAAGCAAACTGCCCCCCCAATACCAGCCCTGTTCATCCTGCCCGGTAAAACGCTCTGGCTTTGGCGTCTGCAAAACTTCGGTCTGCGGCGCACCGCACAAGGTAAGTTCCGCCGTGCTTTTCGTCAAACAAAACTTCAAAAAAGCACCCGTTTTGCCCGCCACACAAAAAGCCACATGGCTTTCCTCGGCGGGGGCCTCTTCAAACACGCACAGGCTAAGGGCCAGGCAGCTGCCCAGCGCATACAGCCTTGCCAGGGTATAGGTGTTGCCAAGGGCGGCTTTACCGCTGTAATGCCGTACTTTTAAGGCGGGCAGGGTATCAAACACCAGCGGCGTCAAGCTTTTAGAAACGGGTATGGGCAAAAATCTCTCCCCCTTATACAGGTTCAGTATAGCACATCTGCCAAAAAAAGAACAAGGCCCTCGGGCAAATTACACCAGGGAAAGCCACAGGGGATGCATCCGCGGACCATAAAAAATTTTATGTGGCGCAAAGAGGGGGGAACCGCAATTTGGTTGCATATCTGGTTGACACCTCCCCGGCAAGTGATTACAATGTAATCTGTATGCACTTACTTCTCCCGGCGTGCTGTGAAGGCCATTATATCACTTTTTATCGTTATTTTATTGACGAAGTAAAAACGGTATGCACACCGGGCCAAATTGCCTGTAAAAAGGCGGTAAATGGGGTACGAAGGAGGAAAAAGATGCTAAAAAAACTCAGGAGCCTTTCGCAAGGGGCAGCGGTGCCCCACCGCAAAGGCACCGAGAAACTGGCCACCCAGCCCATGCCGGTGCCGGGGGAAATAACCCTGCCCATGCAGCAGCACATCGGCGCGCCCTGTAAGCCGGCCGTAAAAAAAGGCGATGCCGTGCTGGTGGGCCAACTGGTTGGCGAAGCGGGGGGTTTTGTCTCATCGCCCATCTATTCGGGTGTTTCGGGCACGGTTAAGGCCGTGGAAGCGGTGGTTTCGGCCAGCGGCGCACTGGTGGAGGCTGTTGTTATCACGCCCGATGGCGCACAGACCGTATCGCCCGAGGTGGCCCCGCCCGCCGTGCACGACCGCGAGAGTTTCCTTGCCGCTGTGCGGGCCAGCGGCCTTGTGGGCCTGGGGGGGGCGGGTTTCCCCACCAGCGTGAAGCTGGCCCCCAAAAACCTGGACCAAATTGACCTTTTGCTCATCAACGCCGCCGAGTGTGAGCCCTATATCACCAGCGACGACCGCGAGATGCTGGAGCATGGGGAGGACATCCTTTCGGGCATTGCCGCCGTACAGAAATACCTCGGCATCCCAAAAGCCATCATCGGTATTGAGCGCAACAAGCCCGAGGCCATGGATTTACTGTTTGCCCTGACCCAGGGCGAGGCCAAAATGGAGGTATTCCCCCTGCGCTCGCGCTACCCGCAAGGGGCGGAAAAGGTGCTGATTCAATCCATCACCGGGCGGCAGGTGCCCGCCGGGGGCCTGCCTGCCGATGTGGGGGTTGTGGTATTGAATGTTACCACCGTTGCCACCATAGGGCGTTACCTGGCCACGGGTATGCCCCTTGTAACCAAGCGCCTTACGGTGGACGGCGGAGCCGTGGGCGAAGCTAAAAACGTAGAGGTGATTTTGGGCACAAGTGTGGCCGATGTGATTGCCTTTTGTGGCGGTTACCGCGAAACGCCCGGCAAAATTTTAATGGGCGGCCCCATGATGGGCCTGGCTTTGCCGGATGACAAACAGCCCATTTTAAAACAGAACAATGCCATTTTGGCCCTAACGCGGGAGGAAGCCGCCCTTCCCACGCCAAACCCCTGCATCCGCTGTGGGCGCTGTGTAAATGCCTGCCCCATGAATCTTTCGCCCGTGGAAAGCTGCGAGGCTTACGAGGCGCGGGATCTGGAGATGCTAAAAACCCTGAATGCCGATGTGTGCATCGCCTGCGGGGTTTGCAGCTTTGTTTGCCCGGCGGGGCGCTATGTCTCCCAAACGGCCAACCTGGCCCGCGGGTATCTCATGAAGGAGGTGGCCAAACAGCGTGGAAAATCCTAAACTGATGGTGGCGGCTTCGCCCCACATCACCTCGGCCGTCTCAACGCGTAAAATTATGCTGGCCGTCACGGTGGCGCTGCTGCCCACCCTGGTTGCCGCCACCATGATTTTTGGCGTGCAGGCCCTGGTTCTCACCCTGGTTACCGTGGCCGCCTGTGTGCTTTTTGAGGCGCTGTGGTGCTATATGATGAAAAAGCCCATCCCGGTGGGGGACTGTTCGGCCATTGTTACAGGGTTGATTCTCGCCTTCAACCTGCCCCCGGCCTTCCCGCTTTGGATGGCCATTATTGGGGCCTTCGTCTCTATCGTTGTAACAAAACAGCTGTTTGGGGGCCTGGGCTTTAACTTTGCAAACCCGGCGCTGGTGGGCCGCATTGTGATGCAGCTCTCCTTCACCGGGCAGATGATTGGCTATACCTTCCCCGGCACACACGGCGGGGTGGACGCCCTGGCCTCGGCCACGCCGCTGATTGTAGCGCGCAGCGAAACCTTGCCCATGGTGGATATGCTGCTGGGTACCCATGGCGGAATGCTGGGTGAAACCTGTGCCGTTACCCTAATTTTGGGCGGGCTGTTCCTCATCGCCATAAAGGCCATCTCCCCGGCCATTCCCGTCATCTATATCGGCGGGGTATACCTCTTCCAGTTCTTCCTGCTGCTGGGCGGGGGGGCCTCGGTGGGCGCCAGCGCCTACCAGTCCCTCAGTTTGGTTTTGGCCGGCGGGCTGCTGCTGGGCGCTTTCTTTATGGCAACCGACTATGTTACAAGCCCCTACACCTTAGGCGGCAAAATCATCTTTGGCCTGGGGCTGGCCATACTAACCGTTGGCATCCGCCAGTGGGCCACCATGCCCGAGGGCGTGTCCTTCTCCATATTGCTGATGAACCTGCTGGTGCCCTATATCAACCGCCTTACGCGCCGCCGCCCCCTTGGGGTTAGCAAAGGCCGCTGGAAGGCCGAAAAGGGGGCGAATGGATAACATGGAACAAAAAACACAAAGACCCAAAAACCATCTTTGGAACCAAATCATTTTTCCCATTGTGGCGCTCTCGGTCATCTGCGCGTTGGTAAGCTTTTTGCTGGGCATTACCAATAACCTTACTGCGCCGCTGATTGCCCAAAACATCGCCAAGGCTGCCGAGGAGGCCCGCACAGCCCTGCTGCCCGAGGCCGACGGCTTTGAAAAGCTGGACATTAGCACCGAGGTGCCGGGTGTTACGGCTTTTTACGCGGCCACAAACGGCGCGGGTTATATTGTTGAGGCCTATGGCCGGGGTTACGGCGGGCAGGTACCCGCCATGGTGGCTTTTCAAAACGACGGCACCATAGTGGGCGTAACCTTTTTGCAGAATAACGAAACCCCCGGCCTTGGTAAAAAGCTGGAGACCGACCCAAACTTTGCCGCACAGTTCAGCGGCCTTGCGGCGGCCCCCCTTGCCATTGGGGACATTGACAAAATTGCCAGCAGCACCATCTCATCTAACGCGGCATTAACGGCCATCAACGCGGCCATTCAGGTTTTTAACCAAGAAGTTCATAATCAAAACATCGATGCGGTGGCCACTGCCACCGGCAAAAACTGAAAGAGGGGAGGGCGCGTTTATGAAGCAAAAAATTTCAAACCTTACGGTGCTTACCAATGGCTTACTAAAAGAAAACCCGGTTTTACGGCTGGTTTTGGGCACCTGCCCCACCCTGGCCGTAACCACGGCGGTATTCAACGGCATCGGCATGGGCGCCGCGGCCACCTTTGTACTCATCTGTTCCAACATCGTTATCTCCCTATTGCGCAAGGTGATACCAAACGGGGTACGCCTTCCCTGTTACATCGTTGTTATAGCCAGCTTTGTCACCCTGGTGCAGATGATAGTAAAGGCCTACGTGCCCGCTTTGGATACCTCCCTTGGGGTATTTTTACCGCTTATCACCGTAAACTGCATCATTTTGGGCAGGGCCGAGATGTTTGCCTCTAAAAACGGCGTAGTTGCCTCGGCGCTAGACGGCCTTGGCATGGGCATCGGCTTTACCCTGGCGCTGGTGTTCATGAGCGCCATTCGCGAACTGCTGGGCGCGGGCACACTGCTGGGCTTTCAAATTGTGCCCGCTTCGGTACAGCCCATGAGCATTATGATATTGCCCCCCGGCGGCTTTTTCGTCTTTGGGGTACTCATGGCCCTTGCCATCTTTATCGAGCGTAAAACCGGCAAACCCGTGCCCAAGAATGTGGGCTGCGCGGCCTGCCCTGCTGGCGATAGCTGCCCCGGTAAGGAGGTTACGGACTGATGGCAATTAAACTCGTTTTCATCTTCTTTTCCATGATTTTGGTCAACAACTACGTGCTGGTCAAATTCCTGGGTATCTGCCCCTTCCTTGGGGTTTCGGGCAAGTTGCAATCCTCGGTTGGCATGAGTGCCGCCGTCATCTTTGTTATGGTGCTGGCCACGGCCGCCACCTGGCCGGTGTACACCTATCTGCTGGTGCCTAACGGCCTCGCCTATCTCAACAATATCTGCTTTATCCTCATCATTGCCGTTTTGGTGCAACTGGTGGAACTTGCCCTGCGCAAATTCATCCCACCGCTGTACAAATCCCTTGGGGTATACCTGCCCCTCATCACCACAAACTGCGCCATTTTGGGTGTAACCATCCTCAATATTGAAAACCCCAGCATTGTAGACCCCAGCGCCCCGTATTATACCTTCCCCGAAGCACTGGTTTGCGCCGCCGGGGCAGGGGTGGGCTTTATGCTGGCTATGGTTCTTTTTACCGGGGTACGCAGCACCTTAAACCGCGCAAAGCCCCCAAAAAGCTTTGAAGGCTTACCCCTCACCCTGGTTTCCGCCGCCATTACCAGCCTTTCTTTCATGGGCTTTGGGGGCCTTTTGGAAAACCTCTTCGGCATTACAGCTTAATACTAATTCAGAGTAAAAACTCTATCAAGTTTTTACTCTGATGTTGCAGCATAAAACGCTGCGGCGCGTCATCTCCGCGCCAAGTGCCTCGCTTCGCTCGGTTGCGCTACGAAACGGCGCTGCGGCGCTAGTCATGTAAAATTTCTGTTAAAAACAAAGTGAAGTTTTTAACGAAATTTAGGATAAAGAAGGAGAATTTTTATGTCGGTAACTGCCGCTGTTATTATCGTCACCCTTACCGGGCTTTGCGGGGCGGGCATCCTTGTGGTTGCCTCGCAGCTTATGAAGGTGGAGGTGGACGAACGCATTGGCCTTGTGCAGGAGGCCCTGCCCGGGGCCAACTGCGGCGCCTGTGGCTACGCAGGCTGCGCAGATTATGCTACGGCCATTATTGAGTCGGGCGCGCCGGTAAACCGCTGCATTCCGGGCGGGGCCGCCACGGCCGAGGCCGTGGCCCAAATTGCCGGGCAAGACGCCGGCGCTGTGGCCCAGCAAAAGGCCATTGTGGCCTGCCAGGGCACGGCCGAACACCGCAGCCAAAAGTACGAAAACACCGGCCTTACCACCTGTGCGGGCAATGCCCCGCTGTTTGGGGGGGCCTCGGCCTGCCCCTATGGCTGCCTTGGATATGGAGACTGCAAGGCCGTGTGCAAGTTTGACGCCATTGAGATACAAAACGGCGTGGCCCGCATCAAGCTGGAAAAATGTACCGGCTGTGGCGCCTGCCTGGAGGCCTGCCCCAAAAAGGTGATTTGGATACGCGAAGTGAGCGAAAAACCCGTGGTGATGTGCGCAAACCACCACCGTGGCGCGCTTACCCGCAAGGAGTGCAGCGCTGGCTGCATTGGCTGCATGAAGTGCGAAAAAACCTGCCCCGTACAGGCCATTGCCGTAAAAAACAATGTGGCCCGTATCGATTTGGAAAAATGTACCGGTTGCCGGGCCTGCGTCAACGTCTGCCCGGTTAAGGCCATAGCCGTACCCAAAGAGGTATAAGCTTACCTGACACAGCCTACAGCGAATGAACAAACTGTAGCGCATAAATACTAGAAAATTCAGGCGCTGCCTAACAGTTTCTACTCTGTAACTGTAATAATAAAGAGGCCGCACAAGAAAAGCAGCGAAACCTGCTTTTCTTGTGCGGCCTTTATTTTATTGCACCTCTTGTTCCAGGCGGCGAAAAAGTTCACAGTCAAAAAACGTCACTATGTCCATCTCCAGGCCATCGCACAGCTTTTTTACCGTGGCCACCGTGGTGCTGTTGTTGCGCCCACTTACAATATTGTTCAGGGTAGACTGTGTTACCCCGCTTAAGGTGGCCAGCCGGTTTACGCTTATCCCCTTTTCCCTGCACAGCTCCAGTATCCGCAGCCGTACCGCACCGCCAATATTCATCCTCCGCCCCCTTTACCGCAGCTTCTCCCCTCCAAAGCTTACCTCTTTATGGTTATAATTCTTAACCCATTTGGGTTGACATTTTTTTGTGGCACGATATAATAACCTATAGCAAAGTAATAATTTTTTTGTTCCTTCACGCGATTATGCTGGCGCTTCCCTGTGGCGGGGCTTAAAACTTTTTGCAAATTTCTTACTTTTTTGAAACCTATCCCCCCCGCCCCTCGTTTTATTGAATGGGCCCGGCCACGCCTTTTGCCGGGGCTGTGGCAAAAGCCCACCCCAAAAACCTGCGTCTACCGCTTGACAAAGAAGTACATTTGTATTATTGTATTAATCATTTAGTACAAATGGTTTTGCTGCGTTTAGCTTGCAAAATAGCCCATAAAATAGCCCAAATGTAAATTTTTTCTCTCATGTGATGACAGCCGGGGTGAATTGCTGTATAATAGGCATCGTTGCGGCCTGGGCTGTCAAAATTTACCGAGGCATGTTTTTTACAGGAAGGGAGCGCCATGCGTCCACTGATTGAACTGCATCAGCTATACAAAATATATAACCCCGGCGAAAATGAGGTACGGGCCCTGGACGGCATCAGCTTAAAGGTACACCAGGGGGAATTTTTAGCCATCGTAGGCCATTCGGGCAGTGGTAAATCCACCCTGATGAATATGATTGGCTGTTTGGACGTACCCACCGCGGGGTATTACTTTTTAAACGGAACCAATGTGGGGGAACTGCGGGATAATGAACTGAGCAGTATTCGCAACGAGCAGATTGGCTTCATCTTCCAAAGCTTTAACCTGATACGCAGCCTAAACGCCTACGAAAATGTGGAATTGCCCCTCATCTACCGCGGCTACCCCGCGCGAAAACGCCGGGAGATGGCCCTAAAAGCCCTTGCACGGGTGGGCCTGCAAGACCGTTTGCACCACCGGCCAAATGAGATGAGCGGCGGCCAGCAGCAGCGGGTGGCTGTGGCGCGGGCCCTGGCCGGCAACCCGCCCCTCATCTTGGCGGATGAGCCCACCGGCAACTTGGATTCCCGCAGCGGCAAGCAGGTGTTCTCCATCATTCAGGAACTGCACCGCGAGGGGAACACCATTGTACTGATTACCCACGACGACGGCCTGGCCTTAAGGGCCCAGCGCCGGGTACATATTACCGACGGGCGAATTGACGCCGAACACTATGGAGAAACGGCCCAGGGCCAAGCGATAAACGCAGGAGGGACACAAGATGTTTAAACGGGAGAAAAAGCCGAAACCCTGGGAGGAAGAGCCACAGCCCATCATTGTGCCGCCTGAGGACGGTGCCGAGAGTTACGAGGTACTCCCCCTTGCCGAAGGAACCCCCTCGGCAAGCCCGGTGCAGGGTAACGAGGACCCCGATGACAGTTACCTACCGGCCGAAGTGGCCACCCTCTCGCAAAAGAAGCGCAAAAAGCGCAGCACCAAGGCCATTGTTTTTCTCATTTTGGCCATTTTGGTTGTGGGCATATTTCTTTTTAACTTCATCTCCGGAATGCTAAAAGGCCCCGACCCCACTTATGCCGAGTTTCAGGCAGTTGCACGCGGCGACATCAATCAGGTGCTCTCCTCCAGCGGGGTGGTTCAAACCGGTGATAAACGCACCGTGTTCTGCCCCGCTACGGCGCCCATTGCCACGGCAGATTTAAAGCTGGGCAGCGTGGTAACGGCGGGCAGCCAAATCTTCACCTTCAACACCACCGAACTAGAGCGGGACCTTAGCACCGCAAACGCCAACGAGAATTTGGCGGGATTACAGGCCCAACAGGCCCGCACAAACGGCGCCAAAGCCCAAACAAACGCAAACGATTACCAAAACAGCCTTACCACCATGCAGCAGCAGCGGGACATTGCCAAAGCCCGCCTGGCCCAGGCCCAGGCGGATTTGACCGCCGCGACGAATGAGGTTAGCCCCGTGCTGCCCGCAAAACAGGCCGAGCTGGAGAGCCTGCGTACCCAGCAAACCAGCCTGCTTACCAGCGATTCTGCCGCAGCGGCGGCCATGCAAGGCCAAATTGACGCACTGGCCACCGAGGTGGCTGGCCTGGAAGGCCGCTTACAGGGAGCCACTACGGCGGTATCCACCGCACAGGCGGATGTGGAATACCACAACGGCATTATCTCGCAGCTGGAAGGCCTGCGTGACCAAGCCCAGCAAGGCGTTTTAGACGGCAACGCCCGTGCCCAGTTAAACGCCCAGGGCGTGCCCAGCGCCATGGCGCAGGCAACGGCCGAGGACCAGTTAGCCGCCGCCCGCGCGGGTGTTACCGCCCCCATTACCGGTGTGGTAACAATGCTAGAAGCTCAAGAGGGCGCACTGATGAACCAGTATGCCCCACTGTGTGTGATTGAAAGCCTGGAAAAGGTGGATGTTCTCATCTCCCTTTCCCGGTATGACTTAGAGCGGGTTCAGGTGGGGCAAAAGGCCACCATCACCACGGTGGGCAATACCTACACCGGCTCGGTCACCCACATCGATTCCATGGCCACCAGCCAAACCACCCAAAGCGGCACCACCAACTATGTAAGCGCTACGGTCTCCATAGCAAACCCTGACAAAAACATCACCCTGGGCATTGACGCCAATGTGGAAATTGATACCGGCAAGGCCGAGGGCGTGCTGGTAATACCCACTAACGCGGTGAACACCGATGTGGACGGCAGCTATGTGTTTGTGGTAGAAAACAGCAAAGCCGTGCGTAAAACAGTGGAGACAGGCCTCTCCAGCGACATCCTTGTAGAGGTTGTTTCGGGCCTTGGCGAGGGGGAGACGGTCATCTTATCCTCCCAAAACATCCAAGAGGGCATGATGGTAAGCGACAACCCCGCCTACCGCAGCGCTGCCGACACAATGGGCATGATGATTGGGTAAAATAGCAGGACGATACCAAATGCAACCGGGGGGTGCGTATGCGCCACATGATTGAATACGCCAAAATGGCGTTTCGGAATATCATTGTCAATAAGATGCGAAGCCTGCTCACCATGCTGGGCATTATCATCGGTATCTCCTCGGTTATTATAGTACTCAGCGTGGGGCAGGGAGGCCAAAAGCAAATTACGGACCAGCTTTCCGGCATTGCCAACGGCGCCATTTACATCTCGGTTTACGGGGATGACGTTACCCTGAGTGACTGGATAACCAAAAAGGATATTGATGCCGTGAAACGCCTGCCGGATGTTGACGCGGTTTCCATGGCTGTGGGTACCAGCGGCAAGGTACAGGGTACGCGTGAGGACGCCATCACTGCCAATATTATATCGGGCAATGGGGATATGGAACTGGTTTACCCCATGACTATAGAAAAAGGCCGTTTTTGGAATGAGAGCGATTTTGACGCCGCCCGCCGGGTATGTACCATCGATTCGGCCGGCGCCAAAGAGATTTTTGGCTCCGACAATGTAGTGGGCATGACGGTACAATTGGATATTTATGGCCGCAGCGCCGATTTTACCATTGTAGGCGTTACAAAAACCACCAACCCCAGCTTTGGCCCCAATGTAACAGCGGAAATCGTGGCCCCACTTTCGGCCCTGGAATCTTTTACCGGCACAGGGGATGTGGAGGAACCTTACTACCAGTTAACCTTCCTCCCGGCCGATTCCGAGCGCTCGGCCACCATTGCGCAGGGCGTGGTTACCCTGCTTGAACAGCGGCATAACAATGCCGGGCGCGAAACCTACCACATTCAGGACGCCAACGCCTTTGTGGCCCAGTTCAACACCATCATCGGCACCTTCTCGGGTATCATCGCTGCCATTGCGGGCATCAGCCTTTTGGTGGGCGGCATAGGCGTTATGAACATCATGCTGGTAAGCGTTACCGAGCGCACCCGCGAAATTGGCATACGTAAGGCGCTGGGGGCCAAAACCCGCACCATCCTCTTCCAGTTCCTTATCGAAAGCGCCACCCTCACCCTATTTGGCGGCCTAATTGGCATTGCCATTGGCATGCTGGGCGGTTATGGCCTGGGCAAGGTACTGGGTATGGAGGCCGTAATCAGCCCCGGTATGGTGGTAGGTATTGTTATCTTCTCCTCGGCTATTGGCATATTCTTTGGCCTGTACCCCGCCCGCAAGGCTGCCCGCCTAAGCCCCATAGAGGCGCTGCGCAGCGAATAGCTTCTCTGTGCGCCGCCCTTTTACAGCAAATGAACAAACTATAGCGCATAAATGCGAGAACAAGCAGGCGCTCTTCCCAAAAAGAAGAGCGCCTGCTTGTTCTGTTATTTGTATACCTTTGGTATGCCTTTACGTGCCCTTGTATCCCTTAAGTCATCAACCAGCCCAAAAATCGGCTTAAAAACAAACGCACGCAGCAGCCAGTAAAACCCTCAACCACTTTCCTTGGCCGGTGCATTTTTCTGCTTTTGCCCCCTCAGGCGAATGATGGCCAAAACCAGCCCCACTGCCAGCAGCCCAGCCGCCAGCCAAAATACAACCTGAAACGCAAGCTGAAAGGCTTCGGGGCCGCCCTGAACATAGCCCGTCACCCTGTGCCTTGCCTTGGCGCCCATCACGGAGTAGAGCACCCCCGAAAAAAATGAGACACCCACAGCCGAGCCCAAATTGCGCATAAAACCGTTTATGCTGCCCGCTGCGCCCAGTTTCCCTTTTGGCGCCTGGCTCATAATAAGCCCGGTGTTCGGGGCCGAAAATAACCCGCTGCCCAAACCCATGAGGCACAGGCTGCCCACCAGCACCGGCAAAAGGCGGCTTTGCGCCGCTGCCACAAACCCAAAGCAGGCGCACAACATAGCTAAAAGCCCCGCAACTGTAAGCTGCGCCTTGCCAAAGCGGTTTGAGAGTACGCCGCTAAACAGCGCCAGTACCCCCATAGCCAAAGGCAGGGCCAATAGCACCAGACCGCTTGTTTCATCGTCCATCTTAAGGAAGTGTTCGGTAAAGAGGGGGCTTAAAAGTGCGGCCCCCGCCCGCACGGTAAACACAAGCAACACGCAGAGGATGGAAAGGCTGAACTGCGGGTTGCGAAACAGCGAAAGCGCCATAAAGGGGTTTTTGGCCCGCCTCTCGCGCAGAAAAAACAGCCCCAATAACAGGACGCTGCCCCCAAAGCCAAGGGGAGTGAACAGGCTTCCATACCCGTTTGCATCCCCTTTTGCCAGGGTGATAAACAGCAGCAAAACCGCCAAGGCCAGCAGCGCAAAACCAGCCAGGTCCAAGGCCTGCCTGCCCGGTTTTTCCGCCTTTGGCAGCAACTTTAAGCCCGCCGCAAACGCCAGCAGCGCCAAAGGCAGGTTCAACAAAAATATATAGTTCCAACGTCCATAATTTAAAATAAACCCGCTTACTACCGGGCCCAATGCCGTGCCTATGGCGGCAAACAGCGCCGAAATACCCAGCGCGGTGCCCCGCAATTTCTCGCTGAATACTTCGGTGATAATGCCCTGGTTGTTCGCCATCAGGGCAGCGGCCCCAAAACCTTCCAGCACACGGGCAAACAATAACAGGCCGGGCAGGCGCGCAAAAGCCGCCAGCAGGGTGCCCGCGCCAAATACCGCAAGCCCCAGCAAAAAAATGCGCCCCTTACCCAGCATATCCCCCAGCCGCCCAAACAAAAGAATGGTGGCCACCACCGCCACCAGGTAGGCCGTCATTACGCTTTGTACGGCAGCTTCTGAGATGCTGAGGTCTTTGGCTATTTGGGGCAGCGCCAGGTACACCGAGGTACTGTCATAGGCCGTCATAAAGGGGCTGGCCAGCACCACCGCTAAAGCCAGCCAGCTACGTTTGCTTTCACTTTTACCCATCCCGGTTACTTATTGCTGTGCAAAATCCCTTTTTCGCGCAGGGCCATCATAATACGGCGGTAGGCCTCGGCGTCTGGGCAGCGTATGGTGTGCAGGTGCACGCCGTTGGTTAGCGAGCAAAGCAGGCTTGCCCCGGTTACAGCAATTTTGCTTAAAAACTGGTCGGCGTCATAGCGGCTGCGGATGTCCATCTCCTGGCTGATGGTTCCATAGAGGGGATGCTCCACCGAGACACCGATAAACCGGCCGCCGTTATCAATCACCGTGTACAGTTCCACATCCAATTGGCTTTTATCGTGGCGGCAGGCAATCACAAAACCGTCCAGCAGGTTGTCGTCTACACCATCCAGTTTTTTATTTAAAAGATAGCCGCGCGGGGTGGCAATGATGTCGGCCCCACTGGCGCGAAGCAGGGCGATATCCCCCACAATAATCTGGCGGCTCACCTCAAATCGCTCGGCCAAATTGCTCGCGCTCATGGGTTTTATATCCATCTGTAACAGTTTTAATATCTCGGCGCGGCGCTGGGAAGCATCCATTTTCATCCCTCCAAAATCGTTCATGACATCTACTATCACTTGTGACAAGACAAATGACTGCTACCATTATAAAAAAAACGCTCCGCAATTGCAAGTTTTATCGCTCTTTTCATGAACCTAGAACACAGATTCACATTTTACAGCAAATGAACAAACTGTAGCGCATAAATACGGGAAAATTCAGGCGCTGCATAACAGTTTCTACTCTGTATAAGAGTTTCTTACAAAAACCTGCTGCACAGCTTTTTGAGAAACTCTAATAGTAAAAGCTTGCTGCGCAACCTTTTGAGAGACTGTAATAATAATCGATTCATCATATTTTATAGAAATGATTTGTTACGCAATTTTTTCTGTAACTATGGTAAAAGCCTCAATAGTAACCCACAGTAAACGCTTCCCTGAAAACAAAAAAGCCACGGGCTCCGCCGTGGCTTTGCTACTGTTGCAACTGCGGCTTATGCTAAATTTCGTTAAAAACTTTACTTCGTTTTTAACAGAAATTTTGTATGAGACGCGTTGCAGCGTATTTTGCTGCAACATCAGAGTAAAAACTTGATAGAGTTTTTACTCTGAAATAGTATTATGCCGCGCTTTGCGCCCTTTAATCGCTCACGTAAGGCATTAAAGCCAGGTGGCGGGCGCGTTTAATGGCAATGGTCAATTCGCGCTGGTGTTTTGCGCAGGTGCCGGTTACCCGGCGGGGGATGATTTTGGCGCGTTCGCTGGTGTACTTGCGCAGCCGGGCCACATCTTTATAATCGATGTGGGAGACGCGGTCTACACAAAAGCTGCAAACCTTGCGCCGGCCACGGTGGGGCCCACGGCCGCCACGGGATTCATTTCTTTCATAAGCCATAGGGCATTGCCTCCTAAAATATCATGGAAAGTGGAAAATAGTGGGTTAGAACGGAAGATCCTCGCTCTCGTCTACCACGGCAAAATCCTCGGGCGCACCGGCGGAAAAAGCCGGCATCTCCTGGGGCGCGCGTCGCTCGGCCATGGGCTCTCCACCCTCGGCCATGCCGCCTTGGCGCTGTTTGCTCTCGGCAAAATTCACGTTACCGGCTACAATTTCATAGGCCTTGCGCTTGTTGCCCTCTTTATCCTCATAAGAATGGGTTTGCAGAGAGCCGTCCAGCGCAATCAGTTGGCCTTTGCGGAAATACTTGCAAACAAATTCCGCCGTGCCGCGCCAGGCAACCACGTCAAAAAAATCTGTCTGGCGCTCTGCGCCAGATTTTACGTAGCTGCGGTCACAGGCTATGGTAAAGCGCGTGGTGCTTATTCCGTTCGGGGTTTTGCGCAGTTCAGGGTCGGCCACAAGGCGGCCCATTACAGCAATCACATTCAGCATGGTTATGCCTCCTCGCTGCTTGTCGCTTCCTCCACTTCGGGTTTGGCCTCTTCGGCAGCCGGTTCAGCTGCAGCCTCGGCCTCCGCGGGCTTGGGCAGTTCTTCCCCAGGCTGCTTTGCAACAATCAGGCTGCGCAGCACACCATCGGTAATTTTGTACACACGGTCAAGCTCTGCGGGGAAATCCGGCCCGCTTTCAAAGTGAACCAGGGTGTACACACCGTCTGGCTCTTTGCCAATGGGGTAGGCAAGGCGCCGTTTTCCCCACTCATCCACCGCATCAATCGTGCCATTTTTTGCAATCAGGTCTTTGAACTTGCCAACAAGGGCGGCGGTGGCCTCCTCGTCAAGCGTTGCGCTGGTAATCAGCATGGTTTCGTACTTGGGCATTCTTTTTGCACCTCCTTTTGGACGTAAGGCCCGCAGGCTTCCCTGTGGGCAAGGATGGGCGGCATAGCCGCACTGCCCGTTTACGGACAGCGATTAATTATACCAAAAATGCCTACTCACTGTCAAGTTCTGCCGCCCTGGCCCGAAATGGCTGCACAAAAGGGCCCCGGCGGTGTACATTTTGGGTAAAACATGCTATCATAAATATGGTTATATTCCGGCCTTGCGGGCACAACTACGGCTGGATTCACATAATTTTGGGGGTTGATCGCCTGAAAATGCGGATGGAATTGGATGACCGAAGTTATGACATTGTGGTAAAAAAAGGGGCTTTGCACCGTGCGGGGCAACTGGGGAACCTGCGGCGCAAGGTACTGGTGGTAAGCGATAAAGGGGTGCCCCAGCGCTATGTAAAAATCATTCAAAACCAGTGCAAAGAGGCCTACCCTGTTATTGTACCGGGGGGCGAGGGCAGCAAGAGTCCCGAGACATGGCGGCAACTGCTTAGCCGGATGCTGGAGTTGGGCTTTGACCGGGGGGACTGTGTGGCCGCCGTGGGTGGGGGCGTTGTGGGGGATTTGGCGGGCTTTGTGGCCGCCGCCTACATGCGGGGCATTCCGTTTTTTCAGTTCCCTACCACCACCCTTTCCCAAATCGATTCCTCCATCGGCGGCAAGGTGGCCATCAACCTGGATGGCGCTAAAAATGTGCTGGGCGCCTTCCACCAGCCTTCCCTTGTAATAGCCGACCCAGACACCTTAAGCACCCTGCCCCCGCGCCAGTGGGCCAACGGTATGGCCGAGGCTTTAAAAACTGGCCTTATCGGCAGCAGCGAGGTGTTTTCCATCATGGAAAAAGAGGATATTGCCGAGAATTACGAGCGCATCCTCTATCTCTGCCTACGCTACAAAAAAAGCATTGTAGAGCGCGACGAGACCGAACAGGGAGACCGCAAACTGCTGAATTTTGGGCACACCATTGGCCACGGCATAGAGGCTGCTTTACAGGGTAAAAAAGAAGACGAGCGGCTTTTACACGGCGAATGCGTGGCCCTGGGTATGCTACCCATGCTGGAGAGCCGCAGCCTAGAGCGCCGGGTGAAGGCCGTGATGCGCAAACTGAACCTGCCGCGCAAACACAGCGCCCCCCCGGGGGAAGTACTGCACTATATTATGAGCGATAAAAAACGTCATGGCGATACCTTTACGGTTGTGCGCGTAAAAACGCCCGGCCAGGGCTACCTGGAAACCGTGCCCACAGAGGAAATTCGCCTGATGGTGGAGGGATAATTTATGCGCAAAGACAGTTTTGGCCACTCCCTTACCCTCACCCTGTTTGGCGAGAGTCACGGCCCGGCCGTTGGGGCGGTGCTTGACGGCTTGGCTCCGGGTATTTTTATTGATGAGGCGTATATTGCCAGCGAGATGGAAAAACGCCGGGCGGTTGGGGCCCTAAGCACCCCCCGCAGTGAAGCCGACCAGGTGGAGTTCCTATCGGGTGTGTACAACGGTTATACCACCGGCACCTCCCTATGCTTTATCATCCGCAACACCAACACCCGCTCGGCCGATTATGAAAAAATTCAAAATATTCCCCGCCCCGGCCACGCCGATTTTACGGGTAAGATAAAATACCGCGGCTTTGCCGACCCACGCGGCGGGGGGCATTTTTCGGGGCGGCTCACCGCGCCCCTTGTGGCGGCGGGGGCCATCTGCCGGGGACTATTGCAAAACCAGGGTATCCTGTTAGGCAGCCATCTCTTCTCCTGCGCGGGCATAGAGGACGCCCTGCTGCCCGAAGGGGAAGAGGCCCTGCGCAGCGCGCTTAGCCTGCTGAATGAAAAAGATTTTGCGGTGCTGGACGATGAGATTGGCGAAGAGATGCAAAGCGCCATTTTGGCCGCAAAAGAAGAGGGGGACAGCGTGGGCGGCGTTTTGGAAGCGGCCGTCTCCGGCCTGCCTGCGGGCCTGGGGGAACCCTTCTTTGGCTCGGTGGAAAGCCAGCTGGCGGCGCTACTGTTCAGCATCCCCGCCGTGAAGGGCGTGGAGTTTGGCCTGGGTTTTGGCTTTGCCTATCTGCACGGCAGCCAGGCAAACGACGCCTTTGCCCTGCAAGATGGCCTGGTGCGCACCGCCACCAACCTGAACGGGGGGCTGAACGGGGGCATCACAAACAGTATGCCGCTCATCGTGCGGGCGGTGGTAAAACCCACCTCCAGTATTTCCAAAGCCCAATCTTCGGTGGACCTCTCCACCGGAGAGGCCGTTACCCTCTCTACCAAGGGGCGGCACGACCCCTGTATTTTACACCGGGCCCGCGCCGTGGCCGACGCCGTCATCGCCTTTGGGCTTTGCGACCTTTTTGGCCAGCACTATGGTGTAAGCTGGCAGACCATGGGCGGCTAAAACAGCCCCTACGGCTTGCCTTAGCCGATACCGGCAGATATATTACATGATACTGCCGCTTCTCTTTAGGTTTATGCGTAAACCGCAGTGAAGCGGCCTCTTTTTGGAGGAAACTTCATGCGTCTTACCGTCCGGCCCTCCCGCCCTGCGGGCAGCCTGCGCCTGCCCCCCAGCAAAAGCATGGCCCACCGGCTGTTGCTGTGCGCCGCGCTGGCCGGGGGTCAATCCGTCATTCAAAACCTGGATTTTTCAGAGGATATCCGCGCCACCTGCAGGGCCCTGGAGGTGCTGGGGGCAAGCATTTCAGCCCAGGGGGGCAAGGCCCTGGTGCAGGGGCTTGCCCAAAACCCCAAAAGCTGGAGCGCCGCCCTGCCAGCCGATTGCGGCGAAAGTGGTTCCACCCTGCGCTTTCTCATTCCGCTCTTTGCCCTCTCGGGCAAAGAGGCCACCTTAACGGGTGCGCGCCGTCTGTTTCAGCGCCCTCTCAGCCTTTATGCGGATATTTTTGCCGAACAGGGCCTGCTTTTCCAGCCGGAAGAGGAGCGTCTTTGCCTGAAAGGCCCCCTGCGCGGCGGTAATTTTACCCTGGCAGGCAATCTCTCCAGCCAGTTCCTCTCCGGTCTGCTGTTTGCTTTACCTCTTTTGTCAGAATACAGCTATATTGACATTATAAAACCATTTGAAAGCAGAGATTATGTTGAATTAACTCGATACGCGCAAAGCCTTTATGGGGTGAACAGCCGCTGGGAAGACGAAAATCGCCTGGTGATTCCCGGCGGCCAACAGTACCGCCCGGCCAATGCAGCCGTGGAGGGAGACTGGTCTCAGGCGGGGGTGCCCGCCGTGCTGGGGGCCGTGTGCGGCCCCTTGACCATGCAGGGCTTAAACCTGGAGAGCCGGCAGGGAGATAAAGCCATATTAGACATTCTCTCCCGCTGTGGCGCCAGCATAGAGTGCCATTCCGGCCAGATTATGGTTTCACCCCCCCGTCTAGGCCTTACCTCTCCGGGCGAGATTGACCTCTCGGCCTGCCCCGACCTTGGGCCGGTTCTCTGTGCCTTGGCTCTGTTTTGCCAGGGCACCACCCGCATTGTAAACGCCGGGCGGCTGCGCATAAAAGAGAGTGACCGCATTGCAACGGTGGAGAGTGAACTAAAAAAACTCGGCGGCCAGATTAGCTCCGGGCCGGATAGCATTACCATTCAGGGTGGCGTCGCCTTGCATGGCGGGGCTGTTTTGGCCCACAATGACCACCGGGTGGTGATGGCCCTGACGGTGGCGGCCGTTTGCGCCGGGGTTTCCATCACCATCGAAGGCGCCGAGGCCGTTGCCAAAAGTTGGCCCAGTTTTTTTGCAGATTTGCGCAATATTGGCATATACACGGAGGAATCATGACAGACAATATGCGATTTTTAATAGTTGGCTTGGGCATGATGGGCGGCAGCTACGCCATGGGGCTTAGCAAACAGGGGCAGTGGGTGGCGGCTATTGACCAAAACCCCGAGGCCATTGCCTATGCGCTGGAAAAGGGGCTGATACAGGCGGGCGGAACCGAGGGGGACACCATACGTCTATTGGCCGAAGCCGACTGCATTATACTGGCCTTTTACCCCAAAGATATTTTGCCCTGGCTGCGGCAGTATCGCGCCCATTTTAAGCCCGGCGCGCTGATTACCGACCTTGCCGGTGTAAAAAGTTGTTATGTGGACGAGGCGCAAAATCTTTTGGCCCCCTGGCATGAACTGGTTCCCTGCCACCCCATGGCCGGGCGAGAGGTAAGCGGCGTACAAAATGCCGATGAAACCATCTTTCATGGAGCCAATTTTTTGGTTACCCCCACCCGCAGCAACACCCAAACCGGCCTGGATTTTGCCCACTGGCTGGCCGGCGTACTGGGTTTTGGCAGGGTAACACAGCTAAGCTGTGAGCAGCACGACCGCATTATTGGCTATGTAAGCCAGCTTACCCACGCCATTGCTGTAAGCCTGATGAACGCAAACAATGACCCCCTGCTGCCCGATGTCACCGGAGATAGTTTTCGCGATTTAACCCGGATTGCCAACATGAACGCGGAGCTTTGGAGCGAGCTGTTTCTCTCAAATGCTGATACGCTGATCGATGAGATTGACACCTTTACCGCCACGCTGCAAAACCTGCGGGCCAAGCTGGCCAAAGGCGATAAAGAGGCCCTGCAGGAGCTCTTTTGCCAAAGTACCCAGCGCCGCCTGCGCTTTGGCAAGCGTCAAGCCGCCCCCGCCAAGGGCGAGGTTCTATAAAAGGTCTTTTACCTCCAGCATATTTTCCCAGTAGCGCTTTGGCATATGCCCCATTCTGCACCTGGGGTTTTCCCGCTCTTCAATAGATACTGTGTTGTAAAAGCACTTCCAAAGCCCCCTGTACAGTTCCTCGCTCTCATCGGCCGCATCCAGCTCCAGGCCCGAAAGGGGCACTAGGCTTTGCACACCGCCCTCATAAATCAGGGCAGCGCCATGTGTTTTGTCATAGATTAAAAAATCTTCCTGCGAAAAACGGCCCACGAAATGCTCGGCCAAATAGGGCAGCACAAAGTTTTTGGGGGAGATTGCCGCAACCAGTTTTCCCCCGCTGTCTGAAAAGCGGATGAAGCCGCGCAGCAGATGCACCTCTCCCATCTGGTGTTTTTCAGCGGCCAGTAGCGGCTCCACATCCGGGTGGCCAAACATCCACGGCGTGCGGCTTCCCTCCTTGTACCCCAGCCGTAAAAAACGCAGCATTGCCATCTCTTTTTCGGGCAGGCAGCTTAAAAATACATTGTGCAGAAGTTCCTCAGCCCTCGGCGATATTTTTTTTGGCACCGAGCGCAGTACCCGGCGGAATTTTTCTTCTTCGGTGGCAATCTCTTTTTGCAGATATAAACTGGGCTGCGCCTCACTGTGGGGCCATATGGCAATGGGCAGTTCCCGCTGGTACACACTTTCAAACACGCAGCAAAAAAACCCTTTCCAGCTTCCGTCATACAGGTATTCTGTGCTGCATGTGGCAGGCTCTACAGGGCTTTTGCCAGGCATCTTACCGCCTCCTCGGCCGCCTCGGCCACGGTTTTCACCTCACCCGGCCCGGGCAGGGCCGGTTTTTTTTTGCTCAACTGTAAATTGGGGCGCTTTTTGCCCGCTAGGGCCACCCCGCTGGGCGGCCCAAACAGGGTCAGCTGCTCCACCTCGCCCGCAAATATCTGGGGGTCAATCAGGGCGCGCACTATGGTCTCGCGCCCCGCATGGCTGCCCAGGGGGGTATCGGCCGTAACAATAAAATACTGTGCACGCTTTAACACCACCCCCATGCGTTTGAGTTCCGCCATCCCCAAGCTATGGCTGCGGCGGGCAATGAGTATTCGTTTTGCGCCGGTGGGCCCAATACCCGGTACGCGCAGCAGCACGGCCTCCTCCGCCCGGTTTACATCCACGGGGAACAGGTGCAGGTTGTGTATGGCCCAGTTGCATTTTGGGTCCAAATAGGGGTTGAAGTCAGGCGTATCTTCGCTCAGTATTTCGTCGGCTGCAAAACCGTATTTGCGCATCATCCAATCCGCCTGGTACAGGCGGTGCTCCCGTAGCAAGGGGGGCTTTGTCTCTCGGCTGGGCAGCAGGGTATCCTCGCACACGGGGATATAGGCCGAGTAGAACACCCGTTTTAGTTCGTACTTGTTGTATAAGCCGGATGCCAGCCGCAGGATGGAGTAATCGGTCTCGGGGCTGGCCCCGATAATCATCTGCGTCGCCTGCCCGGCGCTCGCAAATTGCGGCGCATTTTTGTACACCGCCAATTCCCGGTGGTTCTGCCGCCTGCCGCTGCAAATTTGGGCCATGGGGGTAAAAATGGCCTTTCGGCTTTTGCCCGGCGCAAGCTGTTTTAGGCTCTCCTCACTGGGCAGTTCCACATTCACGCTCAAACGGTCTGCCAAAAGGCCTAAGCGCCAAATCAAATCGGCCGAAGCGCCGGGGATGGTTTTTGCGTGGATATACCCCCAAAAGTTGTGCCGGTGGCGCAGCAGGTGCAGTACCTCTATCATCCGCTCCATGGTGGTATCGGGGTTTTGCAACACTCCGCTGGAGAGAAATAAGCCCTCTATATAGTTGCGCCTATAAAACTGTATCGTAAGCTCTGCAAGTTCGGCGGGGCTAAAACTTGCGCGTGGCACTTCGTTGCTTCGCCTGTTCACACAATATTTGCAGTCATACACGCACTCGTTGCTCATCAGTACTTTTAGCAGGGTTACACAGCGCCCATCGGCTGAAAAACTGTGGCAACATCCGTGCAATATGGTGCTGCCCAGCCCCGCGCCCCCTGGCCTGTCCGCCCCCGAAGATGTGCAGGCGGCATCATATTTTGCGCCGTTTGCCAAAATAACCAGCTTTTGCATCAATTCCATGCCGCCACTCCCCTTTCCATTTTTGGCAAAACCAAACACAGCCCCCGCTGGCCTTACAGGCGGCAGTGGATGCCATTCATTCCCTATCCATTTATAGGCATACGCCTACCAGCGCGCCTTTGTCTCCACAACTTTACCCGCTATGTATAAGTGTTCTAAATCATCACCCGCTATAATAATGGGCTCGTAGGCGGGGTTAAAAGGCTGCAACACCACGGCATTCCCCTTACGCAAAAACCGCTTTAGGGTGCCCTCTCCCTCGCCATAAATCACCACGCCCAAATCGCCGTCATCCAGCACAGGCTGGCGGCGTACCAGGGCCAAATCCCCCTCATGGATGCGAGGCTCCATCGAATCTCCCTTCACCACCAGGTAAAAATAGCTGTCGGGGTCTTTCACAGTGGCGGGCTCATCACCCAAATCCTCTTCAAAGGCCAAGGCGCCAAAGCCTGCGCGTACGCTGCCCATTACCGGCACCATACATTCGGCCATAGGCAGGTAGGGCTTCACCTCACCCACCTGCCCCCCCTCGCGCCCCAGCAGTGAATCTAGCGAAACACCAAATAAATCTGCCAATTTCATCAGGGTGGCCTGGTCGGGCGAGGATTTGCCGGTTTCCCATTTACCCACCGCCTGTTGGGTTACACCCAGCCATTCAGCCAATTCGTTTTGGGTAATGTTTTTTTCTTTTCTCAATTGGCGCAAACGTGTACCAAACATAGTATACCTCCCATATTCAAGCTATCCTTACACCCTGCGGTGCCCTCTGTATTTTTTCTGTTGCAGCCAGTGTACAACATTATGTTGTATTTGTAAAGCCATTACTAATTATTTTTGTTTTTTCATTGACAACAACTCTTGGTTGTGTTATGGTTTTCTTACTACACAGTGTTGTGGGGAGGAAACCATTATGCGCCATCCTTTTGTATTGTTCCTTTCAAAATGCACCTCTATCCTTTTGCTGATTGGCCTGCTTGCCATGGTAGAGGCCTTTTTTGCGGGCCGCTTGCCCCTGCTTGGTTTTTTATGTCTGGGCCTGCCCTGTGTGGTGTTTACCTTTCAGTTGCTCACCTCCATTTTAAAAGCGGGCACGGCGGCCAAAAGGCGCCATACCCGGCCGCGCCAGCCCCAGCCGCAATGGGCCAGGGCCGCAAGCGGTTCTGCTTTTCAAAATACCGCACTGCCCACCCGCCCCCATGCTGCAAAAAGCACTGGGCGTTTTCCACCGGCTGCCGCCTAGAGCAAATGAACATAACATGAGTTTTGTTAATCTGCCCTAGTCTGCGTATCCCTTTGTATGCGCCCCTTTTCTGCGGAGAGTTTTGGGGTTTACCGCAAAGGCCCCGGCCACAGGCCAAATCTTTTTCCCAGCTATCGGCAAACCGCCGCAGCCTCCCTGCCCTAGGTCTGCCGATAATGGAAAATAAATCATTTTTATTCACCTAGATGCGCAGGGTTTACCCGGCAGGCAGGCCCCTCCCCCCATGGGAAGGGGGCCTTTTTCTATCCACCTTTTCAAGCGCCTTTTACAGCAAATTAACAAACTGTAGCGCATAAACACGGGAAAAAGCAGGCGCTGCATACCAGTTACTACTCTGTATAAGAGTTTCTTACAAAAACCTGCTGCACAGCTTTTTGAGAAACTGTAATAGTGTGGGGCGCGTTGAAACTGCCAAAGCTTTGCGGTACAATATAGTTCACACCAAACCCTGTGGCGCTTTTTGGAGGAACACCGTGTATACCCTGCTTAGCCCCTATGGCGAAAAACTGGATACCAGCCCCCCCCTGCAGGACTACCCCCGCCCGCAACTAGTGAGGGAGAGTTACCTGAACCTGAATGGCCGCTGGCAGTATGCCATTACAAAAGCTGACACGCAGCCTGAGGCCATGGAGGGCGATATTTTGGTGCCCTTTTCCCCTGAGAGCCCCCTCTCCGGCGTACAGCATATTTTACAGCCGAACGAAACCCTGTGGTATAAACGAACGGTTGTTTTTCCGCAGGGCTTTTTAAAGAAGCGGGCCCTGCTGCATTTTGGCGGGGTAGACCAGTGTTGTATCGTCTTTTGGAATGGCCGGGAAGTGGCGCGTCACACCGGCGGCTACCTGCCTTTTTCTTGCGATGTAACAAACGAGCTTTGCAGCGGCGAAAATCTTCTATTTGTAAAAGTGGTGGATGAAACTTGCGAGGGCCCCTACATGCGGGGCCGCCAAAGTTTGCTGCCCAAAAGCGGCTGGCGGCCGCCCTTTAGCGGCATCTGGCAAACGGTGTGGATGGAAAGCCTGCCGGAGGTATATGTAAGCGCATACCGCGTAACCCCGCTGTATGATGAGCAGGCTGTTGAAATTCAGGTTGATGCAAGCGAGGAGGGCGCAGGGGGCGAACTCTCTGTGCTGGCGCTTGCCTCTGAGGTGGCAAGGCGCCCCTTCACCGCGGGGGAGCCTTTGCGGGTGGAATTGCCGGGCGCTTTGAGCTGGAACCCGCGCAACCCTTTTTTGTACACTTTGGCCATAGAGCTGGAAGAGGACCGTGCCAAAGGGTATTTTGCCATGCGTAAGTTCAGTTTAAAGCCAGACGGCAGCGGCCACCTGCGCTTTTGCCTGAACAACCAAACACTTTTATTACGAGGGGTTTTAGATGAGGGCTTTTTCAGCGACGGGTATTACACCCCCCCTTCGGGCAAGGCCATGCGGGACGATATCCTGTTTGCCAAACAATGCGGCTTTAACCTCATTCGTAAATATGGCAAAGTGGAGCCCTCCCTGTGGTACTATCAGTGCGATAAGGCCGGTATGCTGGTTTGGCAGGATTTGCCCGGCGGCGGGGAGGACCCGAAAGCCAGCCTGTGGGATAAATACACCGGGGGGCGGGTAAAGGACAATAAGTACCGCCGCTTTGGACGGGAGAACGCCCAAAGCCGAAGCCTTTTTTTGCGCGACGGCGAGGCCATTGCAGAGCAGCTGTACGGCTGGGCCAGCCTTTGTGCTTACACCTTGTTCGATGAGGGTTATGGCCAATTTGACGCAGTCGAACTTGCGAAGCTGATGAAAAGCTGGGACCCCACCCGGCTGGTTGACCACGCGGGCGGCAGATTCGACCAAGGAGCCGGAGATTTTTTAAGCCTACACTGCTTGGAAGGCACACCACCCGCCTTTACTACCGAGGATACACGGGCTTTTGCCCTGAGTGCCTGCGGGGGTTTTGGCCTGCCCGCGCCCCCGGCTTTTTCAAATATCACCCCCGAAGCGCCCCAGATGTTGGCCACCGGGCAAGAACTGGAAGAGGCCCTGGAAACACTTTGGGGCGCCTTGGCTGCCCTGGAAAAAGAAGGGCTTGCCGCATTTTGCTACTACCGCCTTTCAGACGCCGGAAATGATGTGAGCGGCCTGATGAGTGGAAACCGTCGCAAACAGCGCGTGGACCCCAAGTTTTTGTCTGCCCTCAACCGGCAATTTTCTACGTAGCTTTGCCTTCTTATTACATATTTTCCCAAAAAAAATACCCTGTGCACGGGGGCACAAGGCATCTTTTTTAAAATATCTATTTCTTACCTTCTTGAATGCGCTGTTTCATTAATCCACTGGCTTTAAAACCTGGAATGCTGGTGGGGGCCAAACGGCTGGAAACTTTGGTTTTAGGGTTTGTGTATGCTTTGGTTTTACGGTCCCGCATCTCGAAGCGCCCAAACCCTGCAATCGTTACCTTTTCACCATGCTGTAACGATTCAATAACGTCATCGATGATGGTGGATAAAACGTTTTCAACCTGTGCCACAGGCAGGCCAGTCTGCCTGGCCACTTTGGCAATTAACTGCGATCTTGTCATTACTTTCTACCTCCCGGAGAGTTTCAGCTTAATAAACTATCGGTTTATTTTTTGACGTTCATAAGCTGTTCCTATTATAACAAGGGTACGTATAAGATTGCAATAGGCAAATTGTGTTATTTGTGTATCAATCTAGTAGGAATATATCGTTTTGAGAAAGAAAGATAAAATAATATATTGATAATATGCTATTTTATTTTTACATCTTATAAAATCAGTCAATTTTTATTTAATATTCCTGTCATATTTTGACCAGCCTGCTATTTTTATTCATCATCGTATTATCGTTATATTTTTGTTTGTCATTTTTCTACAACTTTCTCCTTTACTAATATGCGCACCTTCAAATATTGCTTTTTCACGGGTGGATGGTATCATGTAAATAGGTATTTTAACCCACCTGTACCGCTTGGGCCAGGCCCTTGCCCCAATTTTGGCAGAGCCTTTTGTGCCACATTACAGTAGGTAAAGGAGCCCGTTATGCCCCTGATTATTCCAAAAGAACTGCCGGCCTACTCCATTTTGCAGGAGGAGAACGTTTTTGTTATGACACATGAGAGGGCGGCGCGCCAAGATATCCGCCCCCTCGAAATTTTAATCGTCAATTTGATGCCCGACAAAATCAGTACCGAGACGCAGCTGGCCAGGGTGCTTGCCAACTCCCCCTTGCAGGTACGCCTCACCCTGCTGCGCACCGGCACCCACTCTTCTACCCACACGCCACAAAACCATCTCTCGGCCTTTTACCAAACTCTGGACGAAATTCACAAAGAGCGCTTTGACGGCATGATTATAACCGGCGCCCCCATTGAGCACCTGGATTATGAGGAGGTGGACTATTGGCCGGAGATGAAAGAACTCATCGAGTACTCGCGCCACAATGTCTATTCCACCCTTTACCTATGCTGGGCAGCCCTGGCAGGTTTATATTTTAACTATGGCATACCCAAAACCGTATTCCCCCAAAAATTGCACGGTGTTTTCGAACACCGCGTACTTCGCCCCAGTAACCCGCTGGTGCGGGGTTTTGATGAATTTTTTTACGTACCACATTCCCGCATTGCGGGCGTATGCCATAAAGACGTGCAAAACGAGCCCCGGCTGCGTATTTTGGCCGATAGCGACGAGGCCGGCATCCATCTGCTCAGCACCGAAAATGGCCGGGAAATTTACGTGATGGGCCACTCGGAATATGACAAGGAGACCCTGCAAAATGAGTATCTGCGCGATATTGGCAGGGGCCAACAGTCGCCTTTGCCCCGGCACTATTACCGGCATAACGACCCCGATGAGGGCATTTTATACCGCTGGCGCAGCCATGGCAACCTTTTGTATTCCAACTGGCTGAACTATTATGTATACCAAAGCACGCCGTTTGACCTGGCCGCCCTGGATAACTGACGCCCTGAGAGAAGAATACCCAAAGCAAGACAAAAGAGGGCTGTGGATTTCCATTTTTTCCACGGCCACTGTTATAGTTTCTCAAAATGCTGTGCAGCAGTTTTTTGTAAGAAACTCTTATACACAGTAGAAACTGTTAGGCAGCGCCTGATTGTTCCCGTATTTATGCGCTACTGTTTGTTCATTTGCTGTATAAAGCGGCTGCCGCCTTTTCCCGATGCTGGGCGGCCGCTGTTTTTCTTTTGGCTCTGTGCACCGGCCTTGTGTATCTGGTCATTTTGCCCAAATTTCCGCATCCTTTTTTTACCCGCGCCCTGTGCTCATAGCAAAGTAAACCTATAAAAAGCGGCTTCATTATTCTAAAATAATCCAAAGGAATTCGGCAAAAAAGCCCAAATTAATTTTTTTGCCCAGTTTACAGGGAACACAATAACTTGTGCCCTGGGCCTTACCCGCTACAAGGTTTTGTGGAAAAAAATAGCATTTAATTCTTTACAAAATGTTTTTAATGGCACTATTTGCCGTTCATAGGCATTTTTATGCTTGCATTATTTATACAGCTTGTTGTATTATAAGAGTGCGGCATGACCCCTTTGGGGTTTGTACGCAAACGGATGGGCGGCCGCCCCAGCGCTTTTCTGCGGGAAAGGGTATAGGCTTTGCCCCTTCATAATTATAACCTAATATAAAGGGGGGTCTCCAATGGGTGGGCAAAAACAACACACCCGTTTCTCCTTTCGGGTGGCTGCGGCTTTCCTTTCGCTGATGCTTTTATGCACTGCCGCGCCCCTTTCGGTAAGTGCCGAAACCCCGGAGGAACGTTACCAGAGGTTAAAGGGAGAGCTGGACGCTTTGGCGGGGCAGATTGCCACGGTCAAGGATGACCGCGCCGAGGCTGCGGAAGAGCGCAATGCCTTAACCGAACAAAAGGATGTTTTAGACGAACTGATTTCCATCAACCAAAAAGACATTGAAGAAGCCCGCAAGGCTTTAAGCGACAAAGAGGAACAAGTTGCCCAAAAGCGTGACGCCCTGGCCGAGACCGAGGCGCTGCTTGGGGAACGTTTGGTTGCCATGTACAAAACAAACAACTCCAGCACCCTTTCGGCCCTGCTTACGGTGAATAGCTTTACCGAATTTTTGCAGATTGTAGACGCCATGCGCCGTATCTCGCAGCGGGATACCGACCTGATGGACAAACTGGCCGAGCAAAAGGCCGATTTGGAAAAAGAGCAGGAAGAAATTAGCGCCCTGCTGGATAAATTAAACAGCAGCTATGAGGAACTTTCGGGCAACGCCTCCCATCTTGCCAACAATATCCGGGCGCAGGATGGCGAAATTTCTGAGCAGGACGCCATGCTGCGCGCCAGTGAAACCGCTTATGGGCAAACCGCCGCCGCTACCGAGCAAGCCTACCAGGAGATGCTCTCGGTCTCTAATTCTGTTTCGGGCATGGGTTCGTCCCCTGGGCAGGGGATACCGGGCACCGAGCAGCCTGCCCCCACACCTGCGCCCGAGCCCACACCCACACCAGAACCCACCCCGCCGGCTGCCAGTACACCCGTAGAGGGCGGCGTAGCCCCACCTGCCGAACAGCCCCCGGCTGAAACACCAGCTCCCCCGGCCGAAACACCGGCTCCACCGGTAGAAACCCCTGCCCCGCCGGCTGAACCCACGCCGCCTCCCGCGCCCGTCATGGGCGCCATCACCACCTGGCCGGTGCCCTCCTCGCGGCGCATCACCTGCTATTTTGGTGAGCCAGACCCCGCTGGGCGGGGCCACCTGGGCATGGATATTGCCGCCCCCTATAACACACCCATTGTGGCGGCTGGTAACGGAACGGTTATTTTGGCCAGCACCCATTCCAGCTATGGCAATTATATTATTGTGGACCACGGCAACGGCCTGAAAACCCTGTACGCTCACTGCAACAGCCTGCTGGTTGGCGTGGGCCAGTACGTAAATGCGGGCGACACCATTGCCCTAATGGGCAGCACAGGATTCTCGTTTGGCTCCCATCTACATATTGAAGTGTACAACCCCGGCAGGCAGGACCCCCGCAATTACCTGCCCTAAAACGGGCTACCAATAAATCATTCTTGTTTGATGGATTTCTGCTCTATTCTACCCAATTTGGCACTAGCCTATTTTACAGCAAACGAACAAACCGTAGCGTATAAATACAGGAAAAATCAGGCGCTGCATTGTGCACTATAAGCAAAGGCCCAATCCGCCATTGATATGGCACCCCCATAAAAAACTGCCGGTAAGTGTACTTACCGGCAGTTTTTATCTATTATAGCAAGTTTATTCTATGCGCCTACAGCCAATGAAAAAAACACCCTACACAAACACAAGGGCCAAGGCCAGCCCCATATGGCCGCTTTTAAAACACATCCCTCTCCTGTACCCAGGCCGCCACCTGTGCGCCCACCTCTTCTATGCAGCCCCCCGCAAAGGGGGTGCGCAGCCCGGCGGCTTTCACAAGGCCGGGGTAGGTTTCGGCGCCCGCTTTGCGGGTAAGCGCCAAGTAACGCTGCCAAGCATCGGTAAAGTTTTGGTTGGCTGCCAAAAAAAATTGTAAGGCCACCACCTGGGCCAGCACATAGTCAATGTAGTAAAAAGGCGAGGTATAAATGTGCAACTGGCGCTGCCAGCCCGCTCCGCGGGCATAAAAGGGCAACTCTGCAAAATCGTTCCAGGGGCGGTATTTTTTTTCCAGTTCCAGCCACAGTTGGCAGCGCTGGGCCGGTTTCAGTCCAGGCTGGCTGTACACCTCCTGCTGGAACTCATCCACCAAACAGCCATAGGGTAAAAACAGAACCGCGTCTTTTGCGTGGGCAAGCGCGTATTTGGGGGTATCGTCCCCAAAAAACAAACGATGCCAGGCAGCCGTTAAAAATTCCATGCTCATCGAGTGGATTTCACAGCTTTCGAGGCCCGGGCTCTGTAGTTCGCCCGGCAGGTTTTGCCCTGCGGCAAGGTAGGCCGCAAAGGCATGTCCGGCTTCGTGGGTCAAAACATCTACATCCCCAAAGGTGCCTGTGAAATTGGAAAAGATAAAGGGGCTTTTGTATGCCTCGATATAGGTGCAGTAGCCGCCGGGGGCCTTGCCGGGTTTTGCCAGCACGTCAAACAGGCCTCTGTCCATCATAAAATCTATAAACTCCGCCGTCTCGGGCGAAAGTTCCCGGTACATGCGTTGCCCAGCTGCCAATATCTCCTCTGGGCTGCCCTTGGGGGTGGGGTTCCCATCCCAAAAATCCAGCTTGGTGTCGTAAAATTTAAAATCTTCCACCCGTATACGCCGCGCCTGCCCGCGGCAAAGCCCCGCCGCTATGGGCACCAGGGCCTTTGCCACCTCTTCACGGCAGGCCTCAATGTCGGCCCGGGTGTAGCCCAGCCGTTCCATGCGGATATCTCCGAGCGGTGTAAAGTTCTCATACCCCAACATTTTTGCCTGCTGGGTGCGGTTTTTTACCATTCGGTCATAGATGTCGTCCAGTTCCTCCCGGTGGCCCTCAAAAAAGCCGCCCTCGGCCTCAAAAGCCTCTTTGCGCACCGCGCGGAAGGGGGCCTGCTTATAGGGCTCAAGCTGTGCCACGGTCAGCTCCTTCCCGTGGAAGGGGATGCACGCCGAGGCATAGAGTTTTTCGTACTCGGTCTCTAAGGCGTTTTCCTCTTGCTGCAGCACAATCAGCCGCTCGTCGCTGCCCTTCACCGCAAGCTCCATTCCGTCTGTAAGAATCTTGCCGTAGCGTTCTTCCAGGGAGGAGCGGTGGGGCGAGGCCAAAAATGCCCGGTACAAACCCAGGGTTCGCTCGGCCAGCAGGGGGCTCTCCCTGTCAAAATAATCGTTTTCGGCACTGTAGTATTCGTCGCGGGTATCCACCGTGTGGCGGATGGAAGCCAGGGTGTGGGCCGTACCCGTTTCCCCGCGCAGTGCGGCCGCCTGCTCAAAAACCGTCAACAGTTCGTCGCCGCTTTGGGCGGCCCCTGCCACAGCGGCCAAATCCTCCAGTTCTCCGCACACCCAGGGCAGGTCGGGGCGGCTGTAGGGCATCTCATCAAATTTCATGGCGTTTCCCTTTCGTTTGTAGCCAATGGCTATGCGCTCTATCAATATGGCCCTTCTCCAAGCGGCGCTGCAAGCCTGGCAAAGCGTTCTGCAAGCAAAGCAGCCCCGCAAGCAAAGGCCCTATCTCTGAAGTAAAGCAAATTTTTCCACATCAAACAGCCCTTTATCGGTAAGGCGCAGGCTGGGAATGACCGGCAGGGCCAAAAAGGAAAGGGTGATGAAGGGGTCCACATGGCCGGGAATACCCATGCTATGGCTAAGCCGGATGATATCCCCCACCTGGGCCTGCACCTCTTCGGCGGGAAGGGTGCTCATAAGCCCTGCCAGGGCCAGTGGCACCTCCCCCTCCACCCGGCCATTTTGCACCAGCACATAGCCCCCGCCTATGGCCTCCAGCCGTCGGATGGCCAAAAGCAGGTCTGCGTCGCTGTCTCCCGCGGCCAAAATATTGTGGCTGTCGTGCGCAACGGTGGAGGCAATGGCCCCGCCTGTCAGGCCAAAACCCTTTAGGGGCGCCACGGCCACATTGCCGCTTTTCCCGTGGCGTTCCACCACGCAAAGCTTGTTGTACACGCGGTTGGGGGCAAAATAACCCCCCGCCTGCGGCACCGCTTCACGCAGATGCTCGGTCTCAAGCTGGTAGGGTACAAGTTGTATCACGTCGGTATCGCCCTGCACGGCAAGTTGCAGGCGGCTTTCATCCAGTTTGGGCAGATGCACGCTTTGCAGCACCGAGGCCTGCACCGGCTGGCCGGGCCGCATGGCGCAGAGGGCCTCTTTTGCAGGCACGCCATCCTTGTAAACCTCAACCACCTCTATGGTTTTTAAATCCTTTAAAAGCACCAAATCGGCCCTATAACCCGCCGCAACGGCCCCAAGTTCGCTAAAGCCGTACACCTGCGCGGTGTTCCAGCTTGCCATCCGTATGGCCTCCACCGCGGGCAGGCCCGCGTCCACGGCCATCTTTACATTCCAGCGGATATGCCCGTCCCGCCTCGTGTCATCCAGGTGTTTATCATCTGTGCAAAACAAAAAGCGCTCTGTGGGAATCCCCTCTGCTACCAGGCCCTGCACCAAAGCCATCAAGTTGTGGGCGGCGCTTCCCTCCCGTACTAAAATGGCAAAACCTGCGCGGGCCTTTTCCAGCGCCTCGGCAAAATGGGTTGCCTCGTGCTCGGTACGCACACCGGCGGCGGCATAGGCCTGCAGCGCCGCGCCCGAAAGCCCCGGCGCATGCCCGTCGATGGGTCTTTTTTCAAAAAGGCTTACTTTCTCGTAGATTTCCCCCCGGCCCGCCACCACGTCGGGGTAACACATCACCTCGCCCAGGCCCAGCACACGGGGGTGCTGCAAAAAGGCTTCCATGTCCCCGGCGGTAAAGCTTGCTCCGGCCGTTTCAAACGCCGTGGCCGGCACGCTGGAGGGCAGCATGACATAGATGTTGCAGGGCAGGTTTTCACTCGCCTGCAGCATAAACGCAACCCCCTCGGCCCCGCACACGTTTACAATTTCGTGCGGGTCGGCCACCAGGGTGGTGGTGCCGCTGGGTAGCACGCTACGCACCAGCTCGGCCGGGGGCACCATAGCGCTTTCAATATGCAGGTGCGCATCTATAAAACCGGGGCAGAGCACAAGGCCGGTACAGTCCCGTTCCTCCTTGCCCACATAGCTGCCCAGGCCCGCTATCCAGCCGTCGGCTAGGGCCACATCGGCACGCAGTACCTCTTTTGTAAACACGTTCACCACATCTGCGTTTTTCAGCACAAGGTCTGCCTTCTCCCGGCCCGCGGCCACCTCTACCAGCCTCTTGCGATTCATCTGCCCCCACCTTTCCATCCACCGCCTTTTTTGGCGGCCTTGAAAATACTACTTATTTATATTAGTATAGCATACAGATTCTACAAATACCTTCCCCCTGCTGAAAAAAGAGGGAAGAAGGAGAGATGATATGGAAAAACTTACGATGACACGAAGCCAGGAACTGCTGCGCAGCGCTACAAAAGAGGCCCACCTTTTGCAGCACGCACTGGCGGTAAGCGCCGCCATGAAGGCCATGGCGCGCCACTTTGGCGAGGATGCAAGCCACTGGGAGGCCGTGGGTTTTTTGCATGACTATGACTATGAGCAGCACCCTGATGAACACCTGGCCCATACCGAGGCCCCCCTGCGCCAGGCCGGGGTGGACGAGGTGAGCATCCGCGCCATTCTGGCACACGGCTACGGCCTGCTAAATGAAGTGGAGCCAAAAACCAACCTGGAAAAAAGCCTTTACGCCGTGGACGAACTGACGGGCCTGATTTCGGCCACCGCCAAGATGCGCCCGACGGGTATCGCAGACCTTGAACCCAAAAGTGTGAAAAAGAAATTCAAAGACAAGGCCTTTGCCGCTAAAATTGACCGGCAGGTGATTTCGCAAGGGGCCGAGATGCTGAACATGGAACTGGGTGAACTCATCACCCTTTGCATTGAAGGTATGCGCCCCTATGCCGCCGAACTTGGGCTGAATGGCGCCGAATAAATCGGCTGTTCCTTCCCCGGTTTTTCCCCATTTTTCGGGCTATAAACCCTGCTAAACTTACCCGCAGCCATAGCGTTTTTTAACGCTATGGCTTTGTTATGCCCTTTTTGCACCCGCTAAAAACAGGCAAAAAAATTCTCCATTGCCCCTTGACAATTCCGTAAGATGTTGTAGAATGATATTAGCACTCGAAGATGTAGAGTGCTAAACCTGAAGAAGGGGGGCGGGCTAACTCGTATGGATGATAGGAAACAGCGTATTATGGTGGCCATCGTCTCCCTGTATGCCACAGGTGGAGAGCCCGTGGGCTCCAGCCTGCTTTCCCGCAGTATTGATTTAACCGTGTCCTCCGCCACGCTGCGCAACGAGATGGCCGCCCTTACAAAGCTGGGCCTTTTGGAACAGCCCCATACCTCGGCCGGGCGGGTGCCCACGGCCAAGGGCTACCGCTATTATGTGGACCACCTGCTGGGCACGCCCGAGGGCCTGCCCCAGGGGGCAAAGCAAAAAATAGACGCGGTGGTAAGCGGGCTGGACCATGACCCCGAAAAGCTGGCAAAGGGGGCCGCAACCTCGCTGGCTGGCCTTTTGGGCCACGCGGTTATTGCCACCACCCCCCTTGCGCGCGATTTACACATTGCCCACTTTGAGGTGATACAGGTTGGCCTGTACTCGGCAGCCGTGCTGGCCGTAACGGTGGCCGGCGGGGTGCTTACCCGGGTGGCAAAGGTAGATTTTGAACTGGGCCCCGAGGACGCGAAGCAGCTTGCCAACACCCTGAACCAGCACCTTTGCTTTGTGGCCGAGGCCGACGTCAGCCCCTCGCTGATACGCGATATGGTGGATAACCTGGGCGAGCGCGGGCCGCACAACTGGCCGGTACTTTCGGCGGCGCTGGCCCTTTTGGCCGAAGCGGGAAAACCCTCTATCTATTTTGAGGGCCAAAAATACCTGTTGCAATGGCCCGAACTGGAAAACGGGATGCGCAGCCTTTTGGAACTGGCGGGCAGCCGCGAACGGGTGGAGGAACTGCTGCACCCCGAGCGGGAAGAGACCATGGTGCTTTTTGGCGACGAGATGGAAAAACCCATACCGGGCCTGTGCATCGCCTCGCGCCATTACCACGCCGGGGGCGGCCTTACCGGTGCACTGGCCGTGCTGGGCCCCACCCGTATGCGGTTTAGAGAGGTCATTCCCACCTTGGAATATTTTAGCCTGCTGATGGGCAGGGCCGTAAGCGCGGCGGGCGGCACAGCCCAGCCCCACCCCGGCCCCTAGGCAGCCCAAAAGTACCGGTGGCGGCCCTGCCCGCCCAATAAGAAGGAGATAAAAAAGCCATGAGCCAAGCGGAAAAGCAACACCCCGAGGAAACCATAGAAAACGGCAAAGCCCCATCCGGCGGGGAAAAGCACAAGAGGGAAAAGAAGGTCAAAGCCCAAGGCCCCGCCCCTGAAACACCCCAAAGCGATACAGCAGACACCCTTTTAGAGACCGAGGCGCGCATTGCCGCCGCCGAGGCAAAACTGGCCGAGGCCGAAGCGCGCACCGCCGAGGTGAACGAGCGGCTTTTGCGCACGGCGGCCGAGTACGAAAACCACCGCAAACGCAGCCAGCGCGAAACCGAAAGCGCCTTTAAGAACGGGGTTTGTTTTTCGGCCGAAGAACTGCTGCCCGTGCTGGATACCCTGAACGCTGCGGCCAATGTACCCACTGCCGACGAAGAGTACAAAAAAGGGGTACTGCTTACCCTGCAAAAATGCGAAGAGGTATTTTTAAAGCTTGGCATTACCGAAATTGAGGCCGAGGGCCAGCCCTTTGACCCCGAACTGCACAACGCCGTGATGCAAAAGCCTGCCGAGGGCGCCGAAAGCGGCACCATCACCCTTGTGATGCAAAAAGGCTATAAATTGGGCGATAAAGTGGTGCGCCACGCCATGGTGGCCGTGGCCCCCTAAACGCCCCTAAACACCGCACAAAATCCATTTTTACATAGATACAAATAGACGCAACCACCACACTTCTGAAACAAAAGGAGAAAGTAATATGAGTAAAATTGTAGGTATCGACCTTGGCACCACCAATAGCTGCATCGCGGTTATGGAGGGCGGCGACGCCGTCGTAATCCCCAACGCCGAAGGCGGCCGCACCACCCCCTCTGTAGTGGGCTTTACCAAGGATGGCGAGCGCCTGGTTGGCCAGGTTGCCAAACGGCAGGCCATCACAAACCCTGACCGCACCATTTCCTCTATCAAGCGCGCCATGGGCACCAGCGAAAAGGTGGAAATTGACGGCAAAAAATACACCCCGCAAGAAATTTCGGCCATGATTCTCTCCAAACTAAAAGCCGACGCCGAAAGCTATCTGGGCGAAAAGGTGACCGACGCTGTTATCACCGTGCCCGCCTATTTTAGCGATAGCCAGCGCCAGGCCACAAAAGACGCCGGGGCCATTGCAGGCCTGAACGTAAAGCGCATCATCAACGAGCCCACCGCCGCAGCCCTGGCCTACGGCATGGATAAGCAAGCCGACCAAAAAATTATGGTGTATGACCTGGGCGGCGGCACCTTCGACGTCTCCATCATTGAGATGGGCGAGGGCGTAACCGAGGTGCTCTCCACCGCGGGCGACACCCGCCTGGGCGGCGACGACTTTGACCAAAAGGTGATTGACTGGCTGGCCGATGAGTTTAAAAAAGAGAATGGCATTGACCTGCGTGACGACAAAATGGCCGCACAGCGCTTGAAAGAGGCCGCTGAAAAGGCAAAAATAGAACTCTCAGGCGTCACCAGCACCCAAATCAACCTCCCGTTTATCACCGCCGACGCCTCGGGCCCCAAACATCTGGACACCGCCCTCACCCGCGCCAAATTTAACGAGTTGACCTCTGATTTGGTAGAACGCACCATGGGCCCCGTAAAACGCGCCCTCAAGGACGCGGGCCTTGAGCCCTCGGGCCTGAACCGTGTGCTTTTGGTGGGTGGCTCCACCCGCGTGCCCGCCGTGCAGGAGGCCGTAAAAGAGTACATGAAGCTCGAACCCTCCAAGGACATCAACCCCGACGAGTGCGTGGCGCTGGGCGCTTCCATCCAGGGCGGCGTTTTGGGCGGCGACGTGAAGGGCCTACTGCTTTTAGACGTAACACCGCTTTCTTTGGGCATTGAGACCATGGGCGGTGTCTGCACCAAAATCATTGAGCGCAACACCACCATCCCCACAAAGAAAAGCCAAATCTTCTCCACCGCGGCCGATAACCAGCCCAGTGTTGAGGTAAACGTGCTGCAGGGCGAGCGCGAGATGTCTAAGGACAACAAAAAACTGGGTACCTTCCACCTGGACGGCATCCCCTCGGCCCCGCGCGGCGTACCCCAAATTGAAGTCACCTTTGATATTGACGCCAACGGCATTGTGGCCGTATCGGCCAAGGACCTTGGCACCGGCAAAGAACAAAGCATCACCATTACGGCCTCTACCAACATGAGCAAAGACGACGTGGAAAAAGCCGTGAAAGAGGCCGAGCAGTACGCCGAAGAGGACCGCAAACTCAAAGAAAAAATTGAAATTCGCAACAGCGCCGACCAGATGGTGTACCAGACAGAAAAAACCATCACCGACCTGGGCGACAAGTTGAGCGAGGGTGACAAGAGCGAACTGAACGACAAAAAGGCCGCCCTGAAAACCGCCTTGGAGGGCGAAGACCTGGACGCCATTAAGGCAAAACAGGAAGAACTGCAAAAGCTGCTTTACGAAATCAGCAGCAAAATTTACCAGCAGAGCGGCGGGGCCGACGCCCAGGCCGCCGAGGATATGAACGCCGCTGAAAAAGCCGGGGAAGAGGACGTAATTGACGCCGACTTCACCGAAGTGGACGAATAATTGTACTGCGGATAACCGGCAGCAAAAAGGGATGCAGGGCGGCAGGCTATGCGGCTCTGCGCCCTTTTTCGCCCGTTCGGGTATAGGCACGTGGGAGGGGCACACCTTCCCACAAAGCATTTACATAACGATATTTGGGGAGAGCCCCAAAGAGAGAAAGGGTGAGGGCGATTGGCCGAAAAGCGGGACTATTATGAGGTCCTGGGCGTTGCAAAAGACGCCAGCGACGCCGATATCAAAAAGGCCTACCACAAAAAGGCCAAGAAATACCATCCCGATTTAAACCCCGGAGACAAGGACTCCGAGGCGAAGTTCAAGGAGGCCAACGAGGCCTACGAGGTGCTGAGCGACAAGGACAAAAAGCAGCGCTATGACCAATTTGGCCATGCCGGCGTGGACCCCAGCTATGGCGCAGGCCCCGGCGGCGCGGGCGGCTTTGGCGGCTTTGGAGGCGGGTTTGGAGGCGCGGGCGGCGGTGCCACCGTGGATTTTGGCGATATTTTTGAGACCTTTTTTGGCGGCGGCTTTGGCGGCGGGGGCGGTTTTGGCCGCCAGCAGCGCAACCCCAACGCCCCGCGCAAGGGCGCCGATATCCGCGTGAGCCTAGTACTTAGCTTTATGGAGGCCGTACACGGCGTTACCAAAACCATCAATATTACCCGGCAAGATACCTGTACCGAATGCAGTGGCAGCGGGGCCGAAAAGGGCACCACCCCCGAAACCTGTACCGAGTGTGGGGGCACGGGCTTTGTGGTGGCCAGCAAGCGCACAGCCTTTGGCACCATGCAGGAGAGCCGCCCCTGCGCCCGCTGTGGCGGCAAGGGTAAAATGATTAAAAACCCCTGCAGCAAATGCCATGGCTCAGGCCGCATGGGCATACCCAAAAAAATAGAGCTGAAAATACCCGCAGGTGTAGACGACGACCAAAATGTGGTGCAGCGCGGCATGGGCGACGCCGGCCTGAACGGCGGCCCCGCGGGCGATCTCATCGTCATCATCACCGTGCGGCCCGACGCCATGTTTGAGCGCGACCACTACGACGTATATGTCAACATCCCCATCACCTTTAGCCAGGCTGTAATGGGGGCCAAGGTGGTGGTGCCCACCATAGACGGCAAGGTGGAATATGCCGTGCCCGAGGGCACCCAAAGCGGCAAAACCTTCCGGCTGAAAAACAAGGGCATTCCCTACGTGAATGGCCGGGGCCGGGGCGACCAATACGTGCGGGTGACCATTGAGATACCCAAAAAGCTAACCAAGGCACAAAAAGACGCCCTGAACAAGTTTGAAAACACCATGAAAGATGACAATTACGAAAACCGCAAAAGCTTTTTTAAGGGCATGAAAGACCGTTTCAGCGGCGGGGATGGTGAGAGTTCTTTCTAGTGGCGCTGACATAGAACCCCACGTATATACCAAAATTGTAAATATAAGCGCTATCTCTCTTGTTTATAGCACAGCACAAGCTTGCAGCCGCACGCAGTAATGTGCACTTTTTTCGGCAGGCTGAAGTGGTAAGCCCAAAAACCATGGGGCTTGCCACTTTTATTTGTATTTCCTGTACACTCCGTAGGCGGCTTCAAATTCCCGCAGCGCCTTTTCGCCAAATACGCACATCTCTTTCCGCCAAGGATGCCCCAAAAAGCCCCAGGTATAATCTTGCGCCAAAAAAAAGTGATAATCACCATCTGGGTAAAAGCTTGGATAATAGGCTCGGTAACTCATCCAGCCCAACGTACCCACCGGCGCATTTTCATAGGGCACCTCTTCAAATTCTTCGTTGGGCGGCTCGCGTTGCGGCCACATATGAAAAGAACTATGTTGCCAGTCCAGCGCAATCAAATACGAACCCTCCGGGCACAATCGACGGCATATCTCCAGCATGGTTTCCTCAAAGCCCCGCCATAGCGCCTGCCTTCCTTTTCCTATCATCCACGCCAGGTCATAAGTCTCGTGCCGCACATCGGTATGAAACACAAAGGGGCGTTCCTCTGCGTTCGGGTCACTGTTCGGGGTAAAATCCACAAGTTCATCCAGCCTGCCCCAGGCGGCAGAATGTTCCGCATCTGAAAGTACCACAAACTGCTTTTCTCCCATGGCACAACCCCCTATTTTCTGCTATTAAACATTCATAACAAAGGCAGGGCAGGCTTATGGCAAGCATAACCCAAAGTGCCATTTTTTTACATTTTATGCCTGTTTATATCCCCACGTAAAGCTTCACAATTTGCTCTGTTTCTCTCTCTACATACAGCCATATCTGCACATCATCTTTACCAAAAACAAGCACTTCACAGCCCAGTAGCCCCAGGTGGGCCAGTTCCGCCTCTATTGGTAGCGGCTCGTATCCCTTTCCCCGCAATATTTCCTCTGCTCTTTCTCGGCTACTTGTTAGGGAGATACCATACACATTTTCATCGAAATAACATATATTGTATAGGGCAAGACCTGTCATTCGGTACTGTGTTCCCCCGGCCTCGCTGGGCGAAAAGTACTGTGTCAGGTTTCTATCCTCCCGCACCAAAAAGCGTCCGTTTACCTCCCTGTGCTTGTCTATCTCCCGCAAAGTGTCCAAAAACTGGTAATGGTATTCTCCCCAGTCGCTCCCGCGGTTCAGCGCCCGCAACTCGTTTTCGGTACGCTCCTCTTTCGTGCCGCCCTGCGCGTGTAAGGCTTGGCTGGGAAAGAAGGGCTGTTCCAGCACTTCGCGGCCCACCGCCTCATTCACCAGCACAACCAGTTCCTTCCACACCCCCGGGTATCCCGCCGCACCAAAGGCAGAATGGTACCCATTTTTCTCATCGTGTACCGTTATTTCCCAAAGAAGTTCAAAGGGGTCATAGTCCTCACCGGGGTTTTCGGGGCTTAGCCCCTCTGTTGCCAGGGCCCGCCAGTTGGCCAGTACCAAATCTATCAAGGCCTGATGCGGGCCCAAAGGGGCTGGTTCTTCCTCGTCAACCTGTACCATATTTTCAGCAAAGTTGAACAGCAGTGTAACACCCTTGAGGCGGTCATAATACCGTATCTCCAGGGTGGCAATGCTTTTTGGGGAGGTAGCGTCCCAGTAATAGGCCTCTTTGTCTGCACTGGTGGATGCAAAAACAGGCGGTTCACCGGCCAATAACAGGGCCAAAAGCAAACAACCCAAAACAGGCCCTATTTTTGAAACACGCGTCCTCATGCCTCTCCTCCGTTTACCAAGCGCCATCTATTTCGGATGGCGGGGTTTCGGGGTCATACAGGCCAACGCCAACAGCCACCACAGCATCGCTTCCGGGCTGCAATGTCAAGCTCACGGTGATGTCCTGTTTTTGAAACTGAATTCTGTCCTCCTCTTGGTACAGGCCGCCAAACGCCAGAAGGCTAGGCGCGGCATAACCGGCCTCTTCCAGCAGTTGCCGGGCCCGTCCGGCGGCCATGCCAACTTTCACTCCATACACGTGGTAGCCGCCGCCTTCAATACCCACATGGCCTAAGCGGGCCACTTGGGCGTTATGCGGATAGGGCAAAAAGTAACCGGTTAGATGCTCGTCCACCCAAATCATCTCGGGGTTATATTCAAGGCCCGGCGTGTAGTTACCACCATTGGTACTGGATTCCTCAAAAAACACCAAAGGCCCCAAATCACTTTGCTGGTTTAACAGCACGGCCTCTTTTTCAGTTTCTGTATAATGCGCAGGGTCAATTTCCGGCGGGGCACTGTTGGGTACCGCCGTGCAAGCCCCAAAAACAGCTAAAAAAACCCCTTGGGCGCACAGCAGTGCCAATGTCTTTTTCATCCTACACCTCAGCGGGCCCCTTTGCTTTTCGCTCTTTTCATCTCTTTATATATCGGTATCACAAAGGCACTGCATCTTACCCCCGGCGTTCATGCAAATGGGCGTTACGTTGTTGCGGGTTAGGCGCACCATCTCTTTCAGGCGCTTTTTCTCGTCTGGCATATACAATATAAAGGCCACCCCCTCACGCTTGGCACGGCCTGTACGGCCAATGCGGTGGGTGTAATACTCGTTGGAAGGGGGCAAATCATAGTTGAACACCGCGTCAACATCCTCAACATCTATGCCGCGCGCGGCCACGTCGGTGGCTATCAGCACCCGTAGTTTCCCCTCTTTGAAACGGCCCATAATCTGGTTGCGCTCAGCCTGAGAAAGGTCCCCGTGCAGGCAATCCACATCAAAATGCAAGCGGGCCAACTGGTTTGCCAGCATGGCCGTTGTATATTTCGTGTTGCAAAACACCATCACCCGCTCATATTCGCCCCCCACAATCAGGGCGGCAAGGTCGGGCAGCTTATTGCGGCCGGTGGTCTCCAGCGAATACTGGGTAATCTTGGGCTGCGAGGCCTCCACGGGCTGCACGGTAATCTCCACGGCGTCGCGCTGGTACAGCCAGCCTATGTCCATCACCTCACGGCTGATGGTGGCCGAAAACATCCCCAGTTGCTTTTTGTTTTTCAGGCTATCCAAAATGCGGCGCACATCTTTGTAAAAGCCCATGTCCAGCATCTCGTCGGCCTCGTCCAGCACCACGCGGGTCACGGTATCAAGCCTAACGGTACGGCGCTTCATATGGTCCAAAAGGCGGCCGGGGGTGGCCACAATAATTTGGGGCCCCTTTTGCAGTTGGTCAAACTGTTTGGTTATGGCCTGCCCACCATAGACGCAGGCAATGCGCACCTCGGGCAAAAAATGGGCCAAGTCCCGCAAATCTTCCGTTATCTGCCGGGCAAGCTCCCGCGTGGGGGCCAAAATTAAAGCCTGGGTTTTATCACTGGCACGGTTTAAATCCACAAGCAGGGGTATGCCAAACGCGCAGGTTTTGCCCGTTCCGGTGGGGGCTTTGGCAATTACATCCTTGCCCTCCAGCATGGGGGCAATGGCTTTCTCCTGCACCTCTGTCAACTCTTCAAAGCCCATGCGCTCAACGGCGCGGCGTATTTCGGCGGGCAGGTTCATCTCGCTATACAACATATAGAACGATTCCTCTCTCTGGCTGCTGGGGGTTTTGGGGTACCCGTGGTTGCTGTGAATTGCTTGGGATTGCTGTGGGCTCCTATAGTACCTGCGGGTTCTTGTGGTTCTCTTGGTTCTCGGAGTTCTTAAGGGGGCGTTGGGGTTAATCTTTTACCCAAAAACGGTATGGCCCCTCGTTTTACAAAAAGGCCACTAAGGTCATAATACCCACCAGGCACAGGTATAAAATCATGCCCACATTGGCAATACAAATGCGGCCAAACCCTTTTCTTTTTGGCCTTGGGGCCGCATAGGGGGGCGGGTTGCCGTAATAAGCGGCGGGCAGGGGGGCCTGCCATGGAACCTGCTGCCGTGCATCATCGGGCCGCCAGGGTACGGCGGGGGCGGGTTGCCAGGGAGGGGGGGGGGCCATTGCCGGTGGCGCTGCCTGCTGCCCGGGGGGGCCCCCCGGCCCGGGGTATGCATAATAGTAGGGGGGCTGTGGCGCGCCGTAGCCATAGGGGCCCTGCTGTACAGGGCCTGGGTATCCACCCATGGCTACGCCGCCATAGGGCTGGGCATAGGCCGGTGGCACGGGCGGGGCCACCCCCTGCGAATGCCTTATCGGCGGCGGGCGGTGGTAAGCCTCTACCGGGGCGGGCTGGGTGGGCGCAGTATGGCTGGGGGCTGTAAAACCTGGCGAAGCCGCCCCGGGGTATTGCGCCCCCTCATACGCCCCAGGGTAGTTCTGCCCATACGCCTGCCCTTGGCCTTGGTTTTGCGCCTGGGTGTAGCCCTGCCCATACGCCTGACCGTAGCTCTGGCCAAAAGCTCTGTCATAGCCTTGGTGGTATACCTGGCTGTAATCTTCTTGGCTGTGCGCCTGGGTGTAGCCCTGGCCATGCTGGCCATAGCCCTGGGCGTAAGCATAGGGCGCATGGGCGCCGGGCATTGGGCCCGCGGGCCCCCATGCGCCGTTTGCCCCATACCCGCCATAGGCGGCTTCACCACTGGGCGGCTGGGCGGCTTGTTCCCACAAATTGCTGCGCGGCGGCTTATAGGGCCAGCCGGGTTCAGCCGGGGGCTGTAACTGTTTTAGCACCTTGCGTATGCTCAGGCCAAACACAACAGCCGCACCGGCAATCAGGGCAAACTCTCCAATCACCACACCCATAACTGCCGCATCGCCCAGTTCCATCAGGGCGGGCACCACGGTCATGCCCAGGGTATTCAGCAAAAAATGCAGGGCGATGGGCACCCATATACTGCCCGTGCGCAGGTACAGGTAGGCAAACAGCATGCCCACCACCATGGCATAACCTATTTGGTTTACATTGGCATGGAAGAGGCCAAAGCACAGGCCGCTGAGCACAATATAAATTTTATCCCCGCCCCCGCGCAGCTTGCGCCGCAACATGTAGCGGAACAAAAATTCCTCGCCCAAGGCCGGTACAACAGCCCCAAACAAAATGCTTTGCAGTGGCCCGCCTGTGTTTGCCAAGGCGTCTATTCCATCCGTATAGGTGCTGCCACGCAGCATATCAATTAGGCTAACCAAAATATTGGTTACCATGCTAATGGCATAGGTGGCCCCCAGGCAAAACACAAGAGCCATTAGATATTTGCCTATCCCAAAAGGTTTTTTCTCCCTCGGGGCCTCCTGGCCATCCGGCGCCAGGCGCAAAATAAGCAGATACACCGGGGCTGCCAGCAAATAAAGCGGCGCGTCATTTAAAATCCATATGCCCCAGTCGCTCTCCAAAAATGTGGGCGCAAAACTTTGCAGCAACATCGAAAGAACAAACATCGAGCCAATCCACACCAGCATCATGGCAAACAGGGCCAGGCCGATGACGGAACATACTTTTTTGGGGGAACGGGCCATTTTTTCTCCTTCTTGTAAAACCATGCAAAATAACTGCCTATTGGCAGAATTGAGAGTAATACTAATTCTGAGTAAAAACTCTATCAAATTTTTACTCTGATGTTGCAGCAAAATACGCTGCAACGCGTCATCTCCGCGCCAAGCGCCTCGCTTCGCTCGGTTGCGCTACGAAACAGCGCTGCGGCGCTAGTTATGTAAAATTTCTGTTATCGCGAAGCATCCCCTTGCGGGAAAAATAAAGTGAAGTTTTTAACGAAATTTAGGATAAAACGAAGAAACGCCAGAACGCTATATAGTATAGCATAAAACCCGCAAAAAGAAAAGCGCCCCCGCATGTATAAAGCGCGGGGGCTATATGGCAACCGGCGAGGGGCAAACGCCGCCTGCGGCCACTACTGGTTTTTCTTTTTGTATTGCTGGGGCGAAATGCCATATTCCTTGGTAAACGCCCGGTAAAAGCCCGCGTAATCTCCAAATCCACAGCGCTGGTACGCCTCTTTTACGGGCACGCCGTTCAGCATGGCCTCCCGCCCAATTTGCAGGCGGCGCAAAAGTACATAGTGGTATAGCGAGGTGCCCATCTGCTTTTTAAAGCTGTGCGCCAAATGCGAGGGGCTGTAGCCAAACTGTTCGGCCAGGCCCTCCACGGTAAGCGCCTGGGTGCAGTTTTGGTGGATATTTGTGAGCACGGGGGAAAGCCGATTTTGGATACCGGCCAAAAGCACCTCTTTATCCAAAGTTTTTACCACGCGGTTTATCTGCACCACAAGGGCGCTTAGCATGGCTTTTGTGGAAAGTTCCGAGTTCAGCTTATCGCCCCGGCACTCGGCCACCACAGTTTCAAAACCGCCTTCCAGCCCCAAAAACATCTCCTCGGGCAGGCGCAATAGGTAGCGCCCCTCGCCACTGGCGCGGGTAAAGGCATAGTCGGCGTTATCATCCTGCAATTTTAAAAAGGTGAGGAAGCGGCGGGTCATCCAAATGCCGTGGCGCTGGAAGGGGCAGCCGCGTTGTTTCAGGCTGGCGCCCACCATCATCCCCGCGGGTATCAGCAAAATATCCCCCGCGCGCAGCTTATAGCACTGGTCTTCCACCCAGTAATCCGCCCCGCCCTCTGTCACGCAAAGAATCTCATACACCTCCCGCATACTGGAAGGTATCTGCCCCGCAGCTTCGTCCCGTGAGGTGCCCGCTTCGTAGTCTTGCTTTCGCAGCAGCATGGCCCCTGCCATCAAACCGCCTCCTAACAAAATATTTCACAAAAGGCTATGGGCGCCACCCAAGTTGTACCGCACCTGGGCCGCAACACATACATATCATGTGAACCTTGCCCATATCCAGGGTTTTTCGCTCAGTTGTACTATTATACCGCCCCTGTACGGTTATTGCAAGATATTGCCCTACAAAAACCGCAGGTTTCTTTTCCTCTGTTCTTTCACAAAACCACAGTAGGCTTTACGTAATTAACAAGATTTAACTATAGTAACTCATTACTGGCTGTTAATTTTGTCTTATTTTAGTTTTCAGCAGTTTTTTTGCCCCCACGCCGTTTTTGCAGTACTTGCCGCACGCCACGCAGCAAAGGCGCAAAATTTAAGGCCCCCAACAATAGCAGCAGTATGCCCGCCCACAGCCACCACAGCGGCAGTTCATACAATAAAACAGCCACCATAATAAACAGAATCACCGAACCTAGGCACAGCCGCAGCGGCTGGAAGTTGATATGGATGAGATGGCGTGTATTGGCACAGCGAACAATAAAAACCAAAACATAACTTAAAAAAGTTGCAAAAGCCGCGCCATTTGGCCCCCAGCGCGGAATAAGCAGGGCGTTGAGGGCAATGTTGGCCGCCGCCCCCACCATAATGGTAACCAGAGAGAGCATCGACTTTTTTTCCACCATATAAACACTGTTTAAAAAGGCCACAAAGCTGGAAAATACCGCCGCCAAAATGAGGATGGGCACATAGCGCCAGGCCTCGGAAAAAGAGGGGGCCACCAGCAGTTGCATAACCCACCGGCAGGCAAAAATAAGCCCGCCGCCCGCCAGCAAGGTGATGCTGAGCACCGCGCTAAACACCTGGGAAAAGAACCGTTCTCGTTTTGGGCCCTGCCCGTCGGTTACGGCCGAGAGCTGCCAGGCCTCAGTAAATATGGTTGACATGATAGAGACAATGGTGGGGATTTTATAGGCCGCCGCATACAGGCCGTTTTCGGCCGGGCCCCAGATATAGGAGATAAAGTAGCGGTCGCTGGCATTGGTAACCCACCAAAACATCAAAGCCGGCACCAGCGGCAGCGAATAGCGCAGCATCTGCTTGTACAGGCTAAAATCCAGCCCTTTAAAGCGGATGAAATGCCAAAGCCTTGCCACCAGCGAGAGAAAAATCACACTCAGCGCGTCGGCGCAGATGATGGAGAGCAGGTAGCCGGTGGTGCCCATCCTCCACACCACTAAAAACAGCAGGTTAAAGCCCAGGGTAAACGCCGTGGAGAGGATGCCGTCTAAGGCGTACAGCCGGGTGTACAGTTTTGCGCGCACAAATTGGCAGCACAGGGTGCGCAGGCAGGAAATGAGCACATACACGTACAAAAGCAGCACATTGCCCTGTAAAAGCGAAACTTGCCCAATGAGGGGGATAAAGGCCAAAAGCACGGCAAAACCCATGCCAATGGCCAATAGTCCCCCGCTAAAAACGTCTTTTTTATCAATTCCCTTTTCCAGCCCAAAGCGTATCACCGCGTTGGATATACCCAAGCTAACCAGCGGTATAAGCAAGTTGGAACTGGCCACCACCAAATCCACAATGCCAAAACTATCGGCACTGAGGTAGCTGGTGTATAGCCTGGTTAGCAAAAAGCTCAGTACCTTGCTGGAAAAGGTGCTGGCCGCGAATAATGCCGTATTAGAAAGTAGCCGGGTATACTTGTTTTTTCCCACGCTTTACGCCGCCAGAGGGCCTTACTTGAATACGCCGCCCCGTTTTGCCAAACCGGGCCGGCCATTGGCCCCTATCCCTTCAACAGTTTTCTTCGCTCTTTGTAGTCCGGCATCAGCCGGGCCATCTCGGCATGAAAGCCCGCCCCGTGGTTGGGGTGCAAAAAATGCACGTATTCGTGCAGCACCACATATTCCAGCGCCGGGCGGGGGCGTTCGGCCAGGCGCTTGTTCAGCGTTATCCGCCGCTTTGCCATATGGCAGCTTCCCCAGCGGCTTTTCATCTCCCGCACCCGTATCTCAGGTTTTTGGGGCAATATCCCCGCAAACAGGGGGTAAATTTGGTCGCTTACCGCGGTAAACAGCCGCCGGCACTCCTCGTCTGTATACCGGCAGGGGCCTTCGGCGGGGCGGTTTTGCATCTGCCCGCAGGTGCGTAGCACCCAAGGGGCCTTTTGCAGCAAAAAGCCCTCTATCTCCCGTTTGGGCATCCGCAGGGGTGCGCTTACAGCCACACTGCCATCGGGCCGAATGCGCACATTCAGGTTTTTTACCCGTTTTCGGCAAAAGCTATAGCGCAGTTCCCCATAGGGGGTGGTCAGTTTTTCCTCGTCCATGCCTCTCCAAAACCCAGCCGCAGGCAGGTTACCCCGCCTGCGGCCGCATTTGCAAAACTAGTCGGTCACTTCTTCAAAGTTTTCATCGCCACTGGCACCACATACGGGGCAGGGGTCGGGGTGGGTTTCACCTTCAAAAACTTCACCACAAACAATACAGCGCCACTTTTTCATAGGGATAACCTCCATTATATAATGTGAGCGGCAGACCAAGAAAGGTTTGCCACTGCGGAACCCGGTATAAAACACTGCACAGGGGGCAGAACTTTGGGGCAGGCGGCAGGCGCTGCCCTGCCCTGCCCGCACAGGGGCCTTGCCCTGTCGGTTGCAGTGCGTTTTAGGCCTCAAGCATGGCCTTTGCAAAATCGCGGCCAAATTTTTGCGCCTCGGCCAAATCCTCTTCACTGGGTTTTAATCGTACCCGCAGGCTGGGCAGAGGTAAATTCATATGCAGCTGGTCCAGCCGGGAGGCTATGTTGTGCACGGCCTCACCGCTCCACCCGTAGCTGCCAAAGGCCCCGGCAAACTTGCTGCGGTGTATCACGGGGTTTAGCCCCAGCATAGCCTCATACACCGGCGGCAAAGCGTCGCCTACCAGGGTGGGGCTACCCAGCAAAATGCCGTCGGCGGCTTCCACCGCTGCCTGGGCCGCCTTCATGTCATCCGTTACAAGGTCAAAAAGCCTTACCTGCTTTACTCCGCCCGCACGCAGGCCCTGTTCAATTTCGCGGGCCAGGGTGGCCGTATAACCGTAGGCGCTCACATATACAATCGCCACCGTTTTTTCGGTTTTGGGCGCGGGGCGGCTCCAGTCTCGGTACATTTGAATGTAGGCGGGGATATCGGCACGCAGCACCGGCCCGTGGCCATTGCCGATAAATTCTATGGGCAGGCCTTCCATTTTATCCAGCGCACGGCCCACATGGGGTATTTTATACGGCCCCATGATATTGTCAAAATAATACTTATATGCCTCCAAAAAAATAGAGGCGTCGCCCATTTTATCATTGAACACCCGTTCATCGGCATAGTGGCAGCCGAACATGTCGCAGCTAAACAGGGCCTTCAATTCGGGGATATAGCTGAACTGGGTATCGGGCCAGTGCAGCATGGGGGTGCTGAAAAATTTCAGGGTCAGGCCCCCAAGGTCAATCTCATCTTTTTCGGTCACCACCCGGTGGGGGAACTCCCGGTTTAAAATTTCACCCAAAAAGGTCATGGCTGTGCCAGAGCCCAGCACCGTGGCGCGGGAGGCCAGCTCCAAAAGCCGCTCCATACAGCCGGAGTGGTCGGGCTCGGTATGGTTACAAACAATATAGTCGATATCGGCAGGCTCACACACCTCGCGGATGTTGGCCAAAAATTCCTCGCAAAATTTATCTTTCACCGCCTCAAACAGCACGGTTTTGTTTTCGCCCTTAACCAAAAAAGAGTTGTATGTCGTTCCGTCTTTGGTCTCCATAATGATGTCAAACACCCGCAGGTTTTTGTCCATCACACCCACCGACCAAATTTTATCTTTTGCCAAAATTGCGCTCATACTTCTGTTTCTCCTTTATTCATTACACTATCACTATAAACGGCCTTAACGGGGCGCCGCGGCGGCTAGGCTGTTTAGCTTCCAGGCCAGCCAGGCCAGGGCCACCGCCAGCATAAGGCGCAGCAAAAAACCCAGGGCCGAAAACACCAGTATCAAAGCGTACACTTGTACCGCAAAGTTCACCACCAAAACCATGGCCAGGGTAAGCAGGGGCGAAGCAATGGCATTTAAAACCAAAAACAGGCGAAAATAGCGTTTTGCGCGGCCCAGCTCAAAACTTTCCAGCAAGCGGCCAAATGGCCGGGCCAGCAGGATAAAAAACAAAAACTCCAGCACATCACGTAAAAGCAAAAGAACGATGGCCACGCCCTCGGCCGCCACAAACAACTGCGCCGCGCTAAGCGCCAAAAGCCCCAGGCATAAAATGGCCCTCAGGCCCAGGCCTCCGCCAGGTTTTTCAATGGGGCGCACCCCGTTAAAAACCAGCAGCCAGCCCACGGGGTCCAGTAAAACATCAAACCCCGCCACCCGTAAGCTAAAGGTGGCAAATACAAAACCGGCCAGCATAACAATTACCGCATTGCGGTATGCATAGGCTTTGGTTGCGGCTTCGGGCGTTAGCGTTGTCATCTTAGTAGTCCCCCAAGTCTAAACTATGACATGCAATGCGGCGTCTTATTCCGCCCTGCTGCGTCGTCCATCTCGCGCTAAGTGCCGCCCTTGGCGGTTGCGCTCGAAACAGGCCTGCGGGCCTAGTCAATCACAATAGCTACGGCTATTGCGGGGTCGTCCTCCTTGCTGTGCGAAATATTACTTGCATGCCATGCCTTAGTTTAGTCTTGGTGAACTACTAGTGGTCCTTTAAATAGTCTTCAAAACTGGCGTATTTTGCCTCGCCCTGCCCGGCCGAAGCACGGATGAGACGGAGGGAATCATCCTTTTCCAATTCCTCATCGCTAAACTGAAACACCCCGTTTTTATCCTTGGGAATTTCCAAGGGGGGGCGCTGCGCCTCCACCTCGTTTTGGGGGTTGTTCTTTTCGGTTTTGCCTGTGCGGCGTGTCGTGCGGCGGCGTCCCTTGCTCATTTGGCTTTCTCCTTCGTCCGGCCCCGCGCCCCCGCCTTTTTCCGGGGGAGTTTTGGGCAGGTTGCTCCAAACAGGGGGGCGGGTAACAATGGTTTGCCCTGCATACTGTTCTGGCTGGGCGCCCGCCTGCCGGGGCAAACCGCCCCGCCCGCCGCCGGTTTTGGCCTCTGGCTTTGCGCGCGGCTCACCGCGGCGCATTCCCTCTGCCTGTGTACGGCTTTTTGGCCCCCCCTGCTTTTGTTCCCTTTGTGCGGCCCGGCTCTCTAGTTTCTTTGGTTCCTTGCTGTTTTCCTGCGCCTTACTCTCCTGCTGCCTGCCCTCCCGCTTTTTGGGGGGCTGCGGCGGGGTTTTTGCCTTTTCCCGCCCGGGCTGTTTTTCCTGCATTTTATGGGTCACTTTTTCGCTCACCTTTTCGGCCAGGCTCGCCTCGCCCTTAAGCGGCCAGGCGTGGCCCGTCACCTCCGGCACCCGAAAGCCAATCAATTTCTCTATATCGGCAAGGTAGGGCAGCTCCTCTTCCATGCAAAAGCTTACGGCCACCCCGCCCCGGCCCGCGCGCCCCGTGCGGCCTATGCGGTGCACATAGGTCTCGGGTATATTGGGCAGGTCGTAGTTAAACACGTGCGAAAGTTCGCTAATATCCAGCCCGCGGGCGGCGATATCGGTGGCCACAAGCACCCTTACACGGCCATCTTTTAGGCGGGCCAGCGCATCTTGGCGGGCGTTTTGGCTCTTGTTACCGTGTATGGCCTTGGCCTGTACACCCGCCCGGCCCAGTTCACGCACCACACGGTCGGCCCCGTGTTTTGTGCGGGTGAAAACCAGGGCGCTTTTGGCGTTTTCCTTTTGCAAAAGGTGTGCCAGCAGGTGCTTTTTGTTCCCTTTATCCACCTTGTACAGGCGCTGCTCAATGCGCTCCACCGTGCTGGAAACCGGCGTTACGGCCACCTTGATGGGGCTGTGCAAAAGCTTGTCGGCCAAATCGGAAATCTCTTTTGGCATGGTGGCGGAAAAAAGCAGAGTTTGCCTCTTTTTAGGAATAACCTTGATCACTTTTTTCACATCCTGCACAAAACCCATGTCCAGCATCCGGTCGGCTTCGTCCAGCACAAAAATTTCCAGCGCGCTTAAAACCACATGCCCCTGCTGCATCAAATCCAGCAGGCGGCCGGGCGTGGCCACCAAAATATCCACCCCCTGCTTTAGGGCCTGTACCTGGGGGGCCTGCCCCACCCCGCCAAATATCACCGTACAGCGCAGGGGCAGGTATTTGCCGTAGGCCTTAAAACTCTCTTCAATTTGCAGGGCCAACTCCCGCGTGGGGGTAAGCACCAGCGCCCGAATGGGCCGTTTTTTTCCGGTGGGCTGGGGCTGGGCCAGCCTTTGTAGGATGGGCAGGGCAAAAGCGGCGGTTTTTCCCGTGCCGGTTTGGGCGCAGCCCAACAGGTCTTTGCCCGCCAGTACGGGGGGGATGGCCTTTTCTTGAATGGGGCTGGGCACCTTGTAGCCGGCGTCCTCCACGGCTTTTAGTATGGGCTGGGATAAACTTAAGTTCATAAATTTCATCAAAATCGCGTTCTCTCACTCTTTCTATGGGTTGCTTCCCGTATTGTAGGTTTGCTTGCAACAGGGCCTTGCTCCATCAAAGGCCCTATTCCGCTGCCTTTTTGTGGATACACCCTTCTTTTCCGTACCAATTATTGTATCACATAACAAAGCAAAAGAAAACCGAAACGGCGGCCCTTTGCCCGCCAAAGCTATTTTTGCACATCATCTGCGCACGATGTATAAATTTATGCTGATTTGTGAAGCCTTCGTCCTCCATTTTTTTATTGGAAAAGCCGATTGAGAACGCTATCCACCGCAAGGCGGCGGGGATATTCACTGATTTCCAAAAGGCTGTGCGCGTCTGAGGAGGTCAAAATCTCTCTGCCCTTGGGCAACCTGCCTGCGGCCAGCAGTTTTTCCAAACTGTGCTCGGGCCGTTTCACCTCAAAAGCCGCAAAGGGCAAATCTTCGGGGGCAAAACCCAGCACCGAAAGCAAACTCGTGGTCTCTTTATCCACATGGGCGGGCACACACAGCCCCCCCAGGCTTTCGCACAGGGTTTTTACGGCGTATATATCCAGCCCGGTCGCGGCGCTCAGCAGTTTTTGGGGTCTGCTCACAATTTCATCGTTCTCGTCCATCACAAGCTGCTCGCCCCAAATGTCCCGGTTATAGGGCTGGGCGGGCAGGCTGCCATACAAAACTTCCCCCATGGCAAGCGCGGCCTCCACCTTGCCAAAATAGCACAGCAGGTGAATCTCCTCGGCGCTTGTCACCTCAATACCCGGCAAAAGCCGCAGGCCGTAGGCCTTGCAGGCCAGCTGGGCGGCAGGCAGGTTTAGGGCGGCGTTATGGTCGGTTATGGCAAGCAGTTCTGCCCCCTGCAATTTGGCAAAGCCCGCTATGCTGGTAGGGGTCATCTCGTTTTCGGCGCAGGGCGAAAGGCAGGAGTGTATGTGTAAATCATAGCGGGGGCCACAGCCGCCCATTTTACAAAAACCCGCCCGCTTTGGCTATGGCCACCCCCGCCTCAAACGAGGAAAGAGAGGTTTTTACAATGTTGATCCCCTCATTTTTGGCCCGTTCGGCGGCGTTTGCGTCAAGCCCGGCCCCCTCGCACAGCACCACCGCCGCCACCGAAGCAAGGCTTGCCACGGCCACGGCGTTTACGTTGCCCATCACGGTGCACCATGCGCAGCCCTCAGGCGCTTTGCCCATGGCCCAACTCAAAAGGTCGGCGCAGTATACACCGGTAATCTCGGCCTCTTCGGCACACACCCCGGTGGTAAAACCCGGCAGGGTGTGCAATTCTCCCGTCATCATGGCTTCTTCCTACCCTCCAGCCCCACCCTGCCAAAACAGGCCGGGGCTATTTCTTTTCCTCGCCGCCCATCTTTATGGCCTCCAAAACGGCCTCCATGCTGCGGCGCATCAGCACCACGCACTCGCTCACGCTGGCCGCGCCGCGCACAACATCTTCGGCAAAGGTGGCGCAGCTTGGCGCGCCGCAACTTCCACAGTCCAGCTGGGGCAGTTTTTTCATAATCTCGGCGGCCTCGGCATACAGGCTGAAACTCTCCTCCTTGGTTTTGCCAAGTTCCATCACCGGCATGTACACAACATCCTCGTTCCAGCGCATGGCCGCCGGGATGCCATCCTCTAAATGGCTGGAACTGACCGGCATATACCGGCGCAGCTTTGCCAATTTTGCCTTGGCAATATAGGGGTTTTCCACCTGTAGCACCCCGCCCACGCAGCCACCCGCGCAGGCGCCCAGCTCCACAAATTCAAGCCCGGTGTACTTGTCGTCCTCCAAATCCTCCAGCACCCGTATCACGTTTTCAATCCCGTCGGCCGCAAGGTAGCTATCGGTGCTTAGCAGCCCCACCGATTCCCCACCGCTCTCTGCCCAGCCCAGGCCAATGCGTCCGCTCACCCTGGGCGGTTCGGTTCCGTCGGCGGGCAGCTTCATGGCCGCCAGCATGGGGGTGTAAATGTCTTTTACCGCCACGGCGGCGTCCAAATAACTCTCTCCCCTGCCCATGGGCATACGGATGGCCGTCACCTTGGCGGGGCAGGGGGAGAGGAAGATACAGCCAATCTCCCCGGCGGGCACGCCCTCTTTTTGGGCCTTTTCTTTGGCGAGGCAGGCCGCTAGCTCCAGTGGGGCCACCAGCGGCAGCACGCGGCCCAAAAGGCTGGGGAAGCGCACCCGGATAAGCCGCAAAATGGCCGGGCAGGCCGAGGAGATGACGGGTTTTTTCAGCCCGCCGGCCGCCATCATGCTGCGGGTGGCCTCGCTCACCAGTTCCGCCGCGCAGCCCACATCAAAAACATCTTTAAACCCCAGCTTTTTTAGCCCGCCCGAAATCAGGTCCATATCCTTCAAATTGTTGAACTGCCCATAAAAACTGGGGGGCACCAGCGCTATGGGGTGGCCAAACTTTTTTACGATGGGCAAAGGGTCGGTAATGGCTTTTTTGGCGTGGTGGGGGCAAACGCGAATACACTCCCCACAGTCAATGCACAGCTCGGCAATGATGTCGGCCTTGCCGTCCCGCACCCGGATAGCCTGGGTGGGGCAACGTTTTATGCAGTTGATGCAGCCCTTGCATTTCTCCCTGTCAAGGGTTACCGAGTGAAACAGCTTTGCCATACGCTTTCCTCTTTTCCCACATGGCCGGGGCTAAATATTTACCGCCATACGCAAGTTTGTTCCCCTACCGGGCTGCGATCGCAGTTCAAATTCATCGCTGCACCGCTTCATGTTTGGCAAGCCCATCCCCGCGCCAAAACCCAGGTTGCGCACCTTTTCGGGCGCGGTACTAAAACCCTCCTGCATGGCCTTTTCCACGTCCTCTATGCCGGGGCCCTCGTCGTTTAGGCACATTTTAACCGTGCCGGGATAAATTTCCACATCTATTTCACCGCCGCCCGCGTGTATCACCAGGTTTATCTCCCCCTCATACATCGCAATGGCCACCCGGCGCACGGCCTCGCTTGGCACCCCCAGCTTTTTCAGGCGGTTTTTTAAATCGGCGCTGGCCTCTCCCGCACGTGTAAAATCATCACCCGGCACATCGTAGTGCAGGCGTATCATTGGCTCTGCCATGGGTTCATTCGCCGCCTTTCAGGCCGCACTCGTATAGTATTCCACAGGCCGAAAACATGGTTTTTTTGGTGGCCATCACCACAATTTCCATCTCCTCGGCCAGTTTTAAAATGGTTGCATCCGGGTTTTTCCCCCGCACAAACACTACGCAGCGCATGTCCATCATGCAGGCTGTGCGCACGGCCTGGGGGTTATTCAACCCCGTTAGCAGCACGCCCTGGTCCTTCACATAGCACAAAACATCACTCATCATGTCGCTGCCACAGGCCGTATGCACCTCTAAGTCCAGATCCTGGGCCCCCGTCAAAACCTCCGCGTTCAGCACCTTCGCAATCTCACCAATCTTCATGGGTTCCTCCAAACTTCCGCACATTCGTTCGGTCGCCCTGCCAAAAACCCCCGGCGGGGGCTGTTTCCCCTTTATATTATTTTCAATTATTCTTATTATAATGCAATGGCAGAATTGTGTAAAGCCGATGTGACAGCCCGCTTACAGTATGTTGTTTTAGCCCGCCCCAGGCCGGAATCTCTGCTTGACAAGCCCGCACGCTGGCCTTACAATAAATTATGGAATGTCCTATTGTTTGGCTGGTCATCCCACCGGCTGGCAATTACCGATATCCACTTACAGGAACGTGGCATCCTTCGCACATTCGGGCAGGTTCTCTGCCTTTGCATACATCTTTGGCAAAAAGGCCTCCCTTGGCGGAATTTCTCCCCGCTCCGGGGCGCCCCCACAGCCACCCCTCCTGAATGGGGGCGGCGGCGCCATGGTTCCTGGCCAATCCCACCCAAAGGAGTTGACCCTATTGTCACCAGTTATCATCACTGTGTTGGTGGCAGTCGTGGGCATCGTTTTAGCAGCCTTTATTGGGTTTCGCACCGGTGTTATCTACCGCCGGCGCACCGCTGAACAGACCATCGGTTCAGCCGAAGAGGAAGCTGTAAAAATTGTCAACGACGCCATCAAAACCGCCGAGCAAAAGCTGAAAGAGGCCACTGTAGAGGCAAAAGAAAAAGCGTACCAGTTTAAGCAAGAAGCCGAAAAAGAGGCCAAAGAGCGCCGGGCCGAAATTTCTAGGGCCGAAAAGCGCATTGACCAAAAAGAAGATAATATCGACAAAAAAGCGGCAGCGCTGGAGAAAAAAGAAGAGGACCTGCACCAAAAAGAGACGCTGGCCGAAGCAAAACTTGCCGAGATTGACCAGATGAAGCAGCGCCAGATGGAGAAGCTTGAGAGCATCGCATCACTGACGCAGGAAGAAGCCCGAGGCCTGCTGATGGCCCGCCTGGAAGAACAGCTTAGCCACGAGAAGGCCGTGCGTATCTCGGCCTACGAGACCTCGATGAAAGACGAGGCCGAGGACATGGCGAAAGAGCTGATTAGCCAGGCTATTGCGCGTTGTGCGGCCGATCATTCCAGCGAGGTGACCATCTCGGTGGTGGCCCTGCCCAACGATGAGATGAAGGGCCGCATCATCGGGCGCGAAGGCCGCAACATCCGCGCACTTGAAACCGCCACCGGTGTCGACCTCATCATAGATGACACCCCCGAGGCCATCACCCTTTCCAGCTTTGACCCGGTGCGCCGGGAAGTTGCCCGGCAAACTTTGGAAAAACTGATCTCCGATGGCCGCATCCACCCCGCCCGCATTGAGGAAACCGTGGAAAAATCCCGCAGGGATTTGGAACTGGTGATGAAGCGGGAGGGCGAAAAGGCCGTGATGGACGTGGGAGTGCACGGTATCCACCCCGATATGGTAAAACTGCTGGGGCGGCTGCGTTACCGCACAAGTTACGGCCAAAACGTTTTAAACCACTCGCTGGAGGTCGCCTACCTTTCGGGCATCATGGCGGCCGAACTGGGGCTGAACGTGGCCCAGGCAAAACGCGCCGGGCTGCTGCATGACCTTGGCAAGGCGCTGGACCACGAAATTGAGGGAAGCCATGTGCAAATTGGCGTAGAGATTGCCAAAAAGTACAAGGAAAACCCCGCCGTAATCCACGCCATTGAGGCCCACCACGGCGATGTAGAGCCCAAAACCGCGCTGGCCTTTATTGTCATGGCGGCCGACGCCATCTCGGCGGCGCGCCCCGGCGCAAGGCGCGAAAACCTGGAAAGCTACATCAAGCGCCTGGAAAACCTGGAGGAGATTGCAAAGGGCTTTGCGGGCGTTGAAAGCAGCTTTGCCATTCAGGCGGGCCGCGAGGTACGCATCATGGTAAAACCAGACCAAATCAGCGATGACGACCTAGTTCTTTTGGCGCACGATATCAGCCAAAAAATAGAGAACGACCTGGATTACCCCGGCCAAATCAAGGTGAACGTGGTGCGCGAAAGCCGCGCTGTGGACTACGCCAAATAGCAAGGGGCCTCGTTTTCTTTCTACCGGATGAACAACCGCCGGGCGCCGTTTCGGCGCCGGCGGTTTTGTTATGGCAGTTGCCATGGAGGTGGCGTTTTTGAATTTTCTCTGCATAGGCGACGTGGTGGGCGAGGCCGGCCTTGATTTTTTGTGTAGCCGCTTACCCGCCTTAAAACAGGAATTGGCCGCCGATTTTGTGATTGTGAACGGCGAAAACAGCGACAAAAGCGGCGTGGGGCTCAGCCGCCATTCCGCCGAGGCGCTTTTGCAGTATGCAGATGTGGTGACAAGCGGCAACCACTGCTACCGCCGCGCGGGGGAGGAACTGTTTGAGGAAAACCCCCGCCTGATACACCCGGCCAACTATCCCTATACAGCCGATGAAAATGGCCGCTGTTTGGTAGATACCGGGCGCTACGGCGCCGTTTGCGTGTTAAACCTTTCGGGCCTTGCCTTTTTAGAGCCGCTGGACAGCCCCTTTCAGCGGACCGACGTGCTGCTGCAAGGGCTGGAGGCCCGTTATATCCTGCTGGACTTCCACGCCGAATCCACAGCCGAAAAAAAGGCCCTGGCCTACTATCTGGATGGCCGGGTGGGGGCCGTGTTTGGCACCCACACCCATGTACAAACGGCCGACGAACAAATTCTGCCCGCAGGCACGGGCTATATCACCGACCTTGGGATGACCGGCCCGCGCAACAGCGTAATTGGGGTGTGCCCGCAGCTTGCCGTAAAAAAGCAAAAAGACCACGTACCCGTGCAGTTCAGCGTGGCCGAAGGCCCCCAAATGTTGAATGGCGCGCTGTTCACCCTGCGTGATGCAGACGGCCTTTGCGCCGCCGTAAAGCGGGTAAACCTACAGGGCTAAAAAGGGTGTTTTCACCCCCTCATTGGAAAGCAGAAAGGATACTATGACGACACAGCAAGAAATTGAACGCAGACGCACCTTTGCCATCATCAGCCACCCAGACGCGGGCAAAACCACCCTTACCGAAAAACTACTGCTGTACGGCGGGGCCATACAGCTTGCGGGCAGCGTAAAGGGCCAAAAAAACACCCGGCACGCCGTGTCTGACTGGATGGAGATTGAAAAACAGCGTGGTATATCGGTTACCAGCAGTGTGCTGCAGTTTGAATACGGCGGCCACTGCGTGAATATTTTGGATACCCCTGGCCACCAAGATTTTTCGGAGGATACCTACCGCACGCTGATGGCAGCCGACGCCGCCATCATGGTCATTGACGCGGCCAAGGGCGTGGAGACCCAGACGAAAAAGCTCTTCAAGGTATGCGTTATGCGGGGCATTCCCATCTTCACCTTCATCAACAAGATGGACCGCGAGGCCAAGGCCCCCTTGGATTTATTGACCGACATTGAAGAGGTGCTTGGCATTGATACCTACGCCATGAACTGGCCAATAGGCAGCGGCAAGGCCTTTAAGGGCGTGTACGACCGCGCCGGCGGCCAAATTTTGGCTTTTGAGGCCGTTTTGCGCGGGGCCACCCGGGTGGATGCCGTACAGGCCAAGCTGGGCGAGAGCCACATTGATGCGCTGATTGGGGCTGATGCCCATGCCATATTGAGCGAGGATATCGAACTTTTGGACGGCGCGGGCAGCCACTATGATGAGGCCGAGGTTTTGGCCGGGCGTCTCACCCCGGTCTTCTTTGGTTCAGCCCTTACAAACTTTGGGCTGGAGCCATTTTTAGAGGCCTTTTTGCGCCTCTCGCCCCCGCCCCTGCCGCGGCACTCCTCCGCCGGAGATATCTCCCCTGCTTCGCCCTATTTTTCGGCTTTCGTGTTCAAAATACAGGCCAACATGAACCGCGCCCACCGGGACCGCATTGCCTTTATGCGGGTGTGCAGCGGCCGCTTTGAAAAAGGGATGGAGGTGCGCCATGAACAGGCCGGTAAAATGGTGCGCATTGCCCAACCCCAGCAGATGATGGCCGAAGAGCGCGAAATGGTAGAAGAGGCCTATGCGGGGGACATTCTGGGGGTTTTCGACCCCGGCATCTTCTCCATTGGCGACACCTTGAACGCCTCAAAAGAGCGTTTCACTTTTGACGGAATACCCACCTTTGCGCCCGAACATTTTTCCCTGGTGCGCCAGAAGGACACCATGAAACGCAAGCAGTTTGTAAAGGGCATTGAGCAGATTGCCCAGGAGGGCGGCATTCAAATTTTCCGCCAGCTGGGGGGCGGCATGGAGGAAATTATTGTAGGCGCTGTGGGCGTTTTGCAGTTTGAGGTACTGGAATATCGCCTGAAAAACGAGTACAATGTGGATATCCGCCTCGAGCGCCTGCCCTACGCCCATATCCGCTGGATAGAGCACAGTGATGCCCCCATCACGCAGCTTGACCTCACCAGCGATTCAAAACGTGTGGAAGACTTGCACGGCCGGGGCCTTTTGCTGTTTACCAGCTACTGGAACATCGGCTGGGCCGAAGAGCACAACAAGGGGCTTGTGCTCTCAGAATTTGGCCGTGGCGGCTAAGTCTCCCCTTCCCAATACCCCGTTTAACCACCCGAAAGGAGGCACTTCGCCATGAAAACCGCCCTGTTTGTCTTCAACCCACACACCGGGGGCAATCGCTTAAAAAACAGCTTTTTTGACATTATTAAAACTTTATCTGACGCAGACTATGATGTTACCGTGCACCAAACCCGAGCAGCGGGCGATGCGCACACCATGGCGGCAAAACACAGCGCAGGGTATGACCTGCTGGTTTGCTGCGGTGGCGACGGTACGCTGAATGAGACCATTGGGGGTTTGGTGGAATGCAAAAAGCCCCCTCTTTTGGGCTATATCCCCGGCGGCACCACCAACGATTATGCCAGCAGCCTGGGCCTGCCCAAAAACAGCATGTTGGCCGCCGCCAAACGCATTGTGGAGCCAAAGGAGATTTTTAAGGCCGATGTGGGCCGTTTTGGGGAGAAATCCTTTAACTACGTGGCGGCCTTTGGCGCTTTTACCGATATTGCCTACTCCACAAACCAAAACGTGAAAAATGCCCTGGGATATATGGCCTATATTTTTGAGGTATTGGGCCGCCTTACCAGCCTGCCCACCATTGTGGCCACCGTGGAATGTGACGGTGAAACGCTGGAGGGCTCGTTTGTGTTTGGCATGATTACCAACTCCACTTCCATCGGGGGCATCGCCCTGGGGCGCAGCAGCGCCATTCAAATGGACGACGGTGTTTTTGAGATGGTTCTGGTGCGCCAGCCCCAAACCCTGGCCGATTTCCGCCAGCTCTCCCAGGCCCTGGTGGCGCGCGATTTAACCTCCCCCCACGTTGTGGTGCGGCAGGGCAAATCCTTCCGGGTAATCAGCCAGCAGCCCGTCTCCTGGACTTTGGACGGCGAGTTTGGGGGCGAAACCACCGAGGCGGATATCTCGGTACTCAGCCACGCCATCTCTATTTGCATATAGGCGGCTATGGCGGCGTCTGCCGCTGGCCTTAGCACCGCCAGCCTCTGTACCTCTGCCCATTGCATCGGTTTTTACGAATCATTCACACAGAAAGGATATCCATGGGCTTTTTTAAACGAAACTGGGATAAACCCGGCCCCGGCGTACCCAAAAATGCGCCCAAAAAAACTGGCTTTCCCCGCTTTATCGAAATTTTAAGTCGGGACCTTGGCTACCTCTTTAAGCTAAACCTCATTTTGCTTGTGGCCCTGCTGCCTGCAGGTATTTTGTACACCCTGGCCATGCTCGCCTATTTTTCGGGGGGCGCTTTGCTGGCCTTGTTGCTGGCCCTGGCAGCCCTTTTGGCCTGCATACCCCTCGGCGGCGTTTTAACCGCCTTTTTCTACCTGATTGCACAGCGCCTGCGCGATGCGCCTGGCTTTCTTTGGCACGATTTCAAGCGCAAGTTTAAAGAGAGTTTCCGCTTTATGCTGTTGCCCGGCCTGCTGTTTGGGGCCATGCTGGGCAGCTTGGGCTTCGCCTTTATCAGCCTGCTTTTGGGGGCCATGCAAATACAATTTGTGTTTGGGGTCATCTATGTGGTGGCCTCGTTCTACCTGGGTATGACCTACCCCTACTTTTTTACCCAGGCCGCCTATTTGGAGCTGGGCCCGGCCAAGCTTTTGTACAACAGCTTTTTGCTGGCCACCGGCAACCTGCCCCGCAGCTTTATGGGCACCTTGCTGGGCAGCGGGCTGGTTCTGGCCCAATTCCTGTTTTTTCCCTACGCCACCCTGCTCACCTTTCTCATTGGCTTTTCCATCCCGGCGCTGCTCAATTTGATGTGGATTTGGCCGCGCATTGATAAAACGTTTAAAATCAGTGACACCTTACAAAAAAGGCATGAAGAGCAATATGCAGATGTAAGTAGCAACAAATTCGAGTAATTTATGCTGAGGTTCACATTTGTGGGCTTCAGCATTTTTGTAGCATGTATTATATAATATGATTGACAATTTAATTTATTTGTATTATAGTATATATAGCAAGGTATAGAAGGGATGTAGCCCGCATGGGAAAAAACGTCTACAGTGTCGTCTTATCGGAAGAGGTGATTGCCGCCATCGACGCCCTGGCCGTACAGCGGGGGTTTTCACGCTCGGGGCTCATCAACCATGTATTGGCCGAGTACAGCGGCCTTTCCACCCCAGAGCACCGGATGCGGGAACTGGCACAGTGGGTACGCAGCCGGGCCGCCGGGGGGGAACTGCGGGCGGACGTCAGCCCGGCCGGGGGGCTAACCCTGCACACCGCCCTGCGTTTTAAATACAACCCCGCGCTGCGCTACCAGCTGGATTTTTATGAAAATGGCGGCCTTTTGTGCGAACTGCGTGTGAGCCTGCGCAGCCAAAACGAAGAACTGTTAAGCTGCTTGGCTGAATTTTTTAAAACCTGGCTCTTGCTGGAACAAAAGTACATGGCAAACCCGCCCGCACAAGAGTTAATCAGCTTTGAAGCCCGGCGCTTCCGCCGGGAACTGCGCCGCCCGGCAGGCAGCTACGGCGGCGAAGCCCTGGGCGATGCCGTTGCCGATTATGTCACCGCTATGGATAGCTGCATGAAGGCCTTTTTTGGTAACTTGAACGAGCCCGCAGCCGCCATAAAGGCCGCCGAGGCCGCCTACCTGGCAATACTGCCACGCGGGGGGCTGGCGGGCAGCCTGTAGCTTGTTAGCCTACTACAGCGTTTTCACAAATACCTTGCACCCCGCACCGGCAAAAACAGCTTCATGCTTTGTTGCAAAATATTGCAATGCACCAAACATTCCTTCCACTTTACAGATAGAAAGGGGTTCCAAAACATATGAACCTGCAAAAATTTACCCAAAAATCTCGCGATGCCATTTTGGAGGCCCAGTCTTTAGCGCTGGAATACCAAAACCAAGCGCTGGAACAAGAGCATCTTTTGTACACCCTGCTCAACCAAGAAAATAGCCTGATTGCCCAGCTGTTTAAAAGCATGGGCAGCGAACCCGGCAATATCCAGGCGGCCTTGGCCGAAAAAATTGAGGCCCTGCCCAAAGTTACGGGCTCGGGCCGGGAGGCCGACAAAATTTACATCACCCCTGGGCTGGATAAAGCCCTTTTAACCGCCGAAAAAGAGGCCAAGGGGATGAAGGACGATTATGTCTCAGTAGAACACATCTTACTGGGTTTACTCTCGGCCCCAAACGCCGCGGTAAAAGAGGTTTTTAAAACCTTTGGCATCGATAAAAACGGCTTTTTGGCCGCACTGGCCAATGTGCGGGGCAACACCCGCGTTACCACCGATAACCCCGAGGGCACCTACGATGTGCTGAACAAATATGGGCAAGACCTGGTGGAACTGGCCCGGCAGCAAAAGCTGGACCCCGTAATTGGGCGAGACGCCGAAATACGCAACGTTGTGCGTATCTTAAGCCGCAAAACCAAAAACAACCCCGTGCTGATTGGCGAGCCCGGCGTGGGCAAAACCGCCATTGTGGAGGGCCTTGCCCACCGTATTGTGCGCGGGGACGTACCCAGCACCCTGCGCGAGCGCAAGCTTTTTGCGCTGGACATGGGGGCCCTGGTGGCCGGGGCCAAATACCGCGGCGAGTTTGAAGAACGCCTGAAAAGCGTTTTGCAAGAAATTCAGAACTCGGACGGCGAAATCATCCTTTTCATTGATGAATTGCACACCATAGTGGGCGCGGGCAAAACCGATGGGGCCATGGATGCGGGCAACCTGCTAAAACCTCTGCTGGCCCGCGGGGAACTGCACTGCATCGGCGCCACAACCCTGGATGAATACCGGCAGTACATTGAAAAGGACGCCGCGCTGGAGCGGCGCTTTCAGCCTGTTTTGGTAAACCCCCCCACGGTGGAGGACACCATCTCCATTTTACGCGGCCTCAAAGAGCGCTACGAGGTTTTTCACGGGGTAAAAATTACCGATGGAGCCCTGATTGCGGCCGCCACCCTGTCGGACCGCTACATCAGCGACCGCTTTTTGCCAGATAAAGCCATAGACCTTGTGGACGAGGCCTGTGCCATGATACGCACCGAAATGGACACAAGCCCCGCCGAAATGGACGATTTGCAGCGCAAGATTATGCAGCATGAGATTGAAGAGGCCGCGCTGAAAATAGAGAAGGACAAACTCTCCAAAGAGCATCTGGCCGAAATAAAGGCCGAACTTGCCGAGATGCGGGAGCACTATACGGCCATGCGCGCCCAGTGGGAAAACGAAAAAAATGCCATAGGCAAACTGCAAAAACTGCGCGAAGAACTGGAACAACTGAATGCCGACATTGAGGCCGCCGAGCGCGACTATGACTTAAACCGTGCTGCCGAACTCAAGTATGGCCGCTTGCCCCAGCTACAGGCCGAACTTGAAGAGCAGGAATTGCAAGCTGAAAAAGATGAACAAAATGGTATTTTGCGCAACCGGGTAAATGAGGAGGAGATCAGCCGCATTGTGGCCCGCTGGACGGGCATCCCCGTTGTGAAACTGCTGGAGAGCGAGCGGGAAAAGCTGCTGGGTATGGAAGACATTTTACACCAGCGTGTCATCGGGCAGGATGAGGCCGTAGAGAAGGTATCAGAGGCCATTTTGCGCAGCCGGGCCGGCATACAGGATAGCGCCCGCCCCATCGGCTCCTTCCTGTTTTTGGGGCCCACGGGCGTGGGCAAAACCGAACTTGCCAAAGCCCTGGCCGAGGCCCTGTTTGACGACGAACACAACCTCGTACGCATCGACATGAGCGAGTATATGGAAAAATTCGCCGTCAGCCGCCTCATCGGCGCGCCTCCGGGTTATGTGGGCTACGAGGAGGGCGGCCAGCTTACCGAGGCTGTACGCCGCAAACCCTACGCGGTGGTATTGTTTGATGAAATTGAAAAAGCGCATCCAGACGTTTTCAATGTTTTACTACAAGTACTGGATGATGGACGTATTACAGATAGTCAAGGAAGAACCATAGACTTTAAGAACACCATTCTCATCCTCACCTCCAATTTGGGCAGTGAATTTATCCTGGAGGGGATAGAGGATGGAACCATCAGCGAAGAGGCCCAAAAAGCCGTGGAGATGCTGCTGAAAACCAGCTTCCGCCCAGAGTTTTTGAACCGTTTGGATGAGATTACCCAGTTTAAACCCCTTACAAAAGAGGAGACCAAGAGCATTGTAAGCTTGATGCTGCACGATTTGGAGAGCCGCCTGGCCCAGCGCCAACTACGCCTGCAGGTAAGCGACGAGGCCAAGGCGCTGATTGTAGAGGAGGGCTACGACCCGGTATACGGCGCGCGGCCACTAAAGCGCTATATCCAAAGCAAGCTGGAAACCTTGGTGGCCCGCTACATCATTAAGCAAGACCCCGCCCCCGGTACTGAGATTCATGCAGAGGTAAAGGACGGGCAGCTCTACTTGCAGTAATTGCATAATACGCCCTATTTATTATGGGTTTTATGGTGGGCTTTTAGCTTTTTTAATGCCCAGTCATAGTGGCTGGCTGTGGCCGAAACACAGTAGCTGCCCAGCGTTGAGCCCCCTACCCAGGCAAAACTGCCTTTCTGGAACAACTCCTCATTTGAAAATTCCTCTATCAGCTTTAGCACCTCGGCATGGCTTTCTTTTAGCATTTTCATCGCATCCTCCAGCTCTGTCTGCTGGTGCTTTTCCCAAAATTCCACATTCATCTGTCCATAGCTTTTCCAGTTATAGGGTGCGGGAATAAAGGGCTTACTTATCCCCTTTTGGCTTTGCCCTACCCAGTTTAGCAATAGCTGGTGCCATTCGTACAGGTGCACCAGTACATCCCGCAAATTTTTGTCACGGCTCCAGTGCGCCTCTTTTTGGGGAATGCTCTCATCGAAATCGAAAGTCGCCCTTTTTTCTTCCTCGGTCATTTCATCAACCAGTTTCCACATTTTTTCAAATTTTTCATCGGCCATTTTTTGTAAATCTAGCTTTGATGTTGCTCTAGCCATTGTTTATTCTCCCTATACTGTAGGTTTATCTATCTGGTGCATTTCGCGGTATCTATAGCATACAAAAAATAAGGTGACAACTGTCTGTCACCTTATTTTATTTTTTTCTACAGGGTTTTTACAGCATTTGAACCCATGCTATAGAGCCTGCAATACCCCGCCTCATTCACCCGGGTTACAAAGGCTATTATAGTACCCACGGCGGAATAGTTGCACCATGATATCCCCCTCTTGCAGCAGTGTATTCCCGTTGGGTATAATGGTTTCTTTGCCACGTTTTACCATAATAATCAGGATATCGGGGCAAAGCTCGGCCTGGGCAATGGTTTTGCCAAGGCAGGGGTGCTCGGGGCCTATCAGTACCTCGGCCAGGTGGGTGTTTTCATCCTCTGCATAGTCGGTAAAGGTTTTAAACACCGAGGTCTCGCTGTCAATCAAATGCAGTTTTTTGGCCATAAGCGGCAGCACCGAGCCCTGTAAGGCCACCGAAAAGAGGGCCACAAAAAATACAATATGGAAGATATCGTTTGAGATATGCTCCGACCCAGTTGCCGCTAAAATGGCAAACACAATGGAGGCGGCCCCCCTTAGACCCACAAGTGAGACAAAGGCCTGTTGCTTAATGGGTATTTTATACCAGCTTAAAATACTGAATACCGCCACCGGCCGGGAAATAAAGATGAGGCAGAGTGCAATGGGGATTGCGTAGATCATAATACCCGGCAGGGCCGAGGGGATGCACACATAACCCAGGGTAAAAAACAGCAGTATCTGCATAAGCCAAGAGACACCATCAAAAAAATGAACCAATACCCGCTTATTTAGTATTTTGCTGTTGCCCAGTATAATACCCGCGAGGTACACGCTGAGATACCCGTTGCCACCGAGGCCTTCGGCCAGCGCATAAGCCAGCACCGCCACACCAAACACCAAAATGGTATCCAGCCCGCTAATTTCAAAACTCACCCGCTTTAGCACCAGGGCCGAAAGCAGGCCCACCCCCACCCCCACCGATATCCCAAACGCCAATTGCTTCACCAGCATCAGCGGCACAGTATTTAAGCCGCCGCCATTTAAAAGGGTAATGCACAGCAGCGTTAGCATATAGGAGATAGGGTCGTTGCTGCCGCTCTCAATTTCCAGCAGGGGGGCAAGCCCCCCTTTCAAGTTCAAATGGCGCGAACGCAAAATGGCAAATACCGAGGCTGCGTCGGTAGAGGAGATCACAGCGCCCAGCAACAGCCCCTCCAGCCAGCTTATGCCGAACGCCAGGTGGCAAAACAGCCCTGTTATTGCCGCCGTAATCAACACCCCCAGGGTGGAAAGCAGCGCCGCGGGGCGGGCAATGGGTTTTGCCGTTTGCCAGTTTGTACCAAACCCGCCGTAAAACATAATGAAGATAAGGCCGATGGAGCAGAGCTGCCCTGCCAGGTTGTACTGAATGGTTTGGAAGTTCAAAAAGGGCCCCTCGGGGCCAAACAACATACCCAAAAGCAAAAAGGCCAATAGGGTGGGTACGCCAAAACGCCCCAGCAGCTTGCTGGAAGCCACGCACAACACCACCACCGCGCCGCAGAATATGAGTAGATACACCATGAAAAGCCGCCCCCTCTACACCCGCCTTTATCCTGCTAAACAGTTGTATTTTGATTGTACGGAAACCTGGCGGCCGTTTCAACCAGAATTTTGGGCTATACAGAGCTGGCTTTTGAATAGCGACGTAGCTTCATAATATCCAACCGAAATTAGCCACAGCACCGGCCACCGGCCTTCATTTTTCTCGCTATGTGACGTATACATAAGAATAAGCTAATGCAAAACCAGATTACTGCGAAAGGAGGCGCTATTTTGCAAATCCCTCAAACCGGCGCGGCCATTGCCGTTTATGGCATAGGCCTTGAAAGCCAAACCCCTGCTCAAAACGCCCCCACCGCCGCAGAAGAGGCCTCTGCCGCCCTTGAGGAAATGCTGGAAAGGCAGCTTTTGCAAGAGGCCCAGCGCCGCCGCGAGGATAGCACCGACATTTACGATACCATGCGTAAACGCGGCGAAGAGGAAATCAAACAGTGGAAAAAAATGCTGGAGGATATCCAAAAAGCGCGGGAAAAGAACAAAATGCGCGCCCAGCCGCCCCGCGTAAACCTGCAGCGCCTTACCCAAAGCCTGGTGGCCGCCGTTACCCCGGCCGATGTGCGAGGGGTGCTAAGCCAAGCGGGGCAGGCCATTGGCAGTTTGCAAATTGCCTTAGGCTCCCTGGAGGGAAAACAGCGCGATCAGGTGCGCGCCATGATAGCCAGCGCCCAAAAATTGATGGACCGCTGTAGCCGAAAGCTGAACGACCTGGCCCAGGAGGACGTCACCCGTGGGCGTCAAAATAAGGCTGTAAAAACAAACCAAAATAAAAAAGCAGAGGCAATAAAGCAAGAACTGCGCCAGCAAATGGCAGAGCGCAGCCGAAAAGAGCAGCGCTACCTGCTGGATAAATTCCCACAGCTTCTGCCCCGGCAGGAGGGCTTGCAGCGCATTGGCCCCTTGCACCCGGCGCAAAGGCTGGACGCCGCCACCGAGGCAAAAATAGAGGCCATGGCCCAGGCCATACTGGCCACCCAGGGCGCGGCAGCGCCCGGCAGCGCAGAAATAGCCGCGGGCGGGGAGGCGGCAGCCTATGGCGGGGAAGCCTTAGAGGGTGGCTCCGGCGGCGGGGATGCCGCCTCTGCGGGCGAGGCCGCCGTCACCATACCCAGCGTATAAAAAGGAAAAGTAAACAGCGAAAAACCCGCGTGGGGAGCGCGGGTTTTTCTAGGGGTATCTCATGGGTGTGAGGAGGAATCATCTGTAAAGTTGGGCTGCGGCTTCCCTTCCTTACAATATTTAGTATACAGGGATTTTGCGTAAGAAACTTGATAACTTTATGAATAAACCGTAAACAGAGGCGGCGCCTTTATTCTGCGCAAACACCCCTAAAGCACGCTCAATCGCCCTGTGTGGGGGGGAGCATCCGGCAGGTCGGCCGCACCATAAAAAAACCGCCGGGCGGCCAAGGCATTGCCGCCCAAAAACATATTTTCTTCGCCAATAAAGCTCAGTTCGTAAAAATCATGGTAGCCCTCGCCCAATAATTGCACGGCGTGGGCGTTTAGCCGTTCAACCAGCTCCTCGGCGTACAGGCCCATACCCTGAATGATGCACTTGTTCGGGTCCAGCAGCGTCATAAAATTAAACAGAAGAGAGGTAAACAGGGCGTCATCCAGGCGGTACAGCTCCGCAATGGGCCTGTCGCCCGCCTTGGCGGCTATTTTCAGGTGGTCATATACCATCGCCTCGGGTTTACCTCCGGTTAACTCGTATAGTTTGGGCGTATCTTTTTTAGAATATACTTTTTTGGCCCGCTCCAAAATCCCCTCCACGGTCATCATCGTTTTTACACAGCCGCGCTTCCCGCATTCGCACGGCACGCCGCCGGGGTCAATTACCACATGGTTCAGCCGGCCAATGTTATTGTGCGCACCCGGCCATACCTCGCCGCCTATGGTTAGGGCCATATCCAAACTGTTGGCAACCTGCAAAAAAACCATATTGTCAAGGTCGGGCCGCTTACCAAAGTCAATTTGGGCCAGCGCCAACGCCCGCGAAGAGAGTTCCACCGCAACGTTTTGCAGCCGCAGCCTCTTCCGCAAAAAAAGCTGGAGGGTGGCAAGCAGGGCCATGCCCCTCTGGCTCCATTCCAAAATTTCGTTGTTGATTCCCACACCCACCCCAATACAGCTGCACGCTTTGTGGCGTTGCAGGGCCTGTATGGCTTTTAAAAGCCCAAATTTTAAAGAGTCCTCGCTGCGTACATCAAAGGGAGTGGGCGGCAAAGCAAAAAGCACCCTCCCCCGCAGGTCGGCAATTCCGCAGTAGAGGAGCCCATCCCCTGCAATACAGCCAAGCGTACAGGCGCAGCTACCATTGATGTCAATCAAAGCGCTCTGTTTTCCGGGCTTTGCCGCCTCTTTTGCAGCGCCTTTTTCGCACACAACCTTCTCTTGTAACAGTTCGGCAATGGTCATGGAGATGCAGGCCGCCGTTAAAGAGGTTTCACAGGCAATGTCCCTGCGCGCGCAGGGGCCTTTTTTTCTCAAAAAGCCAAGAATTTGGCTGCGATTAAACGCTTTCATATTTAATTTGCTGGAACCAACCAGTTTATTCATTCCCTCACCTGCCTGCTGGTACAAGTATTACAGCTTGCTGCGCAGCCTTTTGAGAAACTGTAATAAGGCGGCATTGTGCCCCTGCGCCCTTTAGGGGGCCGAAAACCGCTCCAGCAATTTGGCCTTTTTTTCAATATAGTACTGGTAATTGTACAGGGAGATTGTGGGCGGCACTTTGTGGTCCATTGCCGGTATATAACCGCCTTGTTCTACAATCGACAGTAATTTTTCCAGTTCTGCGTCAATCTCCTTTGTCCCTTTCATCAGCTCAAATTTATCCACGCCGCCAATCAGCGCCAAGCTGGGGTAGCGCTTGCGCAGCGCTTTTGGTGTGTTTCCCGCTTTAATCTCCAGCGGGTAATGCCCCTCTACTCCCACCTCCATCAGCCAGGCGCAAACCTCTTCGGTGTTTCCGTCTGAATCCACCAAAATTTTTTGTACCCCCAAGGCGCGCAGCTGGGGAATCAGTTTTTCGTAATAAGGTTTCATAAAGCTGTCCCAAACCTTTTTGGAGACAAGCGAGCCCGTTTTATAGGCCATATCCTCCACGATGCAGGCATAGTCAATAGGGGTATATTCCCGCACCATTTTGGCAAATTCGGCGTTAAAATAGCAGTGATGCTCGTTCATACCCTGCACAAAAGCCGGGTCATCATAGTAGGCATAGCAAAGGTTTTCCATCCCAATCAATTCCCTAGGGTACTCCAAAAAACCGTCCAGCCATATGCCAACCGGCTCGCCCGCTGCGCGCAGCGCATCGGTTTTTTCTTTAAACCCTTCATAAATACGCTTTTTATCCCAAGGGTTCATCCGGGGCACTATTTTTTTCTCAAATTCCGCCAGGTTAGAAATGGGGTATTCCACCACATGAGACATCGAGCCGGTGGTCTTATGCTCGCGCACAATTCCGCCCTCGCCCCCATACAGCACTGTCTCATCATCCTCCTCCAGTACGCTACGCGCAAACTCGGGGAAGATGCCCCATTGCACACCTTCCTGCTCGCTGGGGCCCCAGCGGTTTACCATATTCAGTTCAAACCCGCGGTCTCCAAACAGATAGCTCTCTATCTCCTCATAGCTTGTAAGCTCCTTTGGCAGCCCCTGCTCTTTCCAGGCTTTTATGGTCTCGGGCCAATAGCCAAAATCCATAATGGGGATACGGTCCACCTGCTCAAAGTTTAACACTCCTAAAAATCGCTCTTTTGGCGTCATAAGTTTGCCATTCTCCTTTTTGTCAATTTGCCACCTGCGGCTTTTTCTTTGCGGTACATCACAGCCGTTACCACCACCAGGGTGGAGATATACGGAATGCTTTGCACAAACTCGCTGGGAATGTTAATGGTGCCCTGCAGGGCAATTTGCAGTGCGTCCATCAGGCCAAAAAACAGCCCCGCAACCGCCACGCCCACAGGTTTATAGTTGCCTATCAAAATAGCCGCAATGGCAATGTAGCCCCTGCCGGCCACCATGCCCCGCACAAACATATTCATGTACGAGATGGAGAGGAAGGCCCCCGCCAAACCGCAGCAGGCCCCGCCAAGCAGCACGCTTAAATACTGCACCCGGGGCACATTTACCCCCATTACCTTGGCGGCGTGGGGGTTTGCCCCCGAGGCCACAACCTGCATACCAAACCGGGTTTTCTTTTGCAGCCAATAGGCCCAAACCACCAAAACCGGCGCAAACAGGGTGATGACCGACAGATTTGTAAATATGGGCCCTACCGTAGGCAGGTCACTGAGTAAGGGCAGGGTAATTTTGGGCAGTTGTGGCACAATGGGGGAGTTGCCCTTGCTCTCGAACAGCACATACAGGATGTACACCGTTAAGTTTGTGGCCAGAATGTTTACCGCAAGGCCGCTGATGACATGGTCTAACCGGATGGTTACACAGAGATAGGCGTGCAGTAAACCGATGAAGGTGCACACCAGCACAGCGGCAAGTAAACCCAGCCAAGCGCTGCCGGTATAGTAGCTGGCAATGGCGGCTGTAAAGGCGCCTATCAGCATATTGCCGTCCAGGCCAATGTTCACTATGCCCGCCTTTTCGCCAAATAGCCCCCCTACCCCTGTTATAATAAGCGGCGTAGCGCTTACCAAAATGCGGCTAATAATCGATATGACCGAAATGTCCATCCGGCTCTCCCTCCCTTCCCCTTTTGCCTACAAGCTTTTTTAGTGCACTGACGAGGGTTTTAAAAATGCCGTTTTGGGCGGCAACCAAAATAAACATAATGGAGATGAGCACATACACCCATTCGGTGGCCACATTGGTATTCATGTTGATATTCACGCCGCCATAGTGTAAGAGGCCAAAAAACAGCGCCGTTATCACCGCCCCTAAGGGGTTATTGCGCCCAATGATGGCCACAATCATTCCATCGTAGCCATACCCCGGCGAAAAACCCACCTCTAAATACCCATAGGCGCCCGCGGTGCGTTCCATGCCGCAAAGGCCGGCCATCACCCCCGAAATCACCATGGCCACCATCACCAGTTTTTGCGAGGAAACACCCGAATAACGCGTGCTGACAAGATTTTTCCCAGAAGCGTCTATCTGCCAGCCCATGGGGGTATAAAACAGGAATAAAAACAGTAGCACAGCACAGATGAGAGCCACAATAAACCCGGTATTCACATGCTCGGGCGGGGCAAATTTTGCAAATGTGCTGGTAAAAGATTCTGTTCTGGGGTTGGTGCCGGGTTTTTTCAGGTGGTTGATGACCACATAGGATAAAATGGCGGAGGCCACATAGTTCAGCATGATGGTGGAGATAACCTCATGCACGTTAAAGCGCACCTTAAGCCAGCCCGCCAAGGCCGACCAAGCCCCGCCTGCCAGCATGGCCGCAAAGCAGGCAAGCACCAATGTGACCACGGGGTTGAGTGTGGGCAAGAATAGCAAAACCAAGCCGCCTACAAGCGCCCCCATGTAAATTTGCCCCTCCACACCCACGTTAAAAATTTTGCAGCGAAAGCAAATGACAGCGGCAAGCCCCGTGAAAATCAGCGGGGTGGCCTTACCCAAAATTTTGGCCAGCCCCCTGGCGGTGAGAAGGGGGTCGATGAGCAGGTAATAATATACCTTAAGGGGGTTTTCCCCCTGCAGCAGCACAAAAATGCTGCCAATAAGCATGGCAATGAGGATGTTTAAGAAAATCATGCCAATATCTCGCCCAGCTCTTTTCAGCGCTCTACCTTGCATTGGCCGCCTCCTTAATGCCCATCATCAGGCGCCCTATTTGCTGCACATCCCTGCTTTCGCCCTCCAAAACGCCCATCACTTCGCCCTTGTATAGCACCGCAATTCTATCAGAAAGGCGTAGTATTTCTGGCAACTCAGTGGAGATGAGCAGGATGGATTTCCCAGCGCTTTTCAGATCTTCCAGTTTTTCATACACAAACTCCATGGCGCCAATGTCCAGCCCCCGCGTGGGGTTTACCGCCACCACCAACTGCGGGCTTGCCAGTTCACACTCCCTGGCCAAAATCACCTTTTGCTGGTTCCCGCCCGAAAGTTCCCGAACCTCGTCCTGTACGTCATTATAGCGCAGGTCATAGCGTTCACTTAACACCTTGGCACAGCTTTCCACCTTATTGGGGCTTAAAAAACCACGGCGGTAAAAAGCGGGCAGGTTTTCAAAACCCAGTACGGTATTACGCGCTATGGAACTATCCAAAACCAGCCCTTGCTCCTGCCTGTCCGGCGGAATGCAAGAAACCCCCGCCCGCCGTATTTTGTAGGTGGATTTGTTCACCATATTGTTTCCGTTCAGGGTAATTTCGCCCGCCTCCACCCGCCGCAGGCCCATCACAGCCTCTACCAGTTCCGCCTGCCCGTTCCCATCCACCCCGGCAACCCCCAGCACCTCTCCGGCGTGTACTTGCAAAGCCAGGTCTTTTAAAGCGCAGCCAAAACTTTCCTGCTTGGTGCGCAAATGGCGAATAGAGAGGACGGCCGGGCCTTTTGGGGTCTTCAGCGGCTCGCCATCAATATGAATTTCCCGCCCCACCATCATCTCCACAAGCTGGTTTGCCTCCGCCTCCTCTGTGCGCAGGGTACCAATATGCTCCCCGCGCCGCAGCACAGAAATGCGGTCGGATATCGAGAGCACCTCTTCCAGTTTATGGCTGATAAAGAGGACGGTCTTTCCCATCTCTTTAAAACGCCGCACGCTTTGAAACATATTTTCAATCTCTTCAGGGGTTAAAACAGCCGTGGGTTCATCTAAAATTATATACTCTGCCCGGCGGAACAAAACCTTTACAATCTCTATGCGCTGCTGCTCGCCTACCGTCAGCTTTCCCACAACATCCTCTAAATTAAATACCACGCCATAGTTTTTGCAAACCTCTTCTATTTCGGCCTTAATTTTTGCCTCGCTCAGTGTGCCGGTTCTGCCGCAGGGCTCGGCCCCTAAAATGATGTTTTGCCAAACCTTCAAAACGTTCACCAGCATAAAATGCTGGTGCGCCATGCCTATTCCCAGCGCTATGGCGTCTTTGGGGTTTTCAATTTTTACCGTTTTACCGTCAATACTTATGCTGCCTGCACTTGGCCTGTGCACCCCGCTTAAAAGGTTCATCAGGGTGGATTTACCCGCCCCGTTTTCGCCTATAATCGCGTGAATGGTTCCTTTTTCTATCGAGAGGTTGATGTTTGAGAGAGCGGCTTTCCCCGCAAAATTTTTGCCTATACCTTTAAATTCAATTCCTCTGGTACATGTTTCCACTTTTATCACCACTTTCGGCGGGAAGCTGCGTATGGATAGCCAAGGGTGGCTGGGGCATTGTGCCCCAGCCACCCCAGCCCCTTATGAATTTGCAACCGCATCCACAACTTCAATGTCGCCCGAGATGATTTGCGCCTCAAGCTCTTTGAGTTTTGTAGCCTGTTCCTCTGAAATATGGCGGCTAAATACAATACCTATACCGCCATTTTCCAGCGAGGCCTGGTAGATGCCTGAGATGGGTTTACCGCCCTCCACATACTCTCCAATGGCGTTGTAAATGGCCATTTCGCCCACCGTCAACATGCTGGTAAGCACATTGTCCGGGGCAACCTCTTCCTGGTCCACATTCACCCCTATGGCCCAAACATCCTCCTGCGAGCAAGCCTCAATGGTGCCAAGCCCCGCACCCCCTGCAATTTGGAAGATCACATCCGCCCCGTTGCTAATCATGTCCAGGGTGATGGATTTTGCCGTCGTGGTGTCCGCCCAGGCCTCGTAGGTGGTGCCCACGTACTTCACAAGGCACTTGATGTCGGGATTTACCGATTCAGCCCCTTGAATATAGGCGTCAATAAACCGGCTAATCACCACTAAATCCATACCGCCTACCGCACCAATAATGCCGGTTTCACTGTTCATGGCGGCCGCAGCCCCAGCCAAATAAGAACCTTGGTGGGTAAGGTATTCAATACTCATCACATTGTCCATAACCAGTTGAGAATCCACCGTTATAAAGCCAACATCCGGGTAACTGGGGGCCAGTTCGGCCAGGGTCTCGTCATAATCCGGTACGGCGCAAACAATGATATTATATCCATCGTCTACAAACGCCTGAATCATATCCAGTACCTCGGTTTGGTTTTTGGGCTCCACCGCTTTAAAGCTGATGCCATAATCTTTTTCAGCCATCTGGCAGCCAAGCAGGGCCTGGTCATTCATCGAGAGGTCTCCAAAGCCAGTAAGCCCTGCAATCAGGCCCACCTTTACCCCAGATGAGGCATCGCTGCCGGGGGCGGCGCTTTCCTTCGGCTGGCTGGCCGGCGCAGTTTGGCTGCTGCCGGCTTGCCCAGAAGCCGAGGACGCCCCCCCGCCACAGGCCACGAAACTTACACAGAGCAAGAGCGCCAAACACACTATGCCAAGCTTTTTCATTTTTTTCCTCCTGTTCTCATCTCACATACGAAGGCAGACACACAATTGTTAAACTATTTACCTATTAATGGCATACACCTCCCCTGTTTCTGCGCCGCGGCTTGCGGCGGCCAGTTTGCGGCGCACTGCCGTTTCCCAGTGCAAAAGGCCTTGCCTGCCTGCGCTATAAAACAGCGCCACTGCGCAGGGCCGGCTCATACATCGCCAAAATATTCTCTGTAGGGGTATCGTTTTGAATGTAGTGCGCCGATGCCAGGATGTACCCACCCCCCTTTCCCAAAACCGATATGGTCCGTCTCACCGTATCACGCACCTCACTGGGCGTACCCCCGGGCAGCAGCCGCTGTATGCAAATGCCCCCATGAAAGGCCAGCTTTGCGCCAAACTGCTCTTTTATCTCTGCAAAGTCCATTCCCTGCGCCAGGGGCTGTAAAGGGTTTAGTACATCGATGGGTAGGCCTGCCAGCCGGTCTATTACACTGCGCACCGCACCGCAGGAATGAAACATGATGGGTTTATGGAACTGCTTTACCAGGGCGTTTAGCCTGCGGTGATACGGAAAGATGAACTCCTCCATCATTTTGGGCGATAGCAACAGGGCATTTTGGGCGGCAATATCGTCATACGTGTACACCAAATCAATTTCATCCCTGGCGCTTTTCATGGCGTTTTCAAAATATGCGCACCAAAAATTGCACAGTTTATCCATGATATAGTGTGCTATCTCCGGGTTACAAATCATATCCATCATAAACTGCTCATAACCGCGCAGCGCCCAGGCATACTCAAAAATGCCACCCAAATAAAGTTTTATGTAACGTTTATTGTGCCGCTTGCCTATCAGCGCCGCATAGTTTTCCCAGTCGAATGCGTCGGGGTTTGGCCAATACCCGTAGCTGTCAAAATCCTCGGGGGTTTGCACATAGCCCAGGGGGCTTGAGGCATATTCCTCATAGGTACAAAACTCATTTTTCACCTTTTTGCGGTGTACGCCCATGGCATCAAAATAACTGCCATCCTCCAAAATGCGGGGGTTTTGGTTTACCTCAGCCGGAGAGATAAACTGCAAATCCACCTCAAGGGCCTCCAGCAGTTCCTCTTCTGTATCAAGCCCTGTGTGCCGCAAAAGCCGCTCAATCACCTCATCAACCGCCCAAAAATCCACCGGGCAGCGGTCTGGCTGAATATGGTTTAGCGCCGCAGTCACCCGCTCTCTGGCCTGCATGGCCTCTCCTCCTTATGTTTACCGGCGTGGTATGGGCCCTTTTATGGTCTTCACCCGTTTGCGCACAGGTCGGCTGCGGCTATGGCCGCGCTGGCCGCATCGGCCGTGTATGCGTCGGCCCCGATATGCGCGCAGAATGTGTCGGTAATAGGGGCGCCCCCCACCATAATTTTAATCTGCCCACGCAGGCCTTCGGCCTCAAGCTTCTGCACCACCTGCTGCATCACCCCCATGGTGGTGGTTAGCAGGGCCGAGCAACAGATCACCTGGCAGTTTTCAGCACTGGCTACCTCCACAAACCGCTCGGGTGGCACATCCACGCCCAGGTCAATCACTTCCAGGCCCTTTCCTTCCATCATCATCTTTACCAAATTTTTCCCTATGTCGTGTAAATCCCCTTTTACGGTGCCAATGCACACCCTGCCCTTGTACTGTGCGCCAGCTTCCACCAGCAGAGGCTTTAACACCTCCATGCCCAGGTTCATGGCGCGCGCCGCCACAAGCACCTCTGGCACATACACCTCATTGTTTTTAAACTTTCCTCCCACAATATTCATACCCGCAAGCAGGCCGTTTTCCAGTACTTCCTGGGCGGTATGCCCCTCGTCCAGCGCCTTTTGTACAAGTTCCTTTACCGTTTTGGCACTGCCTTCCTGCAAATTTTCTGATATTGCCTGTAAAATGTCCGCCATCTATCTTCCCCCTTTTCCTTTGGGTTTCTCTTCGCGAAGTACCCATACTATACCATCATATATTACAAATGTTCTTGCAATTTGTTGTTTGTTTTGGTAAATTATTGTCATAAAAAATTTTTGACCAAAATTGGGAGGCGCTATTTGCGAGAAAAAGACTTTGACCCCGCGCAGGCAAAAGAGATTGCGCAGGCCCTTTCTCAGGTGGCAGGGCTGGGCTGCCTTGTGTGCGCCGCCGATGGAGAAAACCTGGCGGAATATGGCAATTCCTGCAAAAGCTGCGGGTTTTGCGCCGCTGTCCGGCGTTCAAAGGCGGGCTGCACGCAGGCGCATGACTATGGAATGGCCCAGGCAGAACGCTTTGGGGGGAAATATGTATACTATTGCCCTTTGGGTTTAACCTGTTTTGTAGCACTTATTTTGGGCGAAATAAAACCTGTGGCAAGAATTACCGCAGGGCCCTTTTTGATGGTGGACAAAGAGGACTTTATGGACTGTGAACTGCGAGGGCTTTCTGAAGAGATACGTGCCGACGCGCTTATAGAGCTTGAAAAAATACCCGTTGTACCCGCCGCCATGGTAAACCACCTGGAGACTTTATTGGCCATGGCGGTGGGTTTTATCAACAATGCGGCGGTGGCCAGCCGCCACCGCCGCAACGAAACCGCCACCACCGTGCAGGGGCAGATTACCGAATATATGATGACCCTGAAGCAGAAATCCCCCTGTGCGTATCCAATAGAAAAAGAGCACGCACTGCTGCGTTTTATAAGGAAAGGGGAAAAAAACGAGGCAAACCGCCTGCTAAACGAGCTTTTGGGCCATATTCTTTTTAACGCAGGCTACGAATGTAGCTGTGCAAAATCACGCATTTATGAATTATTGGTTCTTATTGGCCGGGCAGCAATCGATTCCGGGGCAGACGCCAAGCACATTTTGGCGGTGGGAGACGACTGCCTGCGCCGCCTGCCCGCCATGCAGAGCACCGAGGAAATTTCCCTGTGGCTGTGCGACAAAGCGGGCGAATTTATGGATGCCATATTTGCATTTGCAGATGTACGGCATGCCAACGCAATTCACCGCTGTGTGCAGTATATAGAGACCCACTACGGTAACAAGGTGGCGCTGGAACAGTTAGCGGAGGCGGTCAACCTCTCCCCTTCCTACCTTTCGCGCATCTTTAAGCAGGAAACCGGCACCCCCTTCCACATCTACCTAAACCAGGTACGTGTGGATAAAAGTAAGGAGCTGCTGCTGCAGCGGGGGTTACGCCTGATTGACATTGCCGTGGCCGTTGGCTTTGAGGACCAAAGCTATTTTACCAAGGTTTTTAAACGCTATGTTGGGGTAACCCCAAACCAGTACCGCATCCTAATGAGGAAGGAGTTCACCCTTCGCGGGGAATAAACAGCGAAAAACCCGCGTGGGGAACGCGGGTTTTTCTAGGGGTATCTCATGGGTGTGAGGAGGAATCATCTGTAAAGTCGGGCTGCGGCTTCCCTTCCTTACAATACTTAGTATACAGGGATTTTGCGTAAGAAACTTGATAACTTTGTGAACAAATGGTGAAGTACAGGCTTTTGTTTTCAGTGGGGGGCGGCCTCGTTTTCCCCTCTGTTTTTTCCATTTTTCCGGGGGGCCGCAAGCTTGTTAAGCCCCGGGAACAGGCGTGTTAGCAGCCTATACAGCCCGTACCCCAGCAAAATACCGCAAAAATTCAAAAGCAGGTCGTCCACATCCACGCTGCGGCCCAAAAACAACTGCACAAACTCTATCAGCAAGGGGGCCAAAAGCCCCAGCAGGGCAGCCCAGCCAAAGCGCTGCCAGCGCCGCCACAGCAGGGGCGGGCAAAGCCCCAGTGGAACAAACATCAGTACGTTCCCCAAAAGGTTTACCGCCAGCGCTTCGGCCCCGGCGCTGGCCAGCAACAGGCGCAGGGTGCGCAGCGGTACAAAATTCACCCCCGCCCCGCTCTGCAGCCGCTCCAGCGCCAACTGCAGGGGCAGCGCCGCGCTTTGGTGCCAGGGCCCCGTTTGCCAAACCAAGGCCAAAAGCCCCACCGTAAACAGGGTAAAGCCACAAAGGGCCGCCTCCCTGGCCCAGCTGCCGCGCCGCGGCAGGCGCCGCAGGTACACCACCCGCACCGCGGCGTAGATGGGCAGTAAAAACAGGGCGCTGCTCAGCAGGGTAAAAATCAAATTACCCATATCCGTTTATAGGGCCCGCGTTTCAATTTCTTGCACAACCTGCCCCACAAATTCTTCCAGGGTTTTGGCGCCGCCCTGTCCCTCCTTGCGCGCACGCACGGCCACGGTGCCCTCTTCCATCTCTTTATCGCCCATTACCAACATATAGGGTATTTTTTTCAGCTGAGCTTCCCGTATTTTGTAGTTCATCTTCTCGCTGCGCAAATCGGCCTGTACCCGCACGCCCTTTTGGGCCAGGGCTTCTTTTACCTTTAGGGCGTACTCGTGGTGGTGCTCGCTAATGGGCACCAAAACCACCTGTACGGGGGCAATCCAGGTGGGGAAGGCCCCGGCAAAATGCTCGATGAGGATGCCCACAAACCGCTCGATGGAGCCGAGGGCCGCGCGGTGAATCATCACAGGCCGGTGTTTGGCCCCATCCTCCCCGGTGTATTCCAGTTCAAAGCGCTCGGGCATCTGCATATCCAACTGAATGGTGCCGCACTGCCAGGTACGGCCAATGGCGTCCACCAAGTGGAAGTCCAGCTTGGGGCCATAAAAAGCGCCGTCGCCTTCGTTTACGGTATAGGGGCGGCCCAGGGCCTCAATGGCCCCGTGCAGGTAGCTGGTGGCCTGCACCCAGTCCTCCTCGCTGCCCATATGGTCTTCGGGCATGGTGCTAAGTTCAATTTTGTACTCAAAGCCAAACATCGAATACAGTTCGTCTATCACCCTTATCACCCCAATAATCTCCTCCTGGGCCTGGGCGGGGGTCATAAAGATATGGGCGTCGTCTTGGGTAAAGCTGCGCACCCGCATCAGCCCGTGCAAAGCGCCGCTCATCTCATGCCGGTGCACCATGCCAAGTTCGGCCATGCGCAAAGGCAGTTCGCGGTAGCTATGGGGCTGGTTTTTGTACACCAGCATCCCGCCGGGGCAGTTCATGGGTTTTATGGCATACTCCTGCTCATCCACCTGGGTTACATACATGTTATTTTTGTAATGGTCCCAGTGGCCGCTGCGCAGCCAAAGCTCCTGGTTTAACAAAATGGGGGTCTGTATCTCGTCGTATTTCCAGCGCAGGTGTACCTCCCGCCAAAATTTCAGCAGTTCGTTTTTTACCACCATACCGTTTGGCAAAAAGAAGGGGAAGCCCGGCCCCTCTTCCATCAGGGCAAACAGGCCCAGCTCCTTGCCAAGCTTTCGATGGTCGCGCTTTTTGGCCTCTTCCATAAGGGCCAGGTGGGCGTCCAGCTCACTCTTTTTGGGGTAGGCCGTGCCATATACCCGGCACAGCATGGGCAGGCGGCTGTCCCCGTGCCAATAGGCCCCGGTGGCGCTGGTTAACTTAACGGCCCTCAGCGCCCCGGTGCTCATCAGGTGGGGCCCGGCGCACAGGTCTTCAAACTCGCCCTGGCTGTACAGGCTAATCCGCTCGCCCGCGGCGGCATGTTTTTGCATCAGCTCTTGTTTGTAGGGCTGGCCCTCAAACTTTTTCATGGCCTCCTCTGCACTGGCAAAGCTGCGCTGTATGGGCAGGTCTTCCTTTACAATCTTGTCCATCTCGGCCTCAATGGCGGCCAGGTCCTCGGCGGTGAAGGCGGGGCTGATGTCAAAATCGTAGTAAAAACCGTCGGCCACGGCGGGGCCTATGGCAAATTTGGCGTTTGGGTACAGCCGCAGCACCGCCTGGGCCAGCACATGGCTGCCGGTGTGCCAAAAAGCGTGCTTACCCTCGGCGTCCTCAAAGGTGCAAATTTCCACCGTGGCCCCTTCTTGTACCAGCTCGCGCAAATCCACAGGCACGCCGTTTATCTTCCCCGCGCAGGCCGCTTTTGCAAGCTTTGGCCCCAGGGCCTTTGCCACGTCGTATACATTGGCGCCCTTTGGCACCTCGCGCAGGCTTCCGTCTTTCAGTTTCACATTCATTTTTCTGGCCTCCCGTTCTCTCTTTTCCTCATGTGTATAGCCAAACTCTGTTAAAAAATATAAAATAACAAAACACCCCGAACCCGCCATAACCGGCAGGTTCGGGGTGAGAAGTATTCCCACGGTTCCACCCGAATTGCGCCGCCCCAATGGGGCGCGCCACTTGCTAAACAAACATATGTTTTGCGCTGTAACGGGCGCATCCGGCAGGGGTTCGCCCCCGCACTCGGCGGTGGTAAGCTTCGGGGCGGGAAGGGACGGCTTTCAGCACAGGGCCGCCCTCTCTGTTTTCCCACGGTTCCGCAGCCATTGGTCCGCTTCTGCGTTTTAAAAAATGTATTTTTCGCTTTTATTTTACTTGTATTTTTATATACTATAACCTAATAATAAGTATAGCATACGGCCCGGCTTTTGCCTAGGGTGCTTTAGGTTTTTCACAAAACTACCCATTTACCCCGCCGCAGGCGGTACGGCCCCATAATTCTGGGCGCCACCCAGGGGTATTTGGCCGCTAACCTGCAGGTAAAAGGCCGCTTCGGCGGCGCTGATATATGGGTTTACCCACAAAAGGCCAATGCCACAGCTTAAAAAGCCCAAAAAAATCCAACCAATAAAGCTGAGGTGTAGGCAAAACAGCCTCCATTTATAGCCGCGCATCATCTGTTTAGAGCGGTCAATCGCCTCCATCACGCCCATCTCGGGGTTTTGGGCCAAGAGGTAAGGCGCCATGGCATACCGGTACGAGGCCACAATACCGGGGATGATAAGCAGCAGTGACCACAAAAAGATAAACAGGAACATGGCCAGTTGCAACAAAAGGGCTTTGATAAAAATGTTAAAGCGGCAAAATAGCATACCAAAGCTGGGGCTTGCATCGCGCCGAATTAAATTGATGTTGTACTGTTTAAGCCCTAAGTTTACCGCGCCGCCCAAAATTAGCACCAGCAGCAGATAGAGGAAGGAGATGACCGCCATAACACCCACCACCGAGAGAACGAGGGTTTGGCCCGCCGGGGCAAGGTTATAAAAACTGTCCATCACTTCGCTTACATTGCTGCTAACCGAAGAACCCGAGGCCGTATAGGTGGCGCTGCTGCCCCCGCCCGAACTGGCCCCCAAAAATGACGCCACCAGGGTGACAAGCAGGGAAAGGCCCCAGAAGCCTTTCAGGCCGCCACGCGCCAACCGCCGTGTTTGAGACGCACTCATAAACATTCCTCCTTTTGTTATGCCAACACCGCACAAAGCTTACAGCGCCGCGTTCTTGGTATCTTTGCCCGCCGCCGCTTTGCGCCATATTCGCCCGGGCCTGCTATCCTTTGGGGCCACATACCAATGTAGTTTTCAGTATACCGCAGCAAAGCGCCAAAAACAAGAAAAAATAACCGACATACTTTGGCACACATCGCCTCGCCTCATCGTTCTGTCCAAAACTTTCCCCCTGGGGGGAAAGTTTTTCTCGCGCCTTTGTTTTGTATGCTTCTTGTATTTTTGCCATATTTTCCTCTCTATCATTCTTTTTATGGCAACCTTTCGCCCCTTTTTGGGCGGTAACAAGCTTTTATCACCCAATTGTAATCCCACCCGTTCTGGGGTATAATAAAGTACGTCAATCATTTCACGAACTTACCGGCACCTTACGGTAATGCCATGTACAGAAGGAAGGAATGGTGTGAATGAAAAAAATTTCTACCCTGCCTTTTACGGGGACAAAAGAGCAGGAAGCAGAGCTGCGCGCCTGGCTGCGGGAACACCGGCAAACCCCCGGGGTAGCCATGGCCGCGCTGCAAAAAGCCCAGGAACTTTACGGCTACCTGCCACTGGAAGTACAGCGGATGATTGCGCACGAGCTGGAAAAGCCCCTGGCGGAAATCTATGGCATCTCCACCTTTTATTCCCAGTTTTCGCTGGCGCCAAAGGGAGAGTACCGGGTGAATGTATGCCTGGGCACGGCCTGCTATGTAAAGGGCAGCGGGCAAATTTTTGAAAAACTGGAGGGCATACTGGGCGTAAAGGGCGGCGAGGTAACCGGCGACGGCAAATTCAGCCTGGAAGCCTGCCGCTGCGTGGGCGCCTGTGGGCTGGCCCCGGTTTTAATGGTAAACGACGATGTGTATGGCCGCCTTACGGGCGACGAAAAGGAACTGCGGGATATTTTGGCCAAGTACTAAAACACAGGCTGTGCACTTATGGCCGGGGTGGCTTACTGCGCCCCGCACAAGTGCCCAGCTAAAAGCGCAAAGCTGGGGATAGCCATGCAAGAACTTTCGATGAATATTTTGGATGTGGCTCAAAACGCCGTAAAGGCGGGGGCAACTTTGTGCGAAATAGAACTACGTGAGGACAGCGCCCAAAATACCCTGCGCCTTGTGATACGCGATAACGGCTGCGGCATGGATGAGGCGCTGTTAAAAACCGTTACCGACCCCTTTGTTACCAGCCGCAGCACCCGCAAGGTGGGCCTGGGGCTGCCCTTTTTAAAAATGGCGGCCGAACAAACCGGCGGAGGGGTGGAGATACAGAGTGAGGTGGGCAAAGGCACCGAGGTGCGCGCCCTGTTTACCCTAAACCACATCGATTTAATGCCCCTGGGCGACATTGGGGCCACCCTGGCCAGCCTTTGCGCGGGCAGCCCGGATATGGATTTTGTTTTTTTGTACGAGGTAGATGGCCGCCCTTTCACCTTCAACACCCGCGAAGTGCGGGAGATGCTGGGGGATGTCTCTTTTAGCGAGGCCGCCGTGGCCCTTTTTATTAAAGAGTATATAAACGAACACGCCGAGGCTGTGAAACTTGGCAAAGAGCCTGCGGAGTAGACGCCAAACCACTTTGCAAAAGGGGAAGTTTATATGAAAACATTAGAAGAACTTGCCGCCATACGTGACAAGATGAAAAGCACCAAAACCACCAGGGAATCGGCCCATGACAGCACAAAGGTACTGGTGGGCATGGCCACCTGCGGCATAGCGGCGGGCGCGCGCCCGGTGCTGAACGCCTTTGTGGAAGAGGTGGCCCGCCGCGACCTTTCGGATATTTTGGTAAGCCAAACCGGCTGCATTGGCATCTGCCAGTTTGAGCCGGTGGTAGAGGTGCTACAGCCTGGCAAAGACAAAGTGACCTATGTAAAGATGGACGCTGAAAAGGCCAAACGCGTGGTGGCCGAACACCTTGTGGGCGGCAATGTGGTTACCGAATACACCATTGGCGCCGAAAACCGCAACTAAGGGAGGATACATGCCTATGTACAGAAGCCACGTTATGGTATGCGCCGGCACCGGCTGCACCTCTTCGGGCTCCGGCGCCATTCACGACGCCTTTGAGCGGGAGATTGCGGCCAAGGAACTGGACAAAGAGGTGCGGGTGATTAAAACCGGCTGTTTTGGCCTGTGCGCCCTTGGCCCCATCGTCGTCATCTACCCAGAGGCCAGTTTTTACTCCATGGTAAAGGTGGAGGACGTGCCTGAAATTGTCTCGGAGCATCTTTTGAAAGGCCGCCCGGTTACCCGGCTGCTGTATGATGAAACCGTGGATGAAAAGGGCGCCGTAACCAGCCTGGATGAGACGAGCTTTTACAAAAAACAGATGCGCATTGCCCTGCGCAACTGCGGGGTGATAAACCCCGAAAACATTGAGGAATACATCGGCTTCGACGGCTACCAGGCCCTGGGCAAAGCCCTTACCGAGATGGGCCCCGATGAAGTGATTGAGACGATTTTGGAAAGCGGCCTGCGCGGGCGGGGCGGGGCGGGCTTTCCCACCGGCTTAAAATGGAAGTTTGCCGCAGGCAAACGCGGCGAAACAGAAAAATATGTGTGCTGCAACGCCGACGAAGGCGACCCCGGCGCGTTTATGGACCGCAGTATTTTAGAGGGCGACCCCCATGTGCTGATTGAGGCCATGGCCATTGCGGGCTACGCCATAGGGGCAAACCAGGGTTATGTATATGTACGCGCCGAATACCCCATTGCCGTAAAACGCCTCAGCATCGCTATCGAACAAGCCCGCGAATACGGCCTGCTTGGGAAAAACATCTTTGAATCGGGCTTTGATTTTGACCTGGATATCAAACTGGGCGCCGGGGCTTTTGTATGCGGCGAGGAGACCGCCCTGATGACCAGCATCGAGGGGAACCGTGGCGAGCCGCGGCCCCGCCCGCCCTTCCCGGCGGTGAAAGGGCTGTTTCAAAAGCCCACGGTGCTGAACAATGTGGAAACCTACGCCAACGTTCCGCGCATCATTTTAAACGGCGCGCCTTGGTTCAAGGCCATTGGCACCGCAAAATCTTCCGGCACCAAGGTTTTTGCACTGGGCGGCAAAATTAAGCACACCGGCCTTGTGGAAGTGCCCATGGGCACCACCCTAAGGGAAATTGTGGAGGAGATTGGCGGGGGCATTCCCGGCGGGCATACCTTTAAGGCGGCCCAAACCGGGGGCCCCTCGGGCGGCTGCATCCCGGCCGATAAAATCGACACCCCCATAGACTATGACAACCTGCTGGAAATCGGCTCTATGATGGGCTCGGGCGGGCTGATTGTGATGGACGACACCACCTGCATGGTGGATATTGCCCGCTTCTTTTTGGAGTTTACCGTGGATGAAAGCTGCGGCAAATGCACCCCCTGCCGTGTGGGCACAAAGCGCCTGTACGAGCTGCTTACCAAAATCACCGAGGGCCGCGCCACCCACGCGGATATTGAAAAAATTGATGAGTTGGCTTCCTTTATTAAAGAAAACAGCCTCTGCGGCCTGGGCCAAACCGCCCCGAACCCCGTTCTTTCCACCCTGCGCTATTTCCGGGGTGAATATCTCGAACACATTGACCACAAGCGCTGCCCCGCTGGGGTGTGCAAGGCACTTTTGGCCTACTCCATCTCGGCCGAAAAATGCACCGGCTGCACGGCCTGCGCGCGGGTTTGCCCGGTAAACGCCATTTCGGGCCAGGTAAAGCAGCCCCATGTGATAGACGGGGCCAAGTGCATCAAATGTGGGGCCTGTATGGAAAAATGCCGCTTTGGCGCCATCACCAAGGGTTAAGGGGGGAAGAGACACTATGGAAACTGTGAATATAAAAATCAACGGCCAAAACGTAGAGGTGGACAAAAACGCCACCGTGCTGGAGGCCTGCCATCAGGCCGGTATCAGAATCCCCACCCTGTGCTGGATGAAAAAACTGAACGAACTGGGCGCTTGCCGGATGTGCGTGGTAGAGGTAAAGGGGGCCAAAACTCTGGTAACCTCCTGTGTTTACCCCGTAAACGAGGGGATGGAGGTTTTAACCAGCACCCCCCGCGTACTGGCCAGCCGCCGCACAAATTTGGAGCTTTTGCTCTCAAACCATGACCAAAACTGCCTTTCTTGCATTCGTAACACCGAGTGCGAGCTGCAATCCCTTTGCGCCGAGTATGGCGTGAATGGCACCCGCTTTGTGGGCGAACGCACCCGCTATGAGCTAGAGCATTCCACCCTGCACCTGGTGCGAGACAACAACAAGTGCATCTTGTGCCGCCGCTGCGTGGCGGCCTGCCAACACCAGTATGTGGGCGTTATAAACCCTGCCGAGCGCGGCTTTGAAACCCACATCGCCTGCGCTTTCGAGGCACCCCTGGCCGATACGGCCTGTATCTCCTGCGGGCAGTGCATTGTAAACTGCCCCACCGGCGCCCTCACCGAGCGCGACGACACCGAGCACGTTTGGGAGGCTTTGGCCGACCCCGAAAAGGTGGTGGTGGCCCAAACGGCCCCCTCCATCCGCGCCACCTTGGGCGAGCCCTTTGGTATGCCCATAGGCACAAACGTGGAGGGCAAAATGGCGGCGGCCCTGCGGCGGCTGGGCTTTGACCACGTGTTTGACACCGACACCGCGGCCGATTTTACCATTATAGAAGAGGCCCATGAGTTTGTAGAGCGGGTGCAGCGCGGCGGCACCCTGCCCCTGCTTACCAGTTGCTGCCCCGGCTGGAGCAAATACTGCGAAATTTTACACCCGGATCTTTTCACCCATATCTCCTCGTGCAAAAGCCCCCAGGGAATGATGGGCGCCCTAATTAAAACCTATTTTGCCCAAAAGATGGGCATCAACCCCGCCAAGATTGTGGTGGTATCCATCATGCCCTGCACGGCCAAAAAGTTTGAGCTGGACCGCTACGACATGGACGCTGCTGGCGAGGGCATCATGGACAACGACGTGAGCCTGACCACGCGGGAACTGGCGAGGATGATACGGCGCGCCGGGCTGGATTTTGCGAGCCTGCCGGACGAGAGTTTTGACAGCCCTCTCGGTGAATCCACCGGGGCGGCGGTTATATTTGGCGCTTCGGGCGGCGTTTTGGAAGCGGCCCTGCGCACCGCCGTGGAAAGTTTGACCGGGGAGGAGTTGAAAAGCCCTGATTTCGCCGAGGTGCGCGGCTCCAAAGGCATCAAAGAGGCCAGCTACACCGTAAACGGCAACGAGGTTAGGGTTTGCTCGGTTTCGGGCATGGCAAATGTGGAGGAAGTACTCAAAGATGTGGAGGCGGGCAAGAGCCCCTACCACATCATTGAAATTATGGCCTGCCCCGGCGGCTGCATCAACGGCGGTGGCCAGCCCAGCCAGCCCGCTGCCGTGCGCAATTTCACCGATTTAAAAACCCTGCGCGCCGGGGCTTTGTACAGCGAGGACGCCCAAAAAACCCTGCGCAAAAGCCATGAAAACCCCGTGGTAAAAGCGGTATATGAGGAATATCTGGGCGAAGCCGGCAGCGAAAAGGCCCACCACATTCTGCACACCTCCTACCACATACGCACACCCAAGTACAACTAGCGCCGTCCCTATAATTGGGCGCCGGCAAAACGGGCGCGGCCGGTAACTATTTTCGGCAAAAATGGTATTTTCTCCGTTTAAAAATTTTCTAAAAAACCCCCAGATGGGCAAACCTCACCGTAGGTTTAGCCAATTTGGGGGTATTCCATTTGCCCTTAATATTTACAGCGATAAACCATTTTAAGAAAAAATTTCAATAAGGCCACAAATAACAAAGCCCCCAGCAGGGCATAAAAGGCCTGCATACCAAAAAAGAACCCCGCCACCAGCATACCAAAGGCAAGCCCCCCTAGCACAAGGTTCATGGCCATATCGCCTGTTTTTTCCTTGATAAAACGGTTGCGCTCATCCTTTTCTTGAATGTACAGTCGTTCTAAAAGTTCTTTACTTCGCAAAGCCCTGGTGTACCGAAAAACCAATAATAATAGTACAAATTCAATGCCTATCCCAAAACCCAGTGCATATTCTGAAATGGTTTCTTTTCCCGGCAGGCCACCAAAGGCGCGGCCCACAATAACGCAAAGGGCAAGCAGCGCAAAATAAGTCCCCATCAACCGCAGGCGTATCTGCAAGGTTTTTCTAAATTTTTCCAAAGTTAAACTTCCCCTTCTTCCGGAAAATCAAAAACTTCCTCTATCAAAAGCCCAAAATACCGGGCAATTTTATACGCCAACCATAGCGAAGCTGTGTATTTTTCGCATTCTAAAGACGTAATGGTTTGCCGTGTTACCCCCACGGCCCGGGCCAGTTCCTCCTGTGAAACTCTGTTTTCCCTGCGCAGTTCGGCAATTTTACTTTTCAGCTTTAGCCCCCCTTTGCAATGTTTACTTTGCATTTTTAGTATAGTGTGCTTTGCATTTTATGTCAAGCACACTTTGCATTTTGGGTTTTCGGCTTTTCCCCCCTTTTCTTTTCCCTCTCTGGGATGTACAATAGTTCATTCTACGCACCGGTCTTTTACCAAAAGGGCCAAGGCGAGCAGAGAGGTGCAAATGCGATGGAGAAAAAAATTAAAATTTTACCCGGCGGCCCTTACGAAATCAGCGGTGATATCCCCCTGAAAAACGCCCTGATTGTGCCGGATGAAGAAGGGGCAAGCGAGCACTGGGGGGAGGGCTTGCAGTATGAAACCGCCGAAGGCCCTTACTACCTCTGCCGGTGCGGGCAATCGGCTAACAAGCCGTTTTGCGATGGTACACACAAAAAAGTCGGCTTCACCGGCGAAGAGCTCCACGAAAAAAAGCCTTACCTGGCGGGCTGTAAGGTATACGAGGGGGCCACCCTGAACCTGCTGGATAACCGCCCCCTCTGTTCCTCTATGCGTTTTTGCGATAAGGGCATTGGCGTATGGGACGCCGCCATTGAAAGCTACACCGAGGAAAAGCGCAAGCTGGCCATTGAGGAGGCCGCCGCCTGCGCCGCCGGGCGGCTGACCATTGTGGATAAAAAAACCGGGCGGATACTAGAGCCCGACCTGCCACAGGAGGTTTGCCCCATTCAGGATATCCCCGCGGGCTGCCGGGGGCCGCTTTGGGTGAAGGGGGGTATCCCGCTGGAAGGGGCCGACGGCGAAAGCTACGAAAGCCGCAACCGCATGACCCTTTGCCGCTGTGGAGAATCCAAAAACATGCCGTTTTGCGATATCTCCCACAAGGTATGTGAGCACATGAAGGGCAGCGATGAAAAATGCATTCCCGGCCCGGAGGGAACAGAAAACGGGTAAAATCGGGCAAAATTTTGTTCCCTTATTCCAGCTGCGCCGTGGTATAATAGGGGCACACAAGGGTATGCCAGGGCTGCCTGTGCAAAAGGAATACCACCGCGGCAAAGCCTCTCATTCAATGCTAAGGTCTTTTTGTCAAAGCCAACATGCCGCTTACCCGCCTTACAACAAAGGGGGCCTTTCACCATGCCAATTCTTGCGGCGGCCGCCGTGCCGCACCCGCCCCTTATCATCCCCGAAGTGGGCGGCCGGGAACGCCGGGCCATACAAAAAACCGTACAAAGCTACGAGGCCGCCATGGCCCTGTTGGCCGCCCAAAAACCCCATACCGCCGTGGTGATAAGCCCCCACAGCCCACTGTATGCCGATTATTTCTGCATCTCCCCCGGCCTGGGGGCCAGGGGCAGTTTTGCCAAATTTGGGGCTTCCGGCGTGCAGCTTTCCACCCAATACGATGAGGCACTGGCCGCCGCCATTGCCGCAGAGGCCGAGGCGGCAGGCATCCCCGCCGGTTTTTTGGGCCGGCAAGAGGCGGAGCTTGACCACGCAACCCTGGTTCCCCTATGGTTTTTAAACCGGGTTTACCCCGGCTATCAAACGGTGCGCATCGGGCTTTCGGGGTTTTCACCGGCCATCCACTACCATTTTGGCCGCTGCATTGCAAAAGCGGCGGGCACACAACGCGTGGTTCTCATCGCCAGCGGCGATTTATCCCATTACCTGGCAAAAGAGGGCCCCTATGGCTACCGGCCCGAGGGCCCCGAACTGGACAGGCAGATGACCGCCGCTTTGGCAAACGGCGACTTTGCGGCTTTATTAAAGATGGATGAGCGCCTGGCCCAGCGCGGGGGCGAATGCGGCCTGCGCAGCTTTTGGATATTGGCCGGCGTTTTTGACGGCCTTGCTTTGCAGGCCGAACTGCTGAGTTATGAAGGGCCTTTTGGGGTGGGCTACGCCGTGGCCACCTTTTTGCCCAAAAACGCCGATGAAACCCGCCGCTTCTGCGAAAGGAGCCCCCTATGAAACTGCCGCTGGGCCTTGACCCCTACACCTCGCTTGCACGTTACACCATTGAAACCTACCTGGCGGAGGGGCAGATGCCTCCCCTGCCGCAGGACCTCCCCGAAGAGCTGAGTGCCCAGCGGGCCGGGGCCTTTGTCTCCCTGCACAAAGGCAAAATGCTGCGGGGCTGCATTGGCACCATAGGCCCCACAAAGCCCAGCCTTGCCGAAGAAATAATGGAAAATGCCCTCTCGGCCGCCTTGCGTGACCCACGCTTTCCCCCTCTTACCGAGGAAGAACTGCCCGGCCTGAGCCTGAAAGTGGATATTTTAAGCGAACCCGAACAGGTAGAGGGCTTAGAGGAGCTTGACCCCCAGCGCTATGGCGTTATTGTTACCGCCGGGTATCACCGGGGCCTTTTGCTGCCCAATATTGAAGGGGTGGATACCGTAGGGCAGCAGCTGGAAATTGCCCTGCACAAGGCGGGCATTCCCCAAAAGGGCGTACCCTATGAGGTGCAGCGCTTTGAGGTAAGCCGCCACAGCGAGCCATGAACACCCCCGCCACCTGCACGGTGTGCCCCCGTCACTGCCGGTTGGTCCCCGGCCAGCTCGGCTTTTGCAGGGCGCGCATCAACAGCGGGGGCGAGGTAAAGGCCCAAAATTATGGCCGCCTGACCGCCCTTGCGCTGGACCCCATCGAAAAAAAGCCCCTGCGACACTTCCATCCCGGCAGCTCTATTTTAAGCCTAGGCAGCTACGGCTGTAACCTGCAATGCCCCTTTTGCCAAAACCATGAAATTGCCCATAGCCACAGCGAGCCCCCTTGGCAAACCGCCACGGCGGAGGCGCTTTGCCAAAAGGCCTTGCTGCTTAAAAGCCAGGGCAACATCGGCTTTGCTTTTACGTATAACGAGCCCGCCGTGGGCTATGAATGGGTGCGTATGCTAAGCCGCATGGCGGCAGGGCAGGGCCTTTACAGCGTAATGGTAACAAACGGCTATTTTAGCCCTGCCATTCTGCAGGCGCTTTTGCCCAGTGTGGCGGCTTTTAATATCGATTTAAAATGCTTTACAGAGGAAGGCTACCGCAAGCTGGGCGGCAAACTCAGCACGGTGCAAAACACCATACGTGCGGCCAGCAACAGCGCCCACCTGGAAGTGACCACCCTGGTGGTGCCCGGTTTTTCAGATTCCGCCGCGGAGATGGAGGCCGAAGCCGCCTGGCTGGCCGAAATAAACCCCGATTTACCCCTGCACCTTACGCGTTACTTCCCCCGTTACCACATGCAAAAACCTCCCACCCCACCGGCCACCTTACAGGCGCTTGCCGCTGTGGCAAAGCGGCATTTGCGGCATGTATATTTGGGGAATGTATAAAATATAGGCGTTGACAAATAAAGACTATTGTAGTAGTATAATCACAACAAGGTATACTACTGCAATAGTCTATTTATGTGGAGGCTTCACCATGGGGGTAAAACTTTACGATTCTGAATTAAAGGTGATGGAGCTTTTGTGGAAAGAGGGTGATTTGACAGCCAAGCAGCTTGCCATGCTGCTGGCCGCCCAGGTGGGCTGGAACAAAAACACCAGTTATACTGTAATTAAAAAATGTATTGAAAAAGGCGCCATTTTACGCACCGAGCCTCATTTTGTATGCCATGCACTCATCAGCAAAGGGCAAACCCAGGCATTGGAAGTGAACGAACTGGTTGAAAAACTGTTTGATGGCAGTACCGATTTACTTTTTGCCTCACTACTGGGCCAAAAAAAATTACCGGCGCAACGCATTGCCAAGTTGCGGGCCATGGCCGAAGAGTGGGCGGAGGAAGAAGAATGAACCTCTTGCAGGCCAGCGGCTGCGCCGCAGCTATGACTGTGGTTATTGTCCTAATTCGTGCACTATTCCTGCACAAATTGGCCAAACGGGTTTTTGTGGTTTTGTGGTGCCTGGTGCTACTGCGGCTATTGCTTCCCGTTTCCATCCCCTCCCCCACCAGCGTTTTTACCCTGTGGAATCATCTGTTCCAAGCCCCTGCTGCTACATCGGTGAGCAAGGGGGCAATTACATTGGCTTCTCTGGCAGGCACTGCGCAGGGCGGCAAAGCCGGCACGGGTATGGATTTACAGGTTTTTCTTACCGCTGTGTGGTTATTTTGCGCTGGTGTGTGCGGGGTATTTCTCCTGTTTTTCTACGGCAAGAACCACCGTACATTTTCACGCAGCCTGCCGCTGGAATATGGCCCTGCTCACATCTGGCTTATAAACCACCCTTTGGTACGCCAGGTGAAGTTACGCGTTTGTGATGAAATTTGCTCGCCGCTCACCTATGGGCTTTTCCGCCCGGTTATTTTGTTGCCCAAAAATCATCACGGCTGGGATGAAGCCCAGTTACATGCCGTGCTAAGCCACGAAATGGCCCACATCCGCCATTGGGACGCTTTAAAAAAAGGGGCCCTCTTTTTTGCCTTATGCCTGCACTGGTTTAACCCCTTTGTGTGGCTTATGGTCTTTCTTTTCAACCGCGACATTGAGCTGGCCTGCGATGAGAGCGCCCTAAAACAGGCTGACGCCGGGGCAAAAAGCAAATACACGTTATTTCTCCTCCGTTTGGAAAAAGAAAAAAGCGAACCTTTGCCTTTTGGCAATTATTTTAGCAAGTATGCGCTGGAAGAAAGGATACTGGCACTGATGAAACAGAGAAAACCGACCTCGAGAGCCCGATTTGCCTCGGTACTGCTGGTTGTTGGCCTAGCCGCCTGTTTCGGCACCACCGGCTGCGCCACCGGGGGGGCGGCTAGTGCTGCACCCCTAAAAACAACCGCGCTGGGCACACAGAATGGGAATGTAACAGATTTGCTGAATTTGGCTTTATCCAATATGCTGGATTGGGATTTAACCAATGTGAGGGCGGAGTGGGAAAAATATGGAGTAAGCTATAACGCACTGGAGGACCGCGTGTATTATAAAGGGGAACTCGTGCGCTTTTTTATGGATAACCGTAGCCCCAGCCCCGATTCTTTTTCCGGCAGTGTGTATGACTGTGGAGACGGCAGCTACTACCTGGTTACCCAGCGGGATGCAAACGGAAAACTTGTGGGTATTTTAGAAGTCACCCCCGAAGAAGCAGACAAGCTGGCAAGCTGGCGGTAGGCAAACACCCCGCCCAAAAGCCAGCCAACAAACTGGATAGGGAGAAACCATGCCTTTGCAAAGCCTTGGGCAGCCTGCTGCTGGCTCATGCGCGCAGTGAGGCTGCCCGGTTGGGTTTTCCAAAAGTATACCTTTGTACCAATCACATCGCATATTATGAAAAATACGGCTGGCGCTATCTCGGCCAGGGCTGTCACCCCTCAGGGGAAAGCTCCCGCATCTACGAGATAGAATGCCCCTAAAAAGGCCTACAGCCCAATCTCCAAACAGCGCACCTCGCCCGTGTACTCCTTGCAGGCGGCCTGCAAAAGCGCGGGCTTGTACGCCCCAAAGGTGAGGGTGAGCCCCGCGCGGAAGCTGCCTTTTGCGGCCACGCCGCTGTCACAGTCCAGCCCGCTGGGAATATCCAGCGCCACCCGCATCCCTTTCGCCCCGTTCGCACGTTCCAGGGCCCTTCTCACCCCTTCCTCCAGTTCGCCGCGAAAGCCCGTTCCAAACACGGCGTCCACCACAAAACCGGCCTCCCAGGGGGCCTCTTCCAAAGCCACCTGCCTCACGTCTTCAGGCAGGCGGGCCAGGTTTTTGGCCGCCAGCGGGCTGTAGGCCTCTTTTCCTTTTCGGGTTATGTCCACAAAGCTTACAGCCCAGCCTTTTTTGGCCAGCAGGCGGCCCAATACAAAGGCGTCGCCCGCGTTGTTGCCACTGCCACACAGCAAAAGCAGGCTGCGCGGCTCACCTTCGGCCAGGGCTTCCAACTCCCCTGCCGCCGCAATGCCCGCGTTTTCCATCTGCTGCTCATAGCTGGTGCCCGCTTTATCGGCGGCGGCCTCGGCCGCCTTCATCTCGGCGCGGCTTAACACCCGCAGCTTGTTTTGCTCCCCTTCGGCTAAGGGGGGCTTCTGTTTCGCCTGTTGTGTCCCTTGTGCTCCCTGTGTCTCTTGTTCCCCTTTTGCCTCTTGTCCCTCTTGCGTTTCCTTTGCCGCCTTTTGTGCTGTGGCTTTCTCCGCCTCTTTCCGCAGGGCCTCGGCCCGGTTTTCCTTCTCCTCCTCCCGCTGCGAAAGCCGCCCATACAGCTTTGTCTCCCCGCGTATCTCGGCGGCCAGGGCGGCCGTAAGGCCCTCCTTTTTCACCCGCCAACACCAGTTGTTCCCCCCCAGGGTAGAGGGGGTGTTAAACCGGGCCGAACCCGGCAGGGAGAGCCAGTCCCACATCGGGATGATGGCGGTATTGGCAACGCTGGCCAGGGCCGCCCGCCGCATGGCCGCCGTTATATCTCCCCCTTTTGCGGGCAGGCCCAGGTAGCGCCGGGCAAAGGCCAAGTCCTCTTTGGGGGCGGTTTGCGCCCAGTCTTTGGTTGTGGTGTTATCGTGAGTACCGGTATAAACAACTGTACCATGCGGATAATTGTGGGGAAGGTAGTCACTTTTACCGTTTTTATCAAAGGCAAATTGCAGCACCTTCATGCCGGGGTAGCCGCTGTAGGCCAGCAGGG
>CAZKBM010000003.1:0-86769 GCA_964550985.1 uncultured Oscillospiraceae bacterium
TGCCGGCCACCACGTCCTCGCCCTGGGCGTTGATGAGATACTCGCCAAACAGGGCTTTTTCGCCGGTGGCGGGGTTGCGGGTAAAGGCCACGCCTGTGCCGCTGTTATCGCCGGAGTTACCAAACACCATGCTTTGCACATTTACGGCGGTGCCCCAGTCGTAGGGGATTTCATTCATCCGGCGGTAGGTGTTGGCGCGGGGGTTATCCCAACTGCGGAACACGGCGCGCACGGCCTCAATCAGTTGCTCTTTGGGGTCGGCGGGGAAATCCACCCCTTGGTTTTTCTTGTAGCGGGCTTTAAACTCTTTGGTCAGTTCTTTCAGGTCGTCGGCGGAGAGGTCGGTATCCAGCTTGGCGCCCTTTTTCTCTTTCATCTCATCGATGATTTTCTCGTACTCGCTTTTGGGTTGTTCCATCACCACGTCGCTGAACATCTGGATAAAACGGCGGTAGCTATCATAGGCAAAGCGGGGGTTGCCGGTTTTGGCGGCCAGGCCCTCCACCACTTCGTCGTTTAGGCCCAGGTTCAAAATGGTGTCCATCATGCCGGGCATAGAGGCGCGGCTGCCGCTGCGCACGCTTACCAAAAGGGGGTTGTTCTTGTCCCCAAATTTCTTGCCGGTAATCTCTTCAATTTTGCCCATATACGCAAAAATTTCGTCTTGAATCTCGTCGGCAATCTTCCGCCCGTCGTCGTAGTAGCGGGTGCAGGCTTCGGTGCTTACCGTAAAGCCCTGCGGCACCGGCATGCCAATACCGGTCATCTCGGCCAGGTTGGCGCCTTTGCCGCCCAAAAGGTTGCGCATCTCCTTGTTTCCTTCGCTGAACAGGTATACATATTTTGTACTCATTTTCTGCCTCCCAACATTTTACCGTTTACACTCGTGTGCGTTTTTTACATCTTTTCCGTCTATTTAATGTTGCTTTAACAGTATAGCAGACCCCGCCCTTGATTGCCACCGGAATTTGCCGGATTCTCGCCTATTTAGCACTTTTGCCTATTATTTCCTCCACGACACTTGCAAAAAACCCACAATGCGATAAACTATTGATAATGGGGTAGTGTTGCGGCTGTTTGGTTCTTTTTCCTTTTTTGCCATTGGCAAACCAAAAACAGCACGGCAAACCCCTGCAAAAACCCGCAGGCGGGGCCCCCATTTTGGGCTCCCGCCGTATCTGTTTGCCCTGCGGCCCGCCTTGCCTTTTGCGCGCGGCATTTCCCATAGGCCGAAACTACTTATTAGAGGAGCCCCCCTGCCCATGCTGTTTAAACGATGGAAAACCCAAAGCGCCGCCCCCACCTGGCTGATAGCGGGCCTTGGCAACCCCGGCAAAAAATATGCGGGCACCCGCCACAACATCGGGTTTGACGCCCTGGATTTTTTGGCCGCCCGCTTTGGCGCAGAGGTAAAGCGCGCCAAGTTTGACGCGCTTTACGGCACGGCCGAGATTGGCGGGCAGAGCGTACTGCTGTTAAAACCCCAAACCTTCATGAACCTTTCGGGGCCCAGTTTGCAAAAAGCCGGGGAGTTTTACGGCATCCCGCCCGAAAACATGCTGGTACTTTTTGACGACGTCTCCTTGGCGCCGGGGGTTTTGCGCATCCGGCTCAGTGGTTCCGCCGGGGGGCACAACGGCCTCAAAAGTATCATCGCCTTTGTGGGCGAAAACTTCCCCCGCGTAAAAATTGGCGTGGGCGAACGCCCCCGCCCCGAATACGACCTGGCCGATTGGGTGCTAAGCCGCTTTACCAAAGCCGAGCGAGAGGCCATTGAAGCCCGCTTTGGCGATGTGGCCGAAGCCTGTGAACTGCTTTTGCAAGAGAGGGCCAAAGAGGCCATGGAGCGGTTTAACGGAAAGCAGAAAACAACTGCCGAAAAGGGAAAAGAGAAAAACAGCGGAATGGAAGAGGACTAAAAGCGGCCCGGCTATATTTTAAGCCGCCCCTAGCCGCACTTTGTAGCACCCTCCCATTTTCACTTCTTCACTATCGGGTCATTCCGCCAAGCCCTTTATTTTTTACAAACTGTTTTCGAGGTATGCCATGCTAACACTTGCTTTAAAAAACAGCCCCGAATACCGCCGCCTGCTGGCCGCTGCAGATGGCCCCGCAGGGACCACCGCCCTGTTTGGCCTGCCCCCTGCGGGCAGGGCCGCGGTTTTGTGCGCCCTTTGTGAGGACACCGCCCGCCCCGCCTTGGTTATTACCCCGGGCGAGGCCGAGGCCACCCGCTTTGCAGCCGACGCCGAGACCCTTGGCCTGCCTGCCGCCGTATACCCCGCGCGGGATTTTGTGCTGCGCAATATTGAGGGGCAGAGCCGCGAGTATGAGTACCGCCGCCTGGATGTGCTGGGCAAGCTGGTGAGCGGGCGGGTAAAACTGGTGGCCGCCCCTGTGGAGGCCGTTTTGCAGCACACCCTGCCAAGGGCCGACTTTTTGGCGGGCACCCTCACCCTAAAGCCCGGCCTGGCACTGCCCCAAAAACAACTGGTTGAGGTACTTCTGCGTGCGGGTTATTTCCGCCGCAGCCAGGTGGAGGGGCCGGGCCAATTTTCGCTGCGGGGGGGCATAGTGGATTTGTACGCCCCCGACATGCCCGCCCCCGTGCGGCTGGAGTACTGGGGAGACGAGATAGACTCCATCCACAGTTTTGACCTTTTGAGCCAGCGGCGGGACACGGCGCTGAAAAAGGTGTACCTTTCGCCCGCGCGTGAGGTGCTGTTTGGCGATGCACAGGCGGCAGCCGCCGACCTGCGCTGCTGGTTAAAGGGGCAAAAGGGCAATGCCAAGCAGCTGCTGGCCGCCGTGATGGAAAACGACCTGGCCGCGCTGGATAGTGGCGTTGTGCCCGAGGGGATGGACCGCTACCTGGCCCTGCGCTACCCAAAACCCGCCACCCTGCTGGACTATTTTGAAACCCCCCTGCTGTTTTTTGACGAGCCCAGCGCCGTGCGCGAGGAGGCCGCCAGCGCCGCCTTCCGCTTTACCGAGGAGGTAAAGCACCTATATGAAGAAAAACTGCTGGCCCCCGGCCTGGAAGGGCTGTACAGCGAGATGCCCGGCTTGTTGCACACCGCCGAAAAACACACAAGCTTCTTCTGCGAAAATTTTGCCCGCAGCATCCCCGATATCAAACTGCGCGAGAGCGTAAGCCTGCCCGCCCACGGCCTGCCGCCCTGGCGGGGGGAGGTGGCCGCCCTGTGCGAGGAACTGCGCCCCCTGACGGGCGAGGGCTATTTTTGCGCCGTACTGGCCGGTACACCCCGCGCCGCCACGGCCCTGGCGCACGACCTGGCCGACGCGGGCTTCACCGTGCTGAAAAGCGAAAAAGGGCACGAGCCACAGCCCGCCCCCGGCGCGGTGGCCGTATTGGCGGGCCGCCTTTCGGCCGGGGCCGATTACCCCTTTGCCCGCTTTGCCGTCTTCACCTCCCGCCGCGAGGACGAGCCCAAGAAAAAACGCAGCGCCAAAAAGAAGGGCGGGCTCGCCAGCCTTTCAGACATAGCCCCCGGCGACTATGTGGTGCACCAGGGGCACGGCATTGGCCTGTATGTGGGCATCCAGCGGCTGGATTTACACGGCGTGGTAAAAGATTACCTCAAGGTGAATTACGACAAGGGCGACAGCCTGTACGTGCCGGTCACCCAGCTCGACTTGCTCTCCCGCTACACCCCGCCGGGCGATGGCGAGCGGATTAAGCTGGCCCGCCTGGGGGGCGACGCCTGGAGCAAGACCAAGAGCCGGGTGCGCAAGGCCACCCAGGAGATGGCCGAGGATTTGATAGAACTGTACGCAAAGCGCCAGCAGGCCAAGGGTCACCCCTTCCCCGCCGATGGCGACTGGCAGCGCGATTTTGAAACCCGCTTTGAATACGAGGAAACCCCCGACCAACTTTTGGCCGTTAAGGACATAAAACGTGACATGGAAAAACCCCACCCGATGGACCGCCTGCTCTCGGGCGATGTGGGGGTGGGGAAAACCGAGGTGGCCCTGCGCGCGGCCTTTAAATGCGTGATGGGGGGCAAGCAGTGCGCCATTTTGGTACCCACCACCATTTTGGCCTGGCAGCACTACAACACCCTGCTCTCCCGCATGGAGGCCTTCCCCGTAAAAATTGAGATGCTCTCGCGCTTTCGCACCCCCAAACAGATAAAGGACGCCGTAAAGGGGATGGCAGCGGGTACGGTGGACATTGTGGTGGGAACCCACCGCCTGTTGCAAAAGGATATCAAATTTAAAGATTTGGGCCTTTTGATTGTGGACGAAGAGCAGCGCTTTGGAGTACGCCACAAGGAAAAACTGAAAGAGACCTTCCTCGGGGTGGACACCCTCACCCTTTCGGCCACGCCCATACCGCGCACCCTGAACATGGCGCTTTCGGGCATTCGAGACATGAGCACCATCGAGGACCCCCCCACCGAGCGCCAGCCCGTGGAAACTTACGTGATGGAATACGACGACGCGCTCATCCTCTCGGCCATTAAAAAGGAGCTGGCCCGCACCGGGCAGGTGTACTACATCCACAACCGCATCGACACCATTGACCGCACCGCCGAGCGGCTGCGCCAGTTTTTGCCCGAGGCCAACATCGCCACGGCCCATGGCCGCATGGACGAGGAGAGCCTCTCGCGCACCTGGCAGGGCCTTTTGGACGGCGACATTGACGTTTTGGTGTGCACCACCCTGATTGAGACCGGGGTGGATGTGCGCAACTGCAACACCCTGATTATTGAGGACGCCGACCATATGGGCCTGGCCCAGCTTTACCAGATACGGGGCCGGGTGGGCCGCAGCGGGCGCAAGGCCTATGCCTACTTCACCTTCCGGCGGGATAAAGTCCTCACCGACGTGGCCTCCAAGCGCCTTTCGGCCATACGGGAGTTCACGGCCTTTGGTTCGGGCTTCCGCATCGCCATGCGGGATTTACAAATTCGCGGCGCGGGCAACCTTTTGGGGCAAAGCCAAAGCGGCCATATGGAGGCCGTGGGCTACGATTTATATGTGAAGATGCTGAACGAGGCCGTGGCCATTGCCCGGGGCGAAACGCCCGCCCCCGACAAGGCCGATGTGCTCATCGACATCACCGTGGACGCCTACCTGCCCGACCGCTACCTGCCCGACGCCGCGGGCCGGATTGAGGCCTACAAAAAAATTGCCGCCATAGGCAGCATAGCCGACGCCGAAGAGGTACAGGCCGAACTGGCCGACCGCTACGGCCCCCCCGGCCCCGCCGTAACCGGGCTTATCGATATCAGCCTATTGCGGGTGCTGGCAGCAAACCTCGGCTTTTACGATATCATCCAGCAAAAGGACTCCATCCTGCTTTACACCGATAAACTCAACTTGGCGGCCTGCCACAAGCTGTTAAAAGAGGCGGGCATTCGGGTGCTGGTGAACGCCTCGGCCAAGCCCTACCTGGCCGCAAGGCTAAAACCCGGCGATAAACCCCTGGATGTTTTGAGCGGTATCATCAAAACCCTGGCGGAACTAGGCACCGAGGCGCTGCGGGCGGTGGAAAGCTGAAAGGGCAGCGAGAATCGCAGGTCTACTCCAGTATCAGTGTGCTGGTGTCGCCCAGTTCCACGTAATATTCTTCAATTTCCCGCTGCAGGCGCTTCAGGGTCTCCTCAGCGGCCCTGGCGCTCGCCTCTGCTTTGGCCGCGTCGTCCAGGGCCTGGGCGGCCAGCGCCCCCAGGTGGGAAAGAAATTCTTCGGTTTCGTTGCTTGTAAAATGATTGTAGTTTTTCATTTTATTTTTATCCTCTAAATCAACACATTTCATCTTAAAATGCAATATTTTATCATTAATAATACTATGCTTATTCACATTAAGCAATAGCCTACTAAAAATGGTTTTTATCGCACTGCTTCACCGGTACACTTTATATGGGTGATGCCTGTGAGCAAAGAAATAAATATTGCGTTTGAAAACCGAGACCAACACATTGCGGTTGGCCTTAATATTGCATATTACCGCAAACGTGTTGGCTTAAACCAGTTGCAACTGGCGGAAAAGGCAAACGTAAGCCGCTCCTTCATCAGCGCTATAGAAGCGCCCAATATGGTTACCAACATCACGTTGGAAACCCTTTTTTGTGTAGCCAAAGCCCTGGGGGTTCCCCCCGCAAAACTTCTCGATTTTCGAGACTAAAAGCCAAATAAAAGCGCCCCAAACCCAGTTCAAACTAATGGGTTTGGGGCGCTTTTATTCCTTTAGGTAGCCACCGCTTACTTCACGGTGATAAGTTCATATTCTCCGGTTCCAAGGCCAATTTTTTCGGCATGACGTATCTGGGCGCGCCAATCGGTAACGCCGTGGATATCGCGGAAGTGGTCGCCCGTGTGGGCCGCCGCTTCACTAAGGGCGCTGTTTGGCAGGGGCGGCGCGGCGTTTACCGCGTCGATACAGGCGTGGTCCAGTGCAACGGGGTTGAACGAGGCAAACATGCCGATATCCGGCACCACGGCGGCATCGTTGGCCCCGTGGCAATCGCAGAAGGGGGATACCTGGTTCACCACGCTGATGTGGAAGTGGGGCCGCCCGCTGAGCACGGCCTTTGTGTACTCCGTCATCTTTTCATCCACCATCTGGGGGGCGGTGCCACTTTCGTTGCCAATGGCGTGGAAGGAGCAAACCGCGATGCAGCGCCCACAGCCCACGCATTTTTCGTGGTCGATATGGGCTTTTTTCTGCGCGTCGTACTGAATGGCGTCTTGGGCGCAGTGTTTAAAGCAGCGCCCACAGGCGCGGCAGGCCTCGCTTACCACAGGTTTGCCGTCGTTGTGCATCTGCATTTTGCCCGCACGGCTGCCACAGCCCATGCCGATGTTTTTAATGGCCCCGCCAAAACCCGTCATCTCGTGCCCTTTAAAGTGGGTGAGGGAGAGAAAGACGTCGGCGTCCATCACCACCTGGCCAATGCGCGCGGTTTTGCAGTGCACACCGCCCTCGATGGGAACCTCCACGTCTCCGCCGCCTTTCAGCCCGTCGGCAATAATCACCGGGCAGCCGCAGCTCAGGGGCGAAAATCCGTTTTCAGCCGCCGCGCCCAAATGGTCAATGGCGTTGCCACGGCGGCCCACATACAGGGTGTTGCAATCGGTAAGGAAGGGGCGGCCCCCCAGGGCCGTTACCCTATCGGCCACCACCTTGGCAAAATTGGGCCGCAAAAACGAGAGGTTCCCCGGCTCGCCAAAGTGCATCTTAATGGCCGTAAATTTGCCCGCAAAGTGGATTTCCTCCATCCCCGCCTTTGTAAGCAGGTTGTCCAGTTTTTCCAGCAGGCTGCGGTCCTCCCGGCTGCGCATATCGGTAAAATATACTTTTGCTTTTTCCATGGCTTTGCCCTCTCCTTCGTGTAGCCGGTCATCGGCTCTGTAATGGATGTTATGCAAGCAATCAAAGGCCCCTTTATTTTGGCTAAGGCCACACAAGGCCGCAGCAATCGAATCTCAGGCCTCTTTATGCGGTATTGCCGGGGCTTTTTACGTCCATTCCAACAAATCGGTTCCGGGATAATAATACTGCAAGATGCGCTCATATGTCCAGCCGTCCTTTTCGGCATGCAGCCGGGCCCCGGCCTGGCTGAGGCCACAACCGTGCCCCTGGCCGTAAACGGTAAACAAAAACTCGTCGCCGCTCACCTCCGCTTCAAACGCGGGGCTGGGCAGCAGGGGCTTGCCATCCCGCAGCAAAACCTCCTGCCAAAAACGCAGGCCGCTCACTTCTGTGCCGCCCACCTCTATTTTGCTTACATAGCCTCCCTCGCTGCGCTGGGCCTCCCCCAGCCAAAGGTGCGGCTCTCCAAGCAGGGCGGTATCCAGCCCCAGGTTTTCTTGCAGCAGGGCCGCTACCTCAGTTTTGGGCAGGGCGATAATCTGCCGCCAGCCGTTCAGGGCCGCCTCTTCGGGGGTAGGCACCCCCGCAAGGTAACTGCGGGGTTTGCCAAATAGATCTGCCGCGGGGTTTGTGGCATTTGCCGCCATGGCAAACCAGGGGGTAAAGGCCGGGTTGTAGCCGTCCTCGCTTAGCACCAGGGTGCTAACGGCGTCCACGGTGTCTTTCATGGCAAGGCTGGGCATCTGCCCGCATACGGCGGGCGCGGGGTTGCCGCCCCCCTGCTGGTTTAAAACCCAACTATGCACGGCCACGGCCTGCGCCTGAATGGCCGCAGGGGACGCGTCGGCCATCTCGTTTTGGCAGATAGCCGCCAGCACATTGGTGCAGCTATCGCGCACCAGCACCCCGTTCATCCGCACGGTTAAAAAGCGCGGGTCGGGCCGCAAAATGGTGGGTTGGGCCGCCGGTTTGCTTTGGGCTGTGCTGCCGCTTTGCGCCGTGCCGCCGCTTTGGCTGCCGCTGCCCGCCTGGGGCGCGGCATCGCTGCCGCTTTGCGCGCCCGCCAAAGAGGACGACCCTGAGGCCGGGGCAACAGAGGAGGGGGGCGGGGCCGCCGTGGTCATATCACTTTTGGCGGGCAGGCGGGCTTCGGGCATTGAGGCCGCCATGGCATAGGGTAGGCTTTGGCTCTGGCTTTGGTTCTGGCTTTGCCTTTGCGCCAGCCGCAGCGCCTGCGCCACCGAGACTGGGGCCTCCGCCGCCGCGGGGGTGCTGGAGGCGGCAGTTTCCGCCGCGCCTTCCGCCGGTGCCGAAGCCGCCTCTTCTCCTTCGGGGGTGTCCGCCCCAAGGGCCGCCGCGCTCGCGCTATCCGCCGCCGTTTCCTCCTCGGGGTAGATGAGCACGCTGGGGGCCGTATCCTTCGCAGGCATACCAGCCCGCAGTTGCAACTGCATATTGTCCATATCGCCCGTTAAAAAACCCCGCAGCCAGCGTCCATAATACTCCTCGAAATCCGGCTGGGGCAGGCCCGCTTTTTCATAATAGGCTTTGGGCATCAAAGGCACCCCGGCGGGCTGGGCAGGCGGTGTACTAGCCCCCTCGCCCGCGCGGCCAAGCCGCCCAAAAAGAAAAAAATACCGGCCAGGAACCGCCGGGTCTTCGGTTTGCAGGGTCATGTAGCTGTCGTTTTCACCCACATCCAGGGGAATGCTGTACAGGCTACGCCCCCGCGCGCCCAGTAAAAAGTTCAGGTATTCATTATAGCCTGTAACGCTCAGGCGGCTTGGGTCAAAGCCGTCGGGCTGGGTTTCGTTTTCGTCCAAGTAAGCTGCCGCAAACACCTCGTATACTCGTTCTTCACTCGGGGTATAATAGATAAAGGTGCTAATATCCCCCGCGCGGGCGGTATCGGCCAGTTCCAAAATGGGCCGCAGGGCCCCGCCCCCGGCCAGCACCGTGTTGCTGTGCGCCGCCCCAAGGCCGGCATTTTTGCCCAGCACGGCCATGCCCTGCATACCGGGGCCATCCAGGGCGTTTGGCAGGCTGGCCTGGTCCTCCCGGCTTTGAGCCACTAGGCTCTCAACCAGGCCCCCCGGCAAGGCCACAAACCCCGTAACGGCGGGGTTTGCCTCCTTCTCCTGCCGAATGAGGGCCTGGGCGGCTTTTTTGTACTCCTCGCTGCCGTAGCGCAGCCCCTGGGCCGCAGGGTAAACAGCCTTTAAGGGCAACTTGCTGCTTTGCAAAAAATAACTGCCCAGCACCAGCAGGCCAAACACGGCCGCCACCAACAAAATGGCCACCAGCAGCCGCACAATTCCCCCGCCCCGCCGCCTGGGGCGGCCAATGCGCTCATAATCGGCGTGCTGGGCGGCGGTAAAGCTTTTGGCGCCGGGGATATCCAGCCCCAAAATCACCCGGCGCAGCATTTCCAGCGCGTTTTGGGTGGCAATGGTACGCACATAGTCGCGGTCTCGCCCGGCAACGTTCAGCTTGCGGATGAACACCTGTTTGCCCCGTGCAACCCCCACATAAACCAGGCCCACGGGTTTTTCCTCACTGCCGCCGCCGGGGCCCGCAATGCCGGTAATGCCCACGCCGTATGTGGCGGCGCCCTTTTTGGCGGCGCCAAAGGCCATTTCGGCGCAAACCTGGCTGCTTACCGCCCCGTGCCGCCGCAGGGTGCCGCCGCGCACGGCCAGCATCTTTTGCTTGCAGGCATTGGCGTAGCTTACCGCCCCATAGCCAAACACCTCACTAGAACCCGGCACCGCCGTAATGCGCTGGGCAAGCAACCCACCGGTGCAGCTCTCGGCCAGGGCCACGCTCTCGCCACGCTGGGCCAGCAGTTTTACGCAGGTGGCGGCCAGGTCGCTGTCGTCCTCGCTGTAAATCAAATCCCCCAATATCTGGCGAAAGATTCCGGCCATCTCTTCGCACATATAGTCGGCCTGTTCGGCCGCTGCGGCCTTGGCCGTGATACGAACATGCACCTCGCCCTCTTTGGCGTACAGTGCCGCCGTGGGGTTGCCGCCGTCCAAAAGGTCTTTTACGGCCATTTCCAGGTCACTTTCGCCCATGCCAATCACATGCAGGGTTTTGCTGCGGATGGCCCCCTCTTGCAGGGTTTCCAGCAAAGGGCGCACCTCGTTTTCAAACATGGGCCTCATCTCACGCGGGGGGCCGGGCATCAGCACGGCGTACTTATTGCCCTGGCGGAAGTAAGCCCCCGGTGCGGTGCCCGCGGGGTTATTCAGCTTTTGCCCCCGGCGGGGCACCATGGCCTGTTTGCGGTTGTTGGGGGCCATGGGGCGGTTTAGCTTTTTAAAAAAGGCCTCCAGTTTCACCAGTTCTTCTTCATCTAGCACAAGGCTGTCGCCAAAGGCCTCGGCCACCGTCTCCTTGGTCAGGTCGTCGGCCGTGGGGCCAAGGCCCCCGGTAAACAGCAGTACGTCGCTGCGCTCTTTGGCCTCCAGCACAAGCGCGCGCAGGCGGGCGGGGTTATCGCCCACCACGCTTTGGTAATACACCGTAAAGCCCAGCGCGGCAAGTTCCCGCGCTAAGTACTGGGCGTTTGTATTTACAATATCCCCAAGCAACAGCTCGGTTCCAACACTGATAATTTCGGCTCGCAAACGCTTCACCTCCCGCCGCATTGGGCGGCGTATGTATTGCTATTACAGATTCTCAAAAGGTTGCGCAGCAAACTTTTGTTATTAGAGTTTCTCAAAAAGCTGTACAGCAGGTTTTTGTAAGAAACTCTTATACAGAGTAGAATCTGTCATGCAGCGCCTGATATTTCTCGTATTTATGCGCTACAGTTTGTTCATTTGCTGTAAAAAGGGCGGTCTGCGGGGCGGGGCGGGCGGGGGCCACCGGCTAAGCCTCTGCCTGCACCAGTTCAAAAACGGCGCTTTGGGCGGCGGCGGCCTCATATTCGCAAAGTTTTGGCAGGGCGGCTTCCAGCACATGCACCTCGGCCATTTTGGGTTTTGTTTTGGGGTGGGGCGGTGTAAAAAGGGTGCAGCAATCCTCATAGGGCAAAATGCTGGTTTCAAAGGTATCAATTTTACGCGCTATATCTGTAATTTCAAGCTTATCCATGCCAATGCAGGGCCGCAGCACGGGCAGGCTTTGGGCATCGTCGGTGGCGGCCAGGGCAGGCAGGGTTTGGCTGGCCACCTGGGCCAGGCTCTCGCCCGTTATCAGCGCCTCACAGCCCTCTTTCAGTGCAATTTCACGCGCAATGCGCAGCATACTGCGCCGCATCAGCACGGTAAAATACTCCTGCCGCTGCAGGCTATCCCGCAGGTACTCCTGGGCCGCCGTATACTCTACCACATAATAGGGCATGGGCCCGGTGTAGGGGGCCAAAAGCCCGGCCAGCGCCCGTACTTTGGCCGCCGCGCGGGGGCTTGTGTAGGGCGGGCTTGCAAAATGCACCGCAACCAGGCCCAGGCCGCGTTTTGCCATCTGCCAGGCGGCCACGGGGCTATCAATACCGCCCGAAAGCAACACCGCAGCCCGCCCGCTGGTGGGCACCGGCAGCCCCCCCGCGCCACGTTGCTTGCCCGCATGCACATAGGCAGCGCTCTCGCGCACTTCGGCCATCACCGTAAGTTCGGGGCCGTGCACGTCCACCCGCAGGTGTGGGTAGGCATCTAAAATGCGCCCGCCCAGTTCCTGGCATAGCTCCATGCTGTTTAGGGGAAAGGTTTTATCGGCGCGTTTGGCCACCACCTTAAAGGTTTTTGCGTGTTGTAATTGTGGCGCAAGGTAGGCCAGGGCCAGGGCCGCAATACTTTCAAATTCTTTTTCACACACGGCCGCACGGGTAAAGGCCGCAATGCCAAACACCTTTGTGCAGCGTTCAAAAGCTTTGGCCGTTTGGGCTATGGCCTCTTCATCGGCAGGCTGTATGTACACGGTGCTTTGGGCTGCATGTACCCGCCAGCGGCCCAGGCCCTCCAGCCTTGCCCGTAGGCATTTCAGCAGGGCATTTTCAAAGGTTTTTCGGTTCAGGCCCTTCAGCACCATCTCGCCTTGGGTGGCCATCAAAATTTCCTGCATGGTCTCTCCTAAATCTGTACGTTACTATATCGTCTGCGTCCACATCGTCCGCATTCGCGCCTAATTAGCGGGTTTTGGCAAGGTGCTTTGTCCCCTCATGCAGCCCTTCCAGCAGGGCCTGCACATCCTCTTCGGTGTTCTGCCCGCAAAAGCTTACCCGCAGGGCGGAATCCACCCGGTTTTTGGGCAGCCCCATGGCCGTCAGCGTGTGGCTGGGCTGCCCTTTTGCACAGGCCGAACCGCTGGAAACATACACCTGCCGTTTTTCCAGGTGGTGCAAAAGCACCTCGCTTTTTAGCCCCGGCAGGCTAAAATTGCAGATGCCCGGCCAGCCCTCTTTGGGGGAGTTGGGCACGCAGCCTGCCAACTGCGCAAGGCCGGCGTCCAGCTTTTGGCGCAACGCGACAATGGCAGCTTGGGTTTGGCCCTGCACCGTAAGGGCAAGCTGTGCGGCTTTTGCAAACCCGGCTATGTACCCAATATTTTCGGTGCCGGGGCGCAGGCCATACTCCTGCCCGCCACCGGCCAGCGGGCTTTGCAGCGCAAACCCCTGCCGCAAATACAGGGCGCCCACCCCTTTTGGCCCATGCAACTTGTGGGCCGAAAGGGCACAGCTATCAATATCGCCCGCCGCAAGGTCCAGCCCCAGTTTTGTAAAGCTTTGCACGGCGTCTACATGCACGGCCATGCGCTGGTTTTTTCTCTTTGCCTCTTTGGCAAGGGCGGCGGCGTCCAGCAGGGCCCCGGTTTCGTTGTTCAGCCGCATGGCGCACAGCAAAACGGTTTTTTCCCCAATGGCGTCCAGCAGAGCCTCTGGGTTCACCGCCCCGGTTTCATCCGGGGGAACCAGCGTAAGGTCAAAGCCCTCGTATTTTGCCAGGTATTGCAGCGCCGCCGCAACGCCAGGGTGTTCATAGGCCGGGGCCACCAGATGGTTGCCCCAGTTTTTACGCGCGCGCGCCGCGCCAAAAATGGCGATATTGTCCGCCTCGGTGCCGCTGGCGGTAAACACCAGCCTGGCCCCCGCCCCGCCGGGTTTATAGGGCAGGCCCAGCGCCCTAAGCAGGGTTTTGCGGGCGGTTTCTATCTCTTCTTCGGCGGCCAGCCCCGGCGCATACAGCGAGGAGGGGTTGGCCCAGTATTGCAGCAAAATCTCCTGAATATGGGCCGCCACCACAGGGTGTACCTGGGTGGTGGCGGCGTTATCTAAATAGTGCATCTAAGCTCCTGTTCGCAGAAAAAGCGGCAGGCCGCAAAGGGCAGCCCGCCCAATCGCATTTGTTCATGCCCACGGCGCAAAAGCAGCCCCGTAGGCGTTTATTATAGCATATCCTTTTGCCGAAGGCAAAAGAAGCGGGTGCCAAGGGCAGCCGCTTGGCGCACCACCCATTCATTTTACAGTTTTACCGCTGTTATACTACAGCATTTGAACAAATAACTTACACACCGCACCTGCAAAAACAGTCTTATGCTTCACCTACAAATTTTGCAATGCACCAAGCATTCCTACAATTTTGCGCCTTGCCTAAACCTGTTTTTGCTCGGCGCTTGTTGTGTAAAACATTTGTTCAAATGCTGCAACGCGTCATCTCCGCGCCAAGCGCCTCGCTTCGCTCGGTTGCGCTACGAAACAGCGCTGCGGCGCTAGTCATGCAAAATTTCTGTTATCGCGAAGCATCCCCTTGCGGGAAAAACCAAGTGAAGTTTTTAACGAAATTTAGGATTACAAGCTCGAAACGCCTCGTGTTGCTCTATGCTAACTCTTTGCAAGACTCTTGTAAAGCCTTTGCTAACATCTTGTAAAATTCCTCTTGCGCTGGCACAGCGCGGGTGCTATACTGAAAATGTTTTTGGGGCCAGCGTTTGTATTTTTGCCGCCGAAAGGACATATAAATGACCTTTTTAGAATTTTTGAATCAGGCGCTGCACAGCTTGCCCTTTAGCATAACCGTGCTGCTAACCCTGGCCGTTATTATGGTAAATGGGTGGACAGACGCCCCAAACGCCATTGCCACTTGTGTTTCCACCCGCGCCATGGCCCCCCGCCCAGCCATTTTAATGGCGGCGGTGTTCAACTTTTTGGGCATCTTTTTTATGACCATGGTAAATAAAACCGTGGCCGAAACCATATATAACATGGTAGATTTTGGTGAGAACAGCGGGGACGCCTTGATTGGCCTGTGCGCCGCCATGGTGGCCATAGTTGTGTGGGCCGTGGCCGCCTGGGCCTTTGGCATACCCACCAGCGAAAGCCACGCCTTGATTGCGGGGCTTTCGGGCGCGGCCATTGCCATGCACGGGGGGCTTTCGGGCATCAACGGGGGCGAGTGGGTGAAGGTTTTGTACGGGCTGGCCCTCTCCACCTTTTTGGGCTTTTTTATGGGTTATGTGGTGGTACGCCTGCTGGAACTATTCTTTAAAAAGGCCGACCGCCGCAAAACCACCAGCCCCTTCCGCTGGGCGCAGGTGGGGGGCGGCGCGGCCATGGCCTTCATGCATGGCGCGCAGGACGGCCAAAAATTTATGGGCGTTTTTCTGCTGGGTATGGCCCTTGCCAGGGGCGACGCACACACCACCAGCTTTGACATCCCCTTTTGGCTGATTTTGCTCTGCTCGGTGGTGATGGGCCTTGGCACCTCCATTGGGGGCTACCGCATCATCAAAGCCGTTGGCATGGACATGGTGAAACTGGAAAAATACCAGGGTTTTGCCGCCGACGCCGCCGGGGCAAGCTGCCTGTTGCTCTCCTCGCTTACGGGCATACCCGTTTCCACCACGCACACCAAAACCACGGCCATTATGGGTGTGGGTGCGGCGCGGCGGCTGCGCAGCGTAAACTGGGGCATTGTGGGCGAAATGGTGGCCACCTGGCTGCTCACCTTTCCCGGCTGCGGCCTGATAGGTTTTCTCATGGCAAAATTATTCACAGCTATTTTTTAAAATGGATATCCCGACGCCAAACGCCTGGCATTCTACCAAAATTATCCTTGTAATAACAGGAGGCGCCACCCATGGCGAAAATGAACCTTTATTTCAGCACCTTCCGCCAGCTTGCCCAAATGGCCTGCCGGGCGGCCGAGGAACTGCAAAGCACCCTTTTGGATTTTGGCCGGGATGATTTTAAAGCCCGTATGGCCGAGCTACACGGCATTGAACATGAGGCCGACGAAATTAAGCACGAGATGATGAAAAAACTGGCAAAAGAGTTTGTAACCCCTATCGAGCGGGAGGACATTATTCAGCTTGCTAACGAGACAGACGAACTGGTAGACACCATTGAGGATGTTTTAATACGTATGTACATGTACAACATTCAAATGGTGCGGCCCGAGGCCCTGGCATTTTGTGAGGTGATTGTGCGCTGCTGCAAGGCTCTTTGCAGCGCCATGGAGGAATTTCCGAATTTTCATAAATCCAGCGCGCTGCACCCGGCCATTGTGGAGGTAAATACCCTGGAGGAAGAGGGAGACACCATTTATATTGATGCGATGCACCGCTTGTTTGCAGAGGGAGGCGACGCTGTTGGCATCTTGGCCTGGAGTGAGGTGTTTGACCGGCTGGAAAACTGCTGCGATACCTGCGAGCATGTTGCCAACGTGATGGAGAGCATCATTATGAAAAACGCCTAGTACCTCATGTCAGCCGAAAATAGGGCGGGCGCAAGTGTTGCGCCCGCCCTATTTTTACAGCCAACTAAGCCAATACATATGTTTTACATACAGCATTTGAACAAATGCTGTAAATACCCTAACCAACCGTAAAGCCAAACAGCCCCGGTATTAAATAGGTAAGCACCAGCATGATGACACAGGCGCTGCAAATACCCGCAAAAATGGCAGGGAAAGAGCGTTTGGGCGATATGCCCAAAAGCGCTGCAATCAGCGAGCCGGTCCACGCGCCGGTAACGGGCAGGGGGATGCCCACAAAGGCCAACAAACCAATCTGCACTCGGTGAGGGTATTTTTCCATCATCTCGGCGCCCTTGCGCATGGCGCGCGCCTCAATGGCACGGGCAAATTTTTTAATGGGCCCATGGTCTTTCAAATAGCCCAAAATACGCTCGATAAAAAAGATGATAAAGGGCACGGGAATGGCGTTGCCCAGAATGCACAGGGGCGCGGCGATATACCAGGGCACCCCCAAAATGGCGGCGGCTATCAGCCCACCGCGCAGTTCTAAAATGGGCAACAGCGAAATAACAAAGATGACAAGTTCGGGCGAGAGGTATTCCTGCAAAAAATGTGTAACCGATTCGGCCATTCGTTTTCTCCTGTTAATTCATAATGGGTAGGCGTATACAGGGGCGGCCTACCACGGCAAATACCCGGCTTACTTTTGTATAAACGCCGCCAGGGGTAAACCATTGCCCTATATTATGGCAAAAATATGGGGGCCTGTCAATGAAAAAGGCCCCCGGTTGTGTAGGGGGCGTAGGGGGCCGAAAATACGTTTTTACTTTTCGTATCGGTTTTCCAAGTTTGGGTCGGGGCTCCAGCGCGAAAGATCCTCATCTGGGGAAAGCACGGTGTGCGGGTCGTGGATATCGGGCGCGCCCGGGGTGGTTTTGGTGGGGTCGGTGGTTCTGGGGTCGGGGTCGTAGGTTTCATAGAAGGGCTTTTTGTCGGTTTTCCCCTCCTCACGCGCGGGGCGCTGGTTCAGTGCCTCTCCCCCCTCTTTTTGGGGTGGAAACGGGGTGCGTACCCCCGGCTGGTATCCGGGGTAATCCACCAGTTGCTTTTTGTCCTTCTTTTCTTCTGCCATCGGTTTACCCTCCTTCTGCAACAGGGTTTTCCCCCATTTTTTGCCACGGTAAAGCGGCCTTGTATCACTGGCCCTATTGTATCACAAATGTGCGCAAAAAACCGCAAAAACAAAAATTACCCGCTTTTTGTCTCTCAATTGAAAAACAGCGGCAAAACCCGTATACTAAAAAAGAAAATCGGTCGTGATTTCTTTTATAAAACGAACGGAGGTTTAAAATGAAAAGCCCCCAAAACACCTATATCGACACCCAAAGCGGCCTGCACCGCCTGATGGGTAACCAAAAACTGTACGCGCGGATGCTGGGCCTGTTTTTGCAAAGCGCCGAGCTGGACGAACTGGACAGCGCCTTAGCCCAAAGCGATATTGCCAAGGCGGCCGACGCTGCACACGCCATAAAAGGGCTGGCGGGCAACCTGTCTCTCAGCGCACTTTTCCAAAGTTGCAGCGCCCTTATGAATAGCCTGCGCGCAGGTGTTTTAGATGCAAACCTGTTGGCCGCATACCACGAGGATTTGGCCCAAACCAAGGCACAGGTACGCGCCCTGCTAACCCGCTGGGAAACAGAGGCAAACTGAGGCCCTCTGGGCGCTTGCTGTTTTATGGCTCCGCCGCCAAATACCTGTGCTAGCCCACCACACCCTGCGGCAGGCTCTCCCCCAACTCGCGCCTATGCACCTCTCGTATTTTTTCCAAAAGGCTATCCTCCACCTCCATAAAACACTGTAACATTTTGGGGTTAAAGGCCCCGCACTCCCCATTTAAAATCATCCGGGTTGCCTCTTTGTGGGTGTAAGCCGCCTTGTATACCCGTCTGCTGGTCAAAGCGTCATATACATCGGCCAGGCTGGTGGCCTGGGCCCAGATGGAGATCTCATCCCCTTTCAGTTTGTCGGGGTAGCCTCTTCCGTCCCAGCGCTCGTGGTGGTGGCGGCAGATGTCGTAGCAATAGCCAAAATATTCGTCGGTTTTGTCATACTTCAAGCTATCTAAAATTTCGCAGCCGCGCAGCGAATGGGTTTTCATCACCTCAAATTCTTCCTGCGTCAGCGGCCCGGGCTTTAGCAGCACGGAATCCGGTATGGCAATTTTGCCAATATCGTGCAGCGAGGCCGCGCTGGAAATTTGCACAATCTGTTCGGCGCTTAGCGGGTAGTATTCGCTCATCTGTTCCAGCAATATGCCCACCAAAGCGCGTATCCGCTTGATATGCTCCCCGCTTTCAATGTTGCGGAACTCCACCGTGGTAGAAAGGGCATCCACCAAAAACAGGTTGGATTTTTGCAGCTTGGCTGCCTGCTTTTCCAGGGTGATTTTTTGTTCGTTCAGTTTTTGTTCCAAACTGTTTTTATAGGCATATAAATCTACCACATTGCCCACCCGGCGTGTGATAATATCGGGGTTAAAGGGTTTGTGCACCAGGTCGCTGGCACCCAGGGCATAGCCCTGCAAAGCCTTTTCATCGTCATCTTCACCGGTGATGAGGATGACCGGCACCTGCTGAATCAGGCCAGTTTCGTTCATCTCCCGCAGTACGGCAAACCCATCTTTGCCCGGCATCACCAAATCCAGCAATACAATGGCAATTTCACTTTTTTCCCGGCTCAACACTTCCAAGGCCGCCTGCCCATTTTCGGCTTCCAGCACTTCAAAATCCTTGCTGAATAACTCGTTCAAAATAGCCCGGTTAATTTCAACGTCATCTACCACCAGCAATTTCTTTCGCTGTGTGTCCACCTGTTCACTTCCTTTAACGCCCTTATACAGTCCAGTATCCCTACTTATTATATTTTTGTGCCTGCTATCAATATAGCCTTTTCCGCATGTAACCGCCCCTGCCCACCTCTTTCGCCTCGTACAGCGCTTTGTCGGCCAGGTTTAATAGTTTGTCAAAATCTGTTTTCTCTGTTAATGGCTCGTTACAATACCCCATGGAAATAGAAAGTACGCCATATTTGGGGTTCTTTTCGTGGGGAATGCGCAAAGCCTGCAGCGAGGCCAAAACCCGTTTCACATAGTTTTCCACTTCATCGTCCTGCAAATTGATGCATAGGCACACAAACTCATCGCCGCCGTAGCGGCTAACCGAAATGCCTTCGGTCGCTTCTTTCAATAACACACCCGCCACCGCACGCAGGGCATCATCTCCTAAAAAATGCCCATAATAGTCATTATACTGTTTAAAATAGTCCACATCCAGCATAATAAAGCCCAGGGTGTGCGTCTCTGCCCGGTTGGCGGTTTTGCTAACCAACTTATTAAAATACCGGCGGTTATACAGTCCTGTCAGTTCATCCAGTTGGCCCACATTCTCCAGTTCCCGCATCTGCCGGCGCATCTGTTCGCGCTCTTGCTTTGCCTCTCCAATCAAAATTTTAGATATCATACTTTGCACGTGGGTCTCATCTTCGGTTAAGGCAAGTTTCATCACAATTTCATAGTACTCTTTATAGGCTTCATCCAGTTTATCCGTCTCTCCAAATGCCTTCCAACATTTAATTTTTAGGCATTGTATCCGAAAACGCCAAGCGATAGAACTATTATATTCCATCTTTTGAATGATATCCAAAACCCGTCTGGCCCGTGCATGGTCGCCTATAATCAGCATGTTTCCGCACAGGCCTTCCGCCATGTCGCAAACAAAAAATTGGTCATCCAAAGCGGCTAACTCTGTTTCTATCAGCTTATCGGCATACTCAACACAGCGTTTTTTATCCCCTGTTTTGGCATAGAAAGCGCACCAGGTACAGCCCAGGCGTACCCGGCTGTATCTGTCGTCTCTGCTAAGCGCATCACACCGCTCTAGCATCTGGCGGCCGCCATCTGTGTTACCAAGGTGGAGATTTGTTTCGGCCAAATTGCATAAATATACAATGGCGCGGTCGATATTTTCCCCTTCCAGGTGAGATTCTATCGTTTGAAGGGCCAGTTCACAATACTTTTTTACCATCTCCAAATCTCCATTACAGCCAAAGGAATAACCAACGTTATTATACAGCTTGTCGGCAAGGTTGTTCCCTTCCTGTTTTTCGGCCAGTTGTAAACCTTCCAAAAAATACCCAAGCGCCGTTTGGTCATCGTTCAGTTTTTGGTAATACAGCCCGGCGCTGTTGCATAGTACCAGCATCAGGTCGTCGAAGCCATATTCTTTGCACAGTGCGCTGGCCCGCGCGAGGTAAAAATCACAGCTACTGTACTCACCCAGGGCCAGGTGGCTATCCAGCAGATACACATTGGCAAAAGCGCTGCCATATAGGTACTGTTCCGCCTCTGAGAGTTCCAGCAGCTTTTTGCACAGGCGTTTTTCCTCTTCCAAATCGGTAAAGCGCACTTCCAAAATGCGCTGCATCAGCACCGATTGGCGGGAAAGGCCTGTTGGTTTTTGTTTTTTTCTGCTCATATCTCACCCACCCGGCTTCTGGTATAGGTGTTTCTGCCAGAACGTTTACTTTGGTATAAGGCCTTATCTGCCAGTTGGAACAGGAAGTGCCCCTCAACCTGCGTTTCAGGCTCTGCCACAACATAGCCAATCGATAGGGTTAATTCGCTGCTACAAGGAGATTTTTTGTGTTCAATCGCCGCTTCATACAGATGCTGGCGCACGCTGCAGATATAGGTTTCCACCTCCTGCGCCGTAAGGCCAATGCAAACACAGGCAAATTCATCGCCGCCAAAGCGGCAGGGGTATACCCCTATCTGCCCGTCCATCTTCAGGCAGTTTGCCACCTCTTTCAGGGCCATGTCACCCATCAGGTGGCCATAAAAATCATTGTACTCTTTAAAATAATCCACATCTAACACAATCATGCCCAATGCGGCCGCATTCGCTTCCCCGGTGTTTGCCTGTAACAAAGCTTCCATAAACCTGCGGTTGTAGATGCTGGTCAGTTCATCAATTTGCACTTCCGCCTCTAGGGTTTTTTGCACCGTTTTCATGCGTTGCTTTTGCCGCACCAGTTTATCTAAATATATTTTGGCTTTCATAGCCTCGGCCACTGTTTCCTTCACTTTATGGCGAAATTGCAAGTTTTTTTCGTAGAACCTGCGGTACGCCTCCGCATGTTTTTCCAAAGGCTCAAACAAAAGGATATGGCGAATTTTTGCCTCTTCCAATTTTTCTCTTTGCTCAAGCCCCCCCGTACTGCCCACTTCCTCCAGCGCACGTAAAAAGCAGCCGGCATAGTGTGCATCGCCCAGTTCTGTCATTCTTTCATACAGGCCTAAAAAGGAGTCAAAGGCAGTCAGTTTATCGCTCTCTATAGTATTTTTTCGGTCTAAAAAGCGCTGTGCATAGCGGATGGCCTTCTCTTTTTCCCCCATCACCGCATAATAACTGCACCAGCCGCGGCTACTGTAAATATCCTCTAAATTCCGTTCTTTTTCTATTTGCTCGCAAAGCTCAATACACTTTTTGGCCTCTTTCTTTTTATCAAGGTTTAAATAGGTTTCAGCCAAATTTACCAGTAAAACCGGGCGCTGGGGAGATTCCTCCTGCTCCTTTTGTAGCTGGTAGGCCTTTTGGTAATATTTTAGCGCTTCTTCGTGACTATTGTAGCGAGAAAAAATGGTAGCCAAATTGTTGAGCGCCACACATCTGCTTTGTATCTCATGGATACTTTCTGAAAGGGAAATGGTTTTCAGGTAATAATCTGTAGCATTTTTTTCATCCGCGCGTACATCATAATAGATACCCAAAAAGCTGTACAGTTGCAAACGCAAAAAATACCAGCTTGGGGCATCCAATAGCATATTTTCGGCTTTCAGCAGATATTCCCCGGCCTCTTCCTCTTTGCGAAGCGCCAGGTAATAGTCTCCCAGATAGGTCAGTGCAAACGCCGTGCCATAGGTGTCGTTTTTTCCAATGGCCCACAAAAGCAAATCTTCGCACAGCGTCCATTCCTGGTCCAGGTCAACATAACGCACTGCCAAAATGCGCGACATGATGTCTTCCTTCGGATGTGTTGAAAATTCTAACATACTCATACCTTTTGTATTTCAGCTTAGCAATACAAACATCCCTTCATCTGGTGGCAGGCCACAAAATGCCCGGGGGCGCATTCCCGTAATTCCGGTTTTTCACTCATACATTGTGCCTTTACCTGTGGGCAGCGGCTGGTAAAGGGGCAGGCCACCCCCTCCTCTGCAAACCGGGGCACCTCCCCTTGTAAACCGCTATTATCCAGTTTTTCACGCCCGCTCAAATCGGGCGTTAACACGGCCTGCAAAAGTAGCTGGGTATAGGGGTGCAGCGGCCTTTCGTACAGCATATCGGCCCCTGCCAATTCTACCACGTGCCCCCGGTACATCACCGCCACACGGCTGGATATGTACCGCACCATGGCTAAATCGTGGGCGATAAACAGGTAGGTTAAGCCCAGTTCCTGCCCAAGGCGCTTTAGCAGGTTCATAATTTGGCTTTGAATGGATACATCCAAAGCTGAGATTGGCTCATCGCACACCAGAAGTTCTGGCCGTATGGCCAGCGCGCGGGCGATGCCAATGCGCTGCCGCTGCCCGCCCGAAAATTCACTGGGAAAGCGGTTGGCGCTTGCCGCCGGCAAGCCCACCATCTCCAAAAGCTGCTGAGCGCTCTGTTTTTTTTCGCTTTGGGGCAAGCGGCGGTGGATGGCCAAATTTTCAGCCACAATATCCCCCACCTTCATGCGGGGGTTCAGGGCGGAATAAGGGTCCTGAAAAATCATCTGCGCCTTTTCTGCAAAGGCAAGGCGGGCTTTACGGTTTTGCAGATGAAGGGGCTGCCCGTGGAAATAAATGCTACCCTCTACTTTAGGATATACGCCCATTATCATTTTAGCAAGGGTAGATTTGCCGCAGCCGGATTCCCCCACCACCCCAAGGCTCTCCCCCTGCCAGATGTCAAGGCTAACATCATGCAAAGCTACGTTTTTTCTTTTCCCTTTTAAAGAAAAACTTTTGGACACATGCTCCAGCCGCAGTAAGGGTACTTTCACTGTTTTTCCCCCTTCGGGCAATCTGGGTGCCACAGCCAGCACGAAACGCTATGCCCCGCTTCTATCTCCCTTTCCTCCGGCGCCTCTTCGCAGCAAATTTGCCTGCATTCCTCGCAGCGGGGGGCAAAGGGGCAGCCCACTGGGGGGCTTAGCAAATTGGGCGGCGCGCCTTTTATGGCGTATAACACATCGTTTGTGCCCCTTGTGGGCAAGCTGCGCAGCAAATTTTGCGTATAGGGGTGCGCCGGGGAGGAAAACAATTTTTCCACACCGCTTTTTTCCACAATTTTACCCGCGTACATCACGGCAACCGTATCGGCCACACTGGCCACAACGCTTAAATCGTGCGTAATAAGCAAAATGGCCGCGCCTGTTTGCCGCCGCACATTTTTTAGCAGGGTTAATATTTGTAGTTGAATGGTTGGGTCCAAGGCCGTTGTGGGTTCATCGGCCAATAACAGCCGGGGCCCACAGGCCAGGGCCATAGCAATCATGGCCCTTTGGCGCATCCCGCCCGAGTACTGGTGGGGGTACTGCTGTGCCCGCAGGGACGCCTTTGGTATCTGTACCAGTTCCAGCAGCCGCACCGCCTCTTTTTGGCAGGCCTCTCGGGTCATCTTTCCCCGCCGCAGCAGGGCCTCCGTCACCTGCTTTCCCACTTTCATAGTGGGGTTTAAGTAGGTAAGCGGATCCTGAAAAATCATCCCGGCCAGCCCACCGCGAATTTCCAGCATCTCTTTTTCAGAAGCAGCCAGTATATCCCGGCCCTCCAGCAGAAGTTCCTCGGCTTTTGTGCAAACACCAAGCTGGTCATCCAGCCGCAGCATGGCCCTTGCGGTTACGCTTTTGCCACAGCCACTCTCGCCCACCAGCGCCAAAATCTCTCTGCTTTTCACCTCAAACGTTACGCCGCGCACGGCCTGCACCACCCCGGCTGCAACACTAAAAGACACGTTTAGGTTTTTTACCCTTAACACTACGTCCACGCGGTGCAGTCCTCCTCACTTTGGGGTTCAGCACATCTTGCAGGCGGTCTCCCAGCAGGTTAAACGCCAGCATCAAAAGGCAGATAAACAGCCCCGGCACCGCCAGTTGCAGGGGATAGGTTTGAAACACGCTGGCCCCGTCTTTTATCATAACGCCTATGGAGGGGTAGGGCGGCGGCACCCCCATGCCCAGCATGGATAAAAACGCCTCGGTAAAAATGATGCCGGGGATATCCAGGCTGATGTGGACAATCATCAGCCCCAGCATATTGGGCAGCAGGTGTACAAAAATCATGCGCCAAAGGCCCGCCCCCATAATTTTGGCCGCCATATAAAAATCTTGCCTTTTTAGGGATAGCACCTGGCTGCGTACCAGCCTTGCCATACTCGTCCAGCCCACAAGGGAATAGGCCACAATCAGGGTGCCCACCCCACGTGGCAATACCGCCATTAAAAGCAGCACCACAATCATATAGGGTATTCCGTTTACAATCTCCAGCAGCCGCATCATCACAGTATCTGCACCGCCGCCCAAATAGCCCGAAATGCAGCCATATAAAGTGCCCGCCACGCAGTCAATCAGGGCCACTGCCCCCGCTACGGTTAAAGAAATTCTGGCCCCATACCAAAGCCTGGTGAAGATGTCCCGCCCCAGATGGTCGGTGCCAAAAATATGGGTAAAGCCGCTGGCGGGGTCTTTGCTAAAAAAGGGTTGGTTTGTAAAGGTAATGTTTTGCTCGGCATAACTAAACGGGCAAAAAAAAGGTATGAGCACCGCGCCCAATACCAGCGCCACAATTACAACCAAAAAAAATACCGCCGCGGGGCTTTGCACAAACAGCTTCGCCGTCTCCCGCCCAAAGCCCTGGGATTTACCTGCCTCAGCGCTTTCCATCAAGGGGCCTGTTTGTAACTTTTTTACAAAGCGGCTTGCCGGTATTTTACGGCCTGCCTCACTCATCTTCGTCCCCCCCAAGCTTTATGCGCGGGTCCACCAGGCTGTGCGCAATATCAACCGCCAGGTTGCACAGCACCAAAAAGCTACCAAAAAACAAGGTGGTGCCCACAATTACAGGGTAATCGCTGGCCTGAACAGACTCGACAAAATATTTGCCCAACCCCGGTATGGAGAAGATGCTTTCGACAGCAAAAGCGCCGGTAAGCAGCACGGCTATCATGGGGCCTAGCACCGTAACAACGGGCATAATAGCGTTGCGCATACAGTGGTGCAACACAATTTGGCGCCGGGTTAGCCCCTTAACCCGCGCCGTGCTGATATAATCCTGCCCCAGCACCTCCAGCATACTGGAGCGCATGAGGCGGCTAACCACGGCAATGGTGCCAAAGGCCAGCGCAAAGGCGGGCAGTATCTTGCTGTTTTCGCCCGCCCAGCCCACAATGGGGAAGATGTGTATACCCGTTAACTGGTATAGCTTCACCCCCAAAAAGTACTGCAGCAGCGCCCCCATGATAAACGATGGGATAGACACCCCCAAAAGCGCGATGAGCATAACGCCGGTATCCCAGGGCCTGCCGTGGTTTAAAGCAGCCGCAACACCCAGCAGAAGGCCCATGAGCAGGGCAAATAACAAAGCGCGCAGCCCCAAATCAAGCGAGACGGGGAAGGCGCTGGCAATAATGCTGGTAACCTGCCTGCCCGAAGAGATGGAACTGCCCAAATCACCGCGCAAAATGTTCCCAAGGTAGATGGTGTATTGCTCCAGCACGGGTTTATCCAGCCCATACTTTGCCGTAAGGGCCTCTTGAACAGCCGGTTTGATGGATTTATTGCCCGAAAATGGCGCGCCGGGAAGCATGTGCATCAGCAAAAAAGTGATGGTGATGAGGATAAAGACGGTGAGAAAGGAATAGAACAGACGCTTTAGGATATACTGTACCTGAAGCTTCAAAGCCTTCCCCCCTATCCCTTGCCATTTTCCCCGTCTGCTGTATCACTGCATCACTGGGCCGCAATGGCAGCGCCATCGATTACATTAAAATACTGGAAGGGCGTGCGCACTAGCCCCTGAAGCTTATTGGAAACGGCATAGGTGGTGCAGGTAAAATACATCGGCCCCACGGCCATGTCTTCCAGCAAAATCCCCTCAGCCTGTATCATCAGGTCCTGCTTTTTCTGGGGGTCCGCCTCTGTTCCAGCCGCGGCCACCAACTGGTCATACTCGGCATTGGCGTAGCCCATCTCGTTCTCCGCAGTAAAAAACTTCAACATGCTCATGGCCGTGTTATCCGCACAGGTGTTTACTTCCACACTGATATTGAAGTCTCCATTTGCCTTTGCCTCTTGTAAGGCGCCCCAGGGCTGGGCGTTTACCGTTACGTTAAGCCCCAGGTTTTGCTGCCACTGCTGCTGTATATAGGCCGCCTGGTTTTGGCTATAGGGGGTATTTCCCACATCCAGCGTCAGGCTTATTTCATCAGCGGTCACGCCCAGTTCCGCCAAAGCCGTTTCAAAGCTGGCCTTGGCCTTTTCCAAATCGTAGGCAAACAGGCTGCCGCGGGCGCTTGCATAGGTTTGGCCCCCTGCCCCGGCAACGGTGGAGGGAATTAAGCCATCGGCCACAACCGAGCCATCTGCAATGACATTATCCAGCAAACTTTGCACGTCAATGGAATAAGCCAGCGCCTGACGCAGGTTTTTGTTTGCCAGATACTGATTGTTTGCATTAAAACCGAGATACCAGGATGCGCCGTCAAAATAGGTATCCAGCGCAGCTTCATCCTTTTCCTTCACCTGGGCAATTTGTTCACTGTACAGGTTGCTCAGGTCTATTTCCCCGGTCATAAAGGCATTCAAACGGGTGTTGGCATCCGCCAGCATCACCAGCTTGATCTTGGGTATCTGCACCTTGGCGGCACCGTGGTAGCTGTCTGATTTTTCCAGCGAGATATGGTCATCATGCACCCACTCGGTAATGCGGTATGCGCCGTTGGTCAGCAGAGTGTCCGCCTCTTTCGCATAGGCCTCTGCCCCTGCGGCTTCATAGGCTTTTTGGTTAACCGGGAGATAGGACGGCCTGCTTAAAAAGAACAGGCCTTCGGCCTCGGGCATGGGGCGGGCCCACTCAATTTTAATCGTATGGTCATCCACCACTTCAATCCCAAGTTCGCTCTCTTCGGCCTCGCCCTGGTAAAAAGCCTCGGCGTTTTTGATGTTTTCATACAAAAACGCCGCCAAAGGCGCCCCTGTCTCGGGTTTTAACTGCGTTACCCAGGCAAAATAATAGTCTCCGGCGGTAACGGGGTCTCCGTTTGCCCAAAGCGCGTCCTCACGCAGATGTACCGTATACACGGTACTGTCCTCACTGATTTCCCAGCTCTCGGCCAAATCAGCCACCGGTTTATCGTTTTGGTCAAGCCTGGTAAGGCCCGATACACACTGGGCCAGAATACCCATGGCAATCACATCATTGGTAAGCATGGAGTTCATCTCCATTGGCTCGGCGGTAATGTCCAAAACCACCGTATCATTGCCGGGTGTGCCGGGGAAACTCACGGCGGTTTGGCTTCCCCCCGCCTGTGCGGGCTGGCCGCCTGTTGCCGCCTGCCCGCAAGACGCAAGGCTTACCAGCAAAAGCAAACTGGCTACCGCCGCAATTCCTCTATTTCTCTTCATCTCGGTTATATCCTTCCTGTTTCTATGGCAAATAACCTTAGCGCTGGCCACAACGCCATATACTATACAAGTACTATTTTTTGCTGTAAATGATCGCTTGGATATTTACATAATTATATCCAAAATAGGGTAAAATGGCAAGTTGATGGCGGCTCTATTACAGAGGTGTAATCTGCAAATTTTTACATTTTTTGCCAAATACTTTGCCGCTATTATCTTCTTGGCTTAGGTCCGTCTCATTTTTTTGCCACATTTTTTGCCCACAGCCGGCACAGGGCTATAAAACGCCTTCAAACACCCCCAGGGCGTCAAAAAAAGCCACCCTTCGGCAGCTTTTTTTGACGCCCTGCAATAAACCATTATGGCAAAGCGGGCACTACCCACAGCATTTGAACAAATGTTTTACACAGCAAGCGCCGAGCAAAAACAGATTTAGGCAAGGCGCAAAATGATAGGAATGCTTTTGGCATTGCAAAATTTGTAGGCGAAGCATAAAACTGTTTTTGCCGGTACGGTGTGTAAGTTATTTGTGAAAATGCTGTAATTGGGTTTACCCACTTATGGCCCTGGGTACATCGCCGCTCCGTCGTCCAGGTTTAGCTGCCAGGTAATGCCAAAGGGGTCGGTAACCATGCCGTACAGGGTGCTCCAGAAGGTTTTTTGCAGTTCCATTTCCACCGTTCCACCCTGTTTTAAACCCTCAAAAACCCGGCGCATATCGGCTTCTTTTTCAAAACCCACCACGGGGCTTATGTGGCTGCCTAGCTGATACTCCATCCCCGGGGGCACGTCACAAAACATCACAATTTCGCCGCCAATGGGCAGGCCGGTGTACATCACCAAATTTTCTACCCCGGGGGCCGCAGGCATACCGGCATCACTCGGGGCATCTGCATAGGTTAAAAACTTGGGCTGTTCCAAACCAAAAGCTTCGGCATAAAAAGTAACGGCTTCCCGGCAGTTTCCGTTAAAACTAATAAAAGCGCTGAATGACATTTTATTACCCTCCTTTCAAGGTAGCAACAGTATAGCATAACTTTTGAAGAAAAAAGTCGGATTATGTTTCCCTTTTTACTGAAAGGGTACTGCCTTTATTGGGGGCAAACTGCTGGGCAACAAAGCGGCGGGAGATGGCGGAGAAAATGACGAGACCCCGGGGCAGCAGTAGCCTCGGGGTCTCGTTTTGTGAGTGTGGTAGTTTGTGTGGTACTAACAATAAAATACACGACAAATCTTATCGATTCATCGTGTATTTTAATTGGAGCGGACGATGGGAATCGAACCCACAAAGCCAGCTTGGAAGGCTGGGGTTTTACCACTAAACTACGTCCGCAGGGCCTGCCACAGGCTTGCCCGCGGCAGTACTTATTAGAATACAGTAGGCAAAGCAAATTTGTCAAGAGAAGGAGACGTCAATTTCCTCACCGCTTGCCCCCACGCGGATGCGTTCCAGCTTTTGGTTGCTCAAAATACCGTCGGCAATTTTGTCCTCCACCTCTTTGCGTATCACCCGGCGCAGGTCACGCGCGCCAAACTGGCCGCCTTTGGCCTTTTCACACAGTGCGCGCAGCGCTTCGGTATCCCACGAGAGGGCAATCTCCTTGTTGCGCAGCGGCGCTTCGTACTCGCCCAGCATCAGGGCGGCCACGCGGTTCAAATCTTCGGGCGTCAGGGGGCTAAAGGCTATCACCTCATCCACCCGGCTCAAAAACTCCGGCCGTAAAAACTCTTTCAAGGCCTTCATGCTTTTGTCGCGGCTGGCCTCGGCCACCGTTTTATCAAAACCCAGGCTGGCCGTACGGTCGGCCGAGCCGGCATTCGAGGTCATGCAGATAACGGTGTTTTCAAAACTCACCGCCCGGCCCTGGGCGTCGTTAATTTTCCCCTCGTCCAAAATTTGCAGCAGGATATTCATCACATCGGGGTGGGCCTTTTCAATCTCATCAAACAGCACCACGCTATAGGGCCTGCGGCGCACCTTTTCGGTAAGCTGGCCGGCCTCGTCGTAACCCACATAACCGGGGGGCGAGCCTATGAGCCTGCTGACGGCGTGTTTTTCCATAAATTCACTCATATCCAGGCGAATCAGCGGGTCGACGGAATCGAACAAATCGAAGGCAAGCTGTTTGACCAGTTCGGTTTTGCCAACGCCCGTGGGGCCCACAAAGATAAAGCTGGCCGGGCGGCGGCGGCCATTGATATCCGCCCGCGCGCGTTTAATGGCGGCCGCCACAAGATGCACGGCCTCGTTCTGGCCTATCACCTTTTTGCACAGGCGTTCTTCCAGCTTCGCCAGTTTCTCGTACTCGTTTTCCTCAATTTTTAAGGCGGGTATCCCCGTCCACAGTTCAATCACCTTGGCCACGTCGGCCATGGTCACCTCAATTTTATCCACGGCGGCCTTTAATTCGCCCGCGCCGGGCAACAAGCGGGCAATCTCACTTTTTACCTGGGCCAGGCGCTCATAGTCGGGGTCTTTCTGCTGCTCCAGCTCCTGTTCTTCCTCCCGCAGTACCGCCAAGTTCTTTTCGGCGTCCTGCCACTCGGTAATTTGGGGGTGGCGCAGGCTGCAACAGGCGCTGGCCTCGTCTAATAGGTCAATGGCTTTATCGGGCAAAAAGCGGTCGGTGATATACCGCTCAGACAAGCGCACCGCCTGGTCCACAATCTGGGCGCTCACCTTTACGTGGTGGTGCGCCTCGTAATATTCCTTTACGCCCATCAGCACCTTCACCGTGTCGTCCAGGCTGGGCTCTTCCACTTTAATGGGCTGGAAGCGGCGCTCCAGTGCCTGGTCTTTTTCAATATGCTTACGGTACTCGGCAAAGGTGGTGGCCCCTATTACCTGAATTTCCCCGCGGGAGAGGGCGGGCTTTAAAATATTGGCCGCGTTCATGGCCCCCTCGCTATCGCCCGCGCCGGTGATATTGTGCACTTCATCAATGAACAAAATCACATTCCCGGCGCTTTTTACCTCGCTGATTAAACCCTTCACCCGGCTTTCAAACTGCCCGCGGAACTGGGTGCCCGCCACAAGGCCGGTCAAATCCAGCAGGTAAATCTCTTTATCCTTCAGGCGGCTGGGCACCTCCCCCGCTGTAATGCGCAGGGCAATGCCCTCGGCAATGGCGGTTTTGCCCACGCCGGCCTCGCCTATCAGGCAGGGGTTGTTTTTTTGCCTGCGAGAGAGGATTTGTATGGTGCGATATATCTCCCTGTCCCGCCCAATAATCCTGTCCAGCTTGCCATCGGCGGCTTTTTGGGTCAGGTTTTCGCAATAGGTATCCAAAAACTTGCGTTTGGGGGGCTTGCCGTTTTTGGCCTTGTTTTTATCCTGCTGGTTTTTTTCTCTGGGGTCCTCTTTTTGCTGGCCGCCAAACACAAAGGGGAAGGTGGCGCTGGTGCCTGGCTGGAAATCCTCCTCTTCCCCTGCGTCCTCCTCGGCGGCCTCGCCCCCGGCCATGGGGCCCTGCAAGGCGGCAAGGCCGTCTTCGCCCACAAACCCGGCAAAGCGCTCTTCCAAGCTCTCCAGGTCGCCATCCGATATTCCGAACTGTTTAATCATATCGTCCACGGGTTTAATGCCCAAATCATGGGCACAGGTCAGGCAATAGCCGTCGCTGTGGCTCTCTTCCCCCTCCATGCGCTGGATGAAGACGATAGCCGGCCGTTTTTTACATTTTTTACACATCATCATTTTTTAACGCCTTTCTTCTGCGCTTTGGGCGCCGCTGTGGCTGGGCATCTGGCCGCCACCCCTGCGTCTTATACAGTATACCACTAGGATATGGAATCTCTGTGACAAAACGATGAATCCTCTTCTACCTCAAGGTTTATTATACACCATTCCTGCGGTTTTGGCAATCATTTGCTTAGACTGCTAACGGCATATTTTTTATTCGATATTTCATAAAATAAAGTTAATTTGTGAAAAGGCCTTGTAAAAATAACTGCTGGTTAGCACCCCGCCGCCCAGGGCTTCGGCGCCCAAAAAATTACCAGCCACTTCCAGCACCATCACCAGCACAAACACATACAGTGCCCCAATGCAAACACCGGCCACGGCCCCAAAGGCTTTTTGCACCGTACCTATATAGGGCAGCCCCCTGGCAGCGCTAAGCAGGTGCAAAAGCACCCCAATCAGCACCCGCGCCAGCAAAAAGCACACCACAAACAGCACCAGGGTAACCACCGGCAGCACAAGGGGCTGCACAATTTCGGTAACCATTTTGTCGGCCAGCTGGGCAGGGTTTAATTCGCTGATGTTCACCGCGCCCAGCAGCGCCTCTCTGGCCTGGGCCGGAAGAATTTGGTTCAGTTGTTGCATGGCATTTTCTATGGCCAGGGCGTTTTGGTCGGCAAAGGCGCTTTCCAAGCTTTCCAAAAGCCCGGCGCGGAAGAACTTATCGAACACCGGCAGGGCAAAGCTGCGCGCCGCAAAGGTGGAAACAGCAATGGCAATGGCCGTGCCCAAAAGGCTGAGCAACCCCGCAATAATGCCCTTGCGGGCGAAGTACAGGGCCGAGAGCAACAGAACAACAAGGCAGGCAATATCAAAAATCAAGGCGGGTAAAGGCATGGTGTATCTCCTATATATAATATGCAGGGTTTTAGCATCCCCTAGGCCGAATTGGGCATTGAACTGGGCGCTGGGCTGGCATCCGCCCCCACAGAAGCGGCAGAGGATGGTTCCGCCGCAGGCGTTTGGGCGCCGCCGCCCAGCAGTTCACCCAGGGGCTCGGCGCTGGACACCGTGAGAACCAGCGGTTCTCCGGCTTGAACCAAATCCAAGGGCTTGGCGCTGAAACCGCGAATTTCGGCCTGTGCGCCCTCCAGGGTAAAAGCCGCCACATCCTGCCCGTATAGCAGGTACACCCCATTGGCAGCGCTCAATACCCGTGGGGTACCAGTGCCTGCTGCAGGCTCTTCAAACAGGGGCTGCAAACGGTCGTTCAAAAGCGCCAGTTCGTAACTGTCCCGCGCGCTGGAACCAAATACCAAGGCCAGCCGCCCCTCTCCCATATCGGCGGCAAGCAGGTTGCGGCCATTGTAGTCATAGCGGGCCACCTCTTCTCCCTTTAGGTTATACAGGGCGGCGTAACGGTCAAACACGGCAAGCAAGCGGCTTTGGCCTATGTATTCCATCTGCAATATGCCCGCGTCATCGGCCCGTATGGTGCCCAGCGGCTGGGTTTTATCGGTGCGCAGCAGGTAGATGGTACTCCCCAGCGCCCCACCCTCGGCCGAGAGGCAGGCCAGAGAAAAATTGCGGTTATCGCTGCTAAAAGCGCCTGTAACGGGTTTTTCATCCACCATCGACCAAGAAAATTTTGGCTGGACTGGGTAGATAGGGTCGTAGACCTCAATATTGGAGCGGTAGCGCGAGGAGGTGACGACGGCCAGGGTGCCGCCGGGGCTCATGGCCGTAAACAGAATGTCCTGCTCGGTACTGCGGCGCAGCACCGTGCCGCCCCGGCCCTCCACCGCATATTCCTTGCCCCCCCGGCTATACACGCAAACCCTGGTGTTGCCCGTGGAGATACCGGGGTTTGCATAGCCGTGCTGCACCCGGCGCAGTTCGGTACCCGAGGAGGAAAACAGGGCCATATCCTTATTGCCCAGAGCCGCAAAACCACCGCCGTCCATCTCCTGCGCAGTGATAAAGCCTGAGATGGAAAAGGGTGCGGGCCAGCCCTTGCCGGGGGTAAGGCGGATGCGCAGGGAATCGTATGCGTTTTGGGCCGCCATTACGGCGTAAAGGTATAGCCCGCTAAAATATAGCCACAGCCCGCACAGCAACAAAAGTACCGCCACTATAGAGACGATACGCCGCAGGCGTTTTTTTCGCCGCACAGCCTGCAAGCGGGGGTTTTTGTGCGGCAGTACAATGGCATTGTCCGGCAGGGGGACGTCGGCCGTAGCTGCAAAAGAGGGCGCAGGCTGCCCCTGCACCGGCGGCGTAAAGGCGGCCCCGCTTTGTAAGGGCTGCCCGCCCGTTTGGCCGGGAACCTTGGCAGAAGAATGCTGCACGGGTGGCGCATGGGCCTGCCCGTTTTTTTCCGCTTGCGGGGCGGGTGGCGCTGTGGCGGCAGCATCGGGCGTATGCAGCGTATCCTCTATGCCTGTGGCCCCGCCTGTTTTACGGCCCAAACGGTCTTTTTTTTCCTTCCGGCCCCGCTCTGCGGGCCCGCCTTCACTGGGCAGCACCAGTTTGGTGTGTTTTGGTTTTTTCTTAGGGCCCTGTGCCAAACGGTGCGCCTCCTTTTTGGTGTGTTACATAAATAGTATATTATACGCAGAATTTATTACAATTTCAAACCTCACCTGGCTGCATCTCCCTTTTCCTGAAACGCTTCCTCGGGGTAAAACACCCGCTGCAGGCACAGCCCTTTTGCGGGCAGGGTAGGCCCTGCGGCGGCGCGGTTTTTGCCTTCCAATATGGCCTTCGCGTCCTCCGGGCCCAGTTTGCCCTGCCCCGCCAGCAGTAAGGTGCCGGCCAAAATACGCACCATATTGTATAAAAATCCATCAGCTGCGGCATACATTCGCAGCCAGAGTCCTTCTCTCTCCACCCTAAGCTTTTGCAGGTGACGCACACGGCTGCCCTCTTTGGCCCCGGCCGAGCAAAAGGCCGAAAAATCCTGCCTGCCCAAAAGCCTGGCCGCCGCCGCATTCATGGCGTTTTCGTCCAGTTCCCCGCACACGCGGTAATAAAGCCCTTGCCAAAAGGGGTCGTCCACATCGGCGTTTAACAGGGTGTAGCAGTACTCCTTGCCACTGGCGCTATACCGCGCGTGGAACTCTTCAGGCACAGGCCGGGCGCTTTGTACCCGGATATCCGCGGACAGGTGGGCGTTTAGGGCCAGGGGTAATTTTGCAGGCGGCAGGTGGGTATTGCAGTGAAAACTCACGGCAAAGCCCCGCGCGTGTACGCCGGTATCGGTACGGCTGCACCCCTTTACGTCCGGGCGCTGCCCCAGCACGGCCTGCATGGCGTCTTGCAGCACAGCGCACACGCTTTGGGCATTTTTTTGCACCTGAAAGCCGTGGTAGTTTGTGCCGCGAAAAGCCAGAATCAACAGCCAGTTCATGCCAGCAACCCCCAAAGCCAGGTGAAAATGGGCCCCGAAAACCCGATGAGGGTAAAATAGGCCGCCGCCACAAGGCTGAGGGCCACATCATAGCCGCCAATGTGCAACTGGCGCAGGCGGGTACGGCCCTCGCCCCCGTGGTAGCAGCGGCATTCCATGGCCAGGGCCAGTTCATCGGCCCGGCGAAACGCCGATAAAAACAGGGGGATGAGCACCGGCACAAGCGCTTTTACCCGCTGTACCAGGCTGCCGTTATCCAGTTCGGCCCCACGGGCTTTTTGGGCGCTCATAATCTTGTCGGTCTCCTCAACCAGGGTGGGCACAAAGCGCAGGGCAATGGTCATCATCATGGCCAGCTCATGCGCGGGAAAGTGCAGTTTTGCCAAAGGGCTCAGCAGCCGCTCAATCGCATCGGTAAGTACAATGGGGCTGGTGGTGTAGGTGAGCAGGCTGGCCCCCAAAATAAGCGCCACAATGCGCACGGCCAGCAGTATGGCATAGCGGATGCCCTCATAGGTGATTTTAATAATCCAAAAGCTGAAAACAGCCTGCCCCGGTATAAACAGCAGGTTTAAAATGGCCGTTACGGCAATGATGGGCAACAGTGGCTTCATGCTTTTCCACATCATCTTGGCGGGTATTTTGGCTATGGCATAACAGAAAACCAAAAACAGCAAACTGAGCAGGATGCCAAGGGGGTTTGTGCCCACAAATAGAATTACGATGAACGCCAGGGTGAGAAGGAGTTTGAGGCGCGGATCCAGCCGGTGCAGGGGGGAATTGCCCGGCAGGTGCTGGCCTATGGTGATATCACGAAGCATCGCCTTCACCCCCTTTGGCATAGCGCAGCAGGGTTTCGGCGGCGTACTTCACGGTGTAAACGTCGGTATCTATGGCAAGGCCCATCTGGCGCAGGCGCAAAAACACCTTGGTGATTTGCGGCACCGAGAGCCCAAGCTCCAAAAGTTGCTGGGCCCTTGCAAAGATATTGGGGGTTGTGTCATACATGGCCACCTGCCCGTTTTGCATCACCAGCACGCGGTCGGCATATTTGGCAACGTCCTCCATACTGTGGCTAACCAGCACCACACTGGTTTTGGTCTCCCTGTGGTAACTTTTAATCTGTTCCAAAATGGTGTCCCGGCCCTCGGGGTCCAGCCCGGCGGCGGGCTCGTCCAGCACCAGCAATTTGGGGCGCATGGCCAGCACCCCCGCAATGGCCACCCGGCGCTTCTGCCCGCCCGAAAGTTCAAACGGGCTGCGGCACAACATCTCTTTGCCCAGGCCGCAAAAATCCGCCGCCGTCTGCACCCGCTCGTCCACCTCCTGCGGCGAAAGACCCATGTTGCGCGGGCCGTATCCGATATCCTTTTCCACGGTTTCCTCAAAAAGCTGGTATTCGGGGTACTGAAAAACCAGCCCCGTTAAAAAACGGAAGCGGCGAATCTCCTTTTTGTTTTGCCAAATGTCGCTGCCATCGATGAACACCTTGCCACTGGTGGGTTTTACCAGGCCGTTAAAATGGGTAATCAGGGTGGATTTACCGCAGCCCGTTGGCCCAATGATGCCAAGGAAAGCGTGTTCCTCCATCTCAAAACTGAGGTTTTGCAGGGCGGCCACCTCATCGGGCATACCGGGGTTGTACACATAACTCAGGTTTTCGCAGCGGATGATGGACGCCATCAGCACGCCCCCCTTTCGGGCGGGGCCTTGCCCGTCAGTTTTTCATACAGCAGGGCGGCGCATTCCTCTTCCTCAATTACCCCACGGGGCATGGCAAAACCCAGGGCTGTCAGCGCCTCGCACAGTTCGGCCGTTTGGGGAATATCCAAATGCAAGCGCCGCAAGTCCTCTGGGCGGCTGAACACCTCTTTGGGGCTGCCCGCAAAGGCAAGCTTCCCCTCTGCCATCACGGCCACCCGGCTCGCCAGGGCGGCCTCCTCCATGTAATGGGTGATGTGTATCACCGTGATGCCTTTTTCGCGGTTCAGGCGGCGCACGGTTTTCATAATTTTTTCTCGGCCTCGGGGGTCCAGCATGGCGGTGGCCTCATCCAGTACCAGCACGTCGGGGTCCATAGCCAGCACCCCGGCAATGGCCACCCGCTGCTTTTGCCCGCCTGAAAGTTTGTGCGGCTGGCGCAAACGGTATTTGTAGATATCGGCGCTCTGCATGGCCTCATCAATGCGGCGGCGCATCTCATTTGGCTCCACGCCCAAATTCTCCAGGGCAAAGGCCACGTCCTCTTCCACTATCGTGGCCACAATTTGGTTATCGGGGTTTTGAAAAACCATGCCCACCTTTTGGCGAATGCTATATAGCTGGGCTTCCTCACGGGTATCCATCGCCTCTACCCACACGGTACCACGGCTTGGTGTTAAAATGGCGTTAAAATGTTTTGCCAGGGTGGATTTGCCACAGCCATTGGCCCCCAGCACCGCCAAAAACTCCCCACGCTGTATCTGTAAATCCACACCATCTATGGCAAGGGGGCCGTCCTCACTGTACTGAAAAGCCAGGTCCTCCACACGGATTACCTCGGCCCCCACGCCTTCTTGCTCTTTCAAGGGCTCTGCCTCTTTTCTGCTTTCTATCGCTCTCTACTCTCCCTATGGCCCCAAGGGGCCAAGCGCTACTTATTGGGAATTGGGTTCCCCCAAAGGCCCCTCCAAAATTTTTTCCATCAAAAGTTCATCATAGTACCGCTGGCCCACCCGCAAAAATTTACGCCGGATGCCGCAGGCGGTAAAGCCATAGCGCCGGTAGAGGCGAAAGGCGGTTTTGTTATCCACCCGCAGGCCCAAATGGATATGGCTCAGACTGCTGTTTTCCGTGGCCCAGTTTAGCAGGGCCTCCATCATAGCCGCCCCCACCCCCTGGCCCCAAAAGGCCTTTTTTACGCTGATGCCAAGTTCAGCCGTGTGCCGGGCACGGGGGCGCGCCCCCGGCTCCAGCGAGGCCACCGATACCACTTCCCCCTCTGCGCTGCCTTGCAGCAATACCGCATTGGGGGTACTGGCCACCCGCTCTATAAAAGCTTCTTCCTCGGGCAGGCCAAGGCCCATCTCCCCCGGCCCTGCGGCCAGCATCTCGGTTTCCCCCGTTACCGTTTCTAAAAAATCCAGCAGGGCCTGGGCGTCCTGTGTGCAGGCCGGTTGTATCACCAGGCGGCGCCCATCTTTTAACAGAATTTCGCTCATCGTTGTCCTCCCGGCGGCAGGCTTTGGTTCAGCAGCACCATATGCAGGTGATCTTCCCACCGTCCGTCAATTTCCAGGTATTGTTTTGCCAGCCCCTCTGCTGTAAAGCCAAGTTTCTTTACAGTATTCAAAGAGCGGATATTGCGGGGCATGATGTTGGCCTCCAGCCGGTGCAGGCCAAGCTGCGTAAAGGCAATTTCCACCAGTTTTTGCAGGGCTTCCTGCATCAGGCCCTGCCCCACATAGCCTTCCTCCAGGCTGTAGCCTAACCAGGCCGAACGAAAGGGCCCCAGCACGATGTTGGAAAGTGCCGCCAGCCCTATCACCCCGGCCTTTGGTGCGTCCCGCAGGGTGAGGAAAAACCGGGCGGCCATGCCCTCATCGGCGCGTCTGGCCTCGGCTGCCAAAAAGCTGCACTGGTATGGCAGGGTAAAAAATTCTTCCCCTCGTGTCGATTCATAGGGTTTTAAAAAGGCACGGTTCCGTCTGTAATAGGCCAGCACCTGAGGAGCCAGGCCCTCCCCCGCGGGCAAAAGCCGTAAACGGGGCGTATGGTAATATTCCTGTAACAAAGGTGTTCTCCCTGCCTGGCGGCTGGCCGGGCGTTTTTTGGGTGGTAAGCCGGCGCTGTTTCCAGCGCCCACCGGGTGGGGCAAATAAATTCGGCTTTATTTAAATGATATTACATATTGTACATTATTGTTTACAATATACAAATTACTCAATACTTAATGTATTATATGCTTGCTTTTATTCTGTTTGTTTTTAATTATCCGCTTAAAATCATGCTTACCTTCACTCTTACCTTTTGTTCTTGACCTTGTGCGGAATGGTCCTCCCTGGCTGCTGAAATTCTCGGTTCGGATTAGGAAGTTTTGCAAATACACCGGGTTTGGTTTTTACTATTGCCGGTTTATCCGCCCTGCCAAAAGGCCGTGGCCCCACAGGGCAGTATGCCGCCGGTTTCCAGCGGCAGGCCAATCTCACTGCTTTCCACCCTGCCGCCAAACCGGCCGGGAAGCAGGGTGTGCAGCATCTGGCCCATCACCCCAGGGGCAAGGCCGGTGGTGTAGCTGTTCAGGGCCACAAAGCAGGGCTGTTCGCTCAGCACCTCGCGGCAAAGCAGCAACAAAGGCCAAAGCTTTTCCTCCAGCTTCCACACCTCGCCTCCAGGCCCCCTGCCATAGCTGGGGGGGTCTAAAATCAACCCCTCGTACCGGTTGCCCCGGCGTATCTCACGCGCTACAAATTTTTCGCAGTCGTCCACAATCCAGCGCACGGATTTTTCGGCAAGGCCGCTTATCGCAGCGTTTTCACGCCCCCAAGCCACCATGCCCTTGCTGGCGTCCACATGGGTTACCGCCGCCCCCGCCGCAAGGCAGGCCAGCGTTGCCCCGCCGGTATAGGCAAATAAGTTTAAAACTTTTATGGGCCTTGTTTCCTCTTCCAATATCGTACGGTACAAATCCCAGTTCACGGCTTGCTCGGGAAAAAGGCCGGTGTGCTTAAAGCCTGTGGGGCTAACCACAAAGCATAGGTTCTTATAGCCAAGCTTCCAGCGAGGCGGCAGGCTCCGCCGCTCCTCCCAGCGGCCACCCCCTTTCGCGCTTCTATGGTAAAGCGCATCCACTTTACCCCATGCAGGGTGGCTTTTTTCCGTCCGCCAAATCACCTGCGGGTCGGGCCGCTGCAATATATAGTCTCCCCAGGCCTCCAGCCGGTCACCGTCGCTGGCATCCAGCAGGCGGTAGTCATTCCATTCAGTTGCCGCGCGCATGGCTTGGGTTCTCCTTTTCTAACAACATGGCATGTCAATTGTGTTTGGTTTATAGTAGATAAGGCAGGTGTTTGTTTGAAAAACGTGTACAATACTTATATCATTATACTAAAAGTTAATTACTTTTAGTGTTAATTATACCAATTTATACTTTTAGAATAAAAACGAAATATCCACTATTTCCCCTGCAAAATTTCATCCAGGGTTTGCTGGCCATTTTCCTCGGCATCCTGTGGGCAGGGCAACTGCAGGTGCCGGTAGGCCAAGCGGGTAACACAGCGCCCGCGGGGGGTGCGTGTTAGCAGCCCTTTCTGCATCAGGTAGGGCTCGCTCACGTCCTCCAAGGTTACGGCTTCCTCGCCAATGGCCGCCGCCAGGGTTTCCAGCCCCACCGGCCCGCCGCCATACATCTGAATTATAGCCCGCAAAAGGGTACGGTCCTGTTCGTCCAGGCCGGTATCGTCAATTTCCATACGCTGCATAGCGTAACGGGCGGCGTCGGCGGTAATCTCTCGCTCGCCCCGTACCATGGCAAAATCTCGCACGCGCTTCAAAAGGCGGTTTGCCACGCGCGGGGTGCCCCGGCTGCACTGGGCAATCACCCCGGCCCCTTCGCTGTGGCAATCAATTTCCAATATCCCGGCCGAGCGCCTTACAATCTTGCCAATCTCCTCTGGGCTGTACATCTCCAGCTTCAACACCACGCCAAAGCGGTCTCGCAGCGGGCTGGAGAGCTGCCCCGCGCGGGTGGTTGCCCCCACCAGGGTAAAATGGGGCAGGTTGATGCGGATAGACTGAGCACTGGGGCCCTTGCCAATGAGGATGTCCAGGGCATAATCTTCCAGCGCGGGGTAAAGCACCTCCTCCACCTGACGGGAGAGCCGGTGGATTTCATCGATAAAAAGTACATCCCCCTCTTGCAGGTTGGTAAGCAGGGCGGCAAGGTCGCCGGGTTTTTCAATGGCCGGGCCCGAGGTGATGCGGAACTGAACCCCCATCTCGTTTGCCACAATACCCGCCAGGGTGGTTTTGCCAAGGCCTGGGGGGCCATACAACAGCAGATGGTCCAGCGGCTCACCGCGCATTTTTGCGGCCTCCAAATACACGCGCAGGTTCTCTTTGGCCTTCTCCTGCCCTATGTACTCATCCAGGCTGTGGGGGCGCAGGTTTTGCTCAGCGTCAAAATCCTCGGCCACCGCGTTTGGCGTAATCAGCCGCTCCCCCTCTTCCGTTTCAAAATCAGAAGGCTCTATGGCCATGGGCGCATCCCCCTTTCTGTCTCTTTCTTTAAAAATAATCTGCTCTATATCTTGGCTCTACATCCGTTTTATGGGCTGTTTTTTCTTCTTTTGCCCTTTTCCCCTTTCGCTGGGGAATCGTCAATATTGCCATACGCATTTTGGCTATCGCCAATTATTACGCATTCATACGCCTTAAAAACGCGTAAAGCCTTATCCCTTGCCACCCACACTGCGCAGCGCCAAGCGTATGATTTCGGCTAAAGGAAGGCCGGGGTCAATACCCGCCACCACGCCGGCGGCCTCACTTTGCGAATACCCCAGGCTCACCAGCGCCGCCACAGCCTGCCCTGCGGGGTTAGCATTATCGGGCTGGGCGGCCGCCTGCACATCGGCCAGGTTTACGCCGCCGGCCCCGTAACCGGCCACCTTATCGCGCAGTTCCAGCACCAGCCGCTGCGCCAGCTTTGGCCCCACGCCGTTGGCAGCCGTCAAGGTTTTAAAGTCCCCCGAGGAAACAGCCAGGGCAATTTGCCCTGGCTTCAAGGCCGAGAGCATGGCCAAGGCCACCTTGGGCCCCACGCCCGAAACCCCGGTCAACAGCAAAAACATGGTGCGCTCGCCCAAGGAGGCAAAACCAAATAACTGCACGTCATTTTCGCTAACATGCAGCGAGGTGAAAAGGGTGGCGGTTTCCCCCACCGCAGGCAGGGCCCCCGCCGCACTGCCGGGTATGGCCACCAGGTAGCCCACCCCGGCGCACTCAATCACCGCCTCTGAGACTGTTTTTTCCAAAAGAACGCCTCTCAGTGAATAAATCATCTCATATTCCTTTTCTTTTTGCTGGTGATACGCTGGCTGGGTTTGGGCCTATTCGTAGCCCATTTGCTGGCGGCGGGTACGTTTTTTGCCAAACTGTGCACTGCGCGCCGAATTTGCATGGCAAAGGGCTATGGCCAGGGCATCGGCGGCGTCGTCGGGTTTGGGCACAGAGGAAAGGCGCAAAAGGCGGGTTGTCATCTCCTGAATTTGCCGTTTTGTGGCCTTGCCATAGCCGGTAACAGCCTGCTTCACCTGTAAAGGGGTGTATTCAAAAATGGGCACTCCCGCCTGCTTTGCCGCTAGCAAAATAACCCCGCGGGCCTCGGCCACGGCAATCGCCGTTTTTTGGTTATTTTGGTAGAATAAAGATTCTATAGCCATGGCCTCCGGCCGAAACGCCGCAAACAGCTCCCCAAAATCCCTGTAAATCTCGGCCAGGCGGTCTTCAAAAGCCGTGTGCGCCTGGGTGGTTACCGCGCCGAATGTAAGCGAGCGCAGGGCCAAACCCTCGCCCTCCACCAGGCCATAGCCCGCAATAGCATAGCCGGGGTCCACCCCCAAAACGCGCATAGCCTCCACCACCCCGCCGCAAACTTCGCCCAGCATAGCTTTGGTAATTATAGCATGTTGCGGGGTTTCTAACAACATTCCCCTTTGGGTTTTACCCTATGGGGTGTGAAGCGCCTGTACACAGAATAATATGGCAATAAAGTGGCTTTATAATTTTTGAAACCTATGCTATACTGCTGCTGTTGAGGCAAACCTTTTGCCATATTACTGCAAAAATCACTTTGGGGGAAGCTAGGGCCGGGTTGTGACAGAGGGCAAAAAACTATCGCTTGTAAAGCGCATTTTGATAGGGCTTGCCGTAGGCGTTTTGCTGGCGCTGCTTGTACCTGGCTGGACATTTTTGGCCCTGCTGGGCAAGCTGTTTGTGGGGACGCTGAAGGCACTTGCCCCCATCCTGGTTTTTTTGCTGGTAACCTCGGCCATATCCCACCAAAAATCCGGGCAAAAAAGCCACCTTTCGGGCGTGATTTTGCTGTACTTACTGGGCACCTTTCTCTCGGGTTTGGCGGCGAAAGCGGCAATGATTGATTTTATTGCAAAAACATGATACGCTAAACGGGCAGTTCTGTGTTTGCCCGCCCGGCAGGTGCAGAGGATATGCCTCCTTAGTTAAATGGATATAACAAACCCCTCCTAAGGGTTAGTTACAGGTTCGATTCCTGTAGGGGGTGCCAAACTTGATTAAGTCGAACACCAAATATGACGTCTTTACGTTTCCCACAATGATTGTTTTGGCCTGTTGCCTTAATCAGTAAAGAGAATGAGCCAAGTGGCGTAAGCTGCTTGGCTCATTCTCTTTACTCAGTCAATAATGACTGCTTTGGACTCGTCCAACACCGGGCCATCAATCCAACGAGATGCGCCGGGAACGCTCATCTGTTTGCCAGCATTCGTCATAAACATTTCCACATAGCCCACAATACCCTTTCTGTTGCTTTTATCGGTTTCCATACAGATTCGCTTTTGTTCGTCATTGTAATTCCCTCCTAAAGTGTCTGGTGTGTGATTCACCATATTTATTATGCCATCTTTATCGGCGTTTGTAATGTGGCTTTTTTTCCAGCATGGTGATGGTTCCACGGTATTTCTTACGGTATTTCTTGAGGTATCCCACAAAGTCTTCCATCTTTGGGAACCATTTGTGCAGCGGGGCCATCGCCTCATCCCGCTTCTTTCCGGCATTCAGCGGCTTGATGCTGGTGAGAAGGCTCTCTATCTGCTTAGCCTGCCTGGTGAGGCCTACCGATTGCTTGAAAACCCGCATGGGGATGTGCCGCCACCCTGCCGCAGCCCGAAATCGCGCCCCAAAAAGCCCTGCCTGCAAGCGGGCACACCCCGCCCCCTTGACAAGCTAGTGTTTACTAGCTAAACTATAGCTAGTAAACACTAGCCATTCGAAAAAGGGAATACACTATGGAAAAACCTTCTACCAAAAACCGAATACTGGAAGCATCACTCCATCTGTTTGCGCAGCGCGGCTACGAGGGGGTTACCGTAAAGCAAATTGCAGAGACCGTGGGGATAAAAGACAGTTCGCTGTATAAGCACTTCCCCAGTAAGCAGGCCATTTTTGATACCCTGCTGGCCGAGATGAACGCCCGTTTTGAAAAAACCGTGGCATTTTACCGCCTGCCGCAGGGCGAAATAGAAAAGGTGGCGGCTGCCTACGGCCAAAACAATTTGGCCTGGCTAAAAAAAGCCTGTAAAGCCGTTTTTCTGTTTTTTTTAAACGATCCACAGGCCTCTAAATTCCGCAAGATGCTGATGATAGAACAATACAAAAACAACCGTGCGGCCTGCACCTTCCGCAGCTGGTTTGCCGATGACGCCATCCGTTTTCAGGAGGCTTTGTTTGGCGAGATGATGCGCCAGGGTTACTTTAAAAAAGGTCCGGCGCACACCGTGGCGCTGCAGTTCTATTCGCCCTTTTTTTTACTGCTTTGCCTGTACGATACCCAGCCCGAAAAAGAGGAGGAGGCCCTGGCCCTTTTGATGGCGCATATAGAGCAATTTGCCGCCCTATACCAAATAAAAAAACCGGATGGAGAAGCATAGACATGAACCTGGAAAAACTGCTACAAAATGGCGTAAGCCAAATTTTAACTAGAGCGGGCCGTTTTTACCTAAGTAGCCAAAAAGGGCTTGCCTTTTTAAAGGCAGCCCTTTTGCAAAACAAACAAAGCGCGCTACTTCGCAAGCAATATGCTACAGGTGAACTTTCCATTCCGGTGTTTCTGATAGCCAGTGTGGCCTCACAGTGTAACCTGTACTGCGCCGGTTGTTATGCCCGCGCCGGCAGCGTTTGCGCCGAGGGGGAAAAGACGGACCTGACGGCCACAGAGTGGGAAAAGATTTTTAACGATGCGGCCTCGCTTGGGGTTTCGTTTGTGCTGCTGGCGGGCGGCGAGCCCTTTACCCGGCGGGATGTACTGGCGGTGGCCGCCAAGCATCCGGGGCTCATCTTCCCCGTTTTTACAAACGGCACCTTGCTAACAGAAGCCGACCTGGCCCTATTCCACGAAAATCGCCACATGATACCCATTTTTAGTATAGAAGGCGGCCCAGAGGCCACCGATAACCGCCGCGGGGCGGGAGCCCACGCCAAGGTGGCCGAGGCCATGGCCTGGCTTGCCAAAAAAAGGGTTTTGTTTGGCGTCTCCATCACCGTAACGAAGCAGAACTTACCCGAGGTTTTGGCTGAAAGCTTTGTGAACGGCCTGCGGCAAAAGGGCTGCGGGCTTATCCTCTATGTGGAGTATGTACCCCTGCAAGCGGGCAGTGGGCCGCTGGCCCTTAGCCCCGCGGAAAGCCAAGCCCTACTGGAGGGCGGAAAAAGCCTGAAAAAGCGACTGGGTGACACGGTGGTTCTCACCTTTCCGGGCGATGAGGCCGCCATGGGGGGCTGCCTTGCTTCGGGCCGGGGCTTTTTTCATATAAACCCCAAAGGGGACGCAGAGCCCTGCCCGTTTTCCCCTTATGCCGAGTACAACCTGAAAACCCACTCCATTTTACAGATATTGCAATCTCCCTACTATGCAAAGCTGCGCACACTTGCCGCCGAGGCCGGGCCCCATACCGGCGGCTGCGTATTGCATAAGCACGAGGCAGAGGTGCGGGCCCTGCTGGCAGAGGAGTGAACCAATGGGCCTATGGGCAAAAACACCGCCTTCACGGTAAGGCGGTGTTTTCTTCATTTGAGGCCATCTTGCAGCAGTAAGTCCAGCATTTTTTCACACATCCCCAAATAGGCGTCCAAATCATATGGCCCGGTTGCGCTGGAAAATTGCAGGCTTGCCCCCAGCAGCATGGAGAGGAGCACCTGAGAGAGGATCTCGATTTTTTCCTCCCCCAGTTCGGGGTAATAGGTTCGGAACATCTCCACATAGCCCTGGCGCCAGGATGCGTACAAATTCATGATGAACTGGTTGATATCGGGGTCAATTAGGCCTTGAGACCAAAAATCAAAAGGGATGCGGTCCAAAACCTTCTCTTTCTCCACCAGCACCTTTTGCATATCCAAAAAGCCGTGTAGCTTACCCGTAAAGTTATCCGGCAAATCCTCTAAAATGGGCGCAAGCTTTCTGTCAAACGTCTCGGAAATATATTCTAACAAGGCCCCCATCAGTTCTTTCATGGAACGGTAATGGTAAACCAGGTTTGAGGTAGACATCCCGGCTTTGTCGGCAATCATTTGCATCCGCGTGCCGCTTAGGGTTCGCTCCCCAATCACCTCCAAGGCGGCCTCCATGATACGTTCTTTGGGTGTGCTGTCCGGCATGTTTGCCTCCTTTGCCAGCGTGGTGTATTTCCTTTTGCAGTTTCATTTTTAGTATAATATGTTACGGCAAAATATACAACCGCCGCACTCCTCTGCGGTGAATCGCGGTTAGCAAAGGGGGTACGGGGCGGCAAAAAGCGGGATGGCCCCCAAAGGCCATCCCGCTTTTTGCCTGTTGCTTTTTTCAACTTTTAAGCCCCAACTAGGCGTTTACACAGTTCCACCGCAGCCAGTGCATCGGCCGAAAAACCATCGGCGCCAATTTTTTCGGCAAACTCCTGTGAGGTTGGGGCCCCGCCAATAATCACCTTAACCTTGCTGCGCAGCCCCTGTTCTTGCAGCAGTTTTATGGTGGTTTCCATCTGCATCATGCTGGTGGTAAGCAGCGAGGACATCCCCACAATCTCGGCGCCTGTTTCCCGCACTTTATCGCAAAAGTCCTGCGGGGGCACATCAAAACCAAGGTTTATCACCTTAAAACCCGCCGTTTCCAGCATCATACCCACAATATTTTTTCCAATGTCGTGTAAGTCCCCTTTGACGGTGCCAATAATCACCGTTCCGGGCACCTCTATCGTCTCCCCGTTCAAAAGGGGATGCACCACGGCCACACCAGCCTTCATGGCGTCTGCGGCCATCAGTACCTCCGGCAAAAACAGGTCTTCCTCCCGAAACAGACGCCCCACTTCATTCATGCCGGCAATCAAGCCCTCTTGCAAAACCTCCATGGGCGCCACGCCACCATCCAGCAGTTCCTGCACCCGGCCCGCTATCGTCTCGTCGTCGCCTTCCAGCACGCATTGCATTACTTTACTATACTCTGCCATCTTTTTCGCCCCCTTAACCCAAAATATCTTTCTTTGCGGCCTTTAAAACGGCGTCCATCTCTCGCCTCACCTCATCCGGCAGGGCAATGTCTTCAAATGTTGGTTTCATTGCAGCATAAATATCAGCCGCGCGCTGGTATAGGCCCTTACTGCCTTTGGCCACCCAATTGTCCCTGGCCTCACGGCTGAATAGTCCGTAGGGGTCTTTGTGAATCTCCCTAAAATGGCGGAAGGTATGCTTGTTGTTGGTAAAGGCGCCGGTATGGGGCTGAATCTCCATGATTTCAGGAAAAGCAATGTTCTCGTCGTCTATCACCATGCCCATTTTTATGGCTTTCAGCATTCCACAGCACTCATTTTCCACAATCAACTGCTCTTTGCTCATGGTTTTACCGCTTTCCAAAAATCCCATATCTCCAATGACATCGGCCCCTGCCAAAACCGCATTGTTTTTTAGCAGTAACTGGTCAATGGCGCTTTGCCCATCGGTCATCAGCGCATCTGAACCACCGGCAATTACATGGCAGGCAAGGCCAAACCCCTCTTTTACCAGCTGGGCGGTAAGCATACGGCCCATGGCCATTTCGGCAGTGTGCCCCACGGTATAAAAAGCTTTCATCTCGGCCGAAAAGTGCTCGCTGGTTGCCACCACGGGCGTTCCCGGGCAGATGCACTGGGTGATGATGACCATGGCAATCACTTCGGCCACACCCAAAAGCACCGAGCCGCTTTGGGTAACCGGGGCGGTACAGGCCGACACCGGCAGCGAACAACATTGTACCGGAATGCCGTTTAGCGCGCCCTGGTAGATGGCCTCAGCATCCATATTCTGTAAAAACAGCGGCGAGGTTGCACAGGATATCATGCTGATGCAGGGCCGTTTGCGCAGGTTTTCTTTGCCGCCAACGCGCGCTGCGGCCAGTTCAATAAACCACTTGTTGTTTTTGGCCTCTATGGGCTGCAGCCAGCCGTGTTTAGGGGTGTTTTGCAGCGCCGTATAGGTGGCGTACACGTCTTGCATCTCGGCGGGGAACTCCCCCGTGGGGGCAATGGTTAGCAGCGAGTAAAAGCCCACATGTTCCAAATGGCTCAGCAGCTTTATCCATTCGGTAAACACATCCATGGTAACGTTGCGGTAGCTTCCATCTTGCATATACTCGGTTTGGGCGCCGGTGATGGTACGAGTGTGGAAAAGCCCCTGGGGGTGAGGGAACTGCAGGTCATATTCCGGGGCAATGCCCGCCAGAGTAAAAGTTTTGGGCGCCTGCGCCAACCTTTCCTCCTGCAGTTTTTTGGGGAATTTTACATTTCGGGTGCTTTCGTCCACCTGGGCCCCTGCCCTTTTTAAATACTGCAGCACCTTGTCGTGCTCCACCACCATGCCCTTATCGGCAAGGATTTTGGTGATTCGGTCTTTTAACAGCAGAATATCGTCTGTACTCACAATTCTGGACTGTACATGGCCGCTTGCCTTTCGCATTCTACTCCCTCCAAACTTGTTAATTTTTCTCTTTTGCCGGTTTCATGGTCATATCCCGGTAAGCCCCTTTTGAAATTGCGTACCTGCCAACAAAATAGTATACAAGGCCCGTTACGATAAAGGTGGGGATAACCGCGCCGATGGCATTTAATACCGGGGCTGTGTTTTTAAATAGGACATAGGACGCAATTCCAAAGATCCAACAGGCTATGGCGTACCAGTTAAACCCATTGGTATACCAGTAGGGCCCCCGCCTGTTGCCAATTTCGGGCTGAAGGTAATTGCCCTTGCGTAGCAGGTAGTAATCCACCACAATCACGGCCACCATTGCGGGGAACACCATGGCAAGAAAATCTAAAAATGTGTAGAAAAAATCCAAAAAGCTTGCAAATGCAATGGGGAACAGCGCAAACAGAATGGTGATACCCCCCACCAAATAGGAGGCCTTTTTGAATGGCACTGGCTTTTTGGTCAGGTTCAGGGCGCTTAAGGTGCTGGAATAGATGCTGATCATGTTGGTGGTAACGGTAGAGAGTACGATGATAAAGACGGCGGGCAGGCCTAGCCCCAAAGCCGCCGCCACGCTGGAGGGGTCGGCCGCGTTTTGGTCAAACACACCGGTGGTAAGGGCAACCGCAATTACACCCACCGTGCCGGTTAGGGCAAACCAATACATCCCCAGCGAGGCCCCAATAACCGGCGCCACGGTGGCCGCCGCCTTGGTTTTGGTGTACCGCGTATAGTCCCCAATACAGGGTATCCACGAGATGCTAAACGCGAACATGGCGTCTATGCCAAGCCCCAGGCTCATCCGTACATCTTCGGTGGGCCGCCAGTGGATAATATCACTGAACGAAAAGGTTCTAAATACGGCAACGGTAATCCAAATACTTAGCACCAGCATGGCAACAATTGCCACATTTTCGGCAATTTTTACCAGCTTGGAGCCGCCTATCCATACACAAAGCGACGATAGTACCGAATTGATTAAGGTTCCCACTATCATGGTGCCGGCAGAGCCCTCCATGCCGTAAGCAGGCCAGCCCCACATGCTGTTGAACACATAGCTCATAGAGATGGCGCCCACAAAACTGGTCACGGCGCCCCAGCCAATCAGGGTGAGGATGTTAAAAATTGTGGAGGCCTGGCTACCCCGTATGCCCAAAGAGTAGCGCAGCATACCCATAGAGGTGGCCGAGTGTTTGAAGCCGATATACCCCACCAGCGCCATAATGATATAGGCAATGGGGTTTGATATCAGGGTTACCCCGGCCGCTATGGCCATACCCGAGGCCGCAAGCGAGCCCCCCACAAACCAGGCCCCCGGCTGGCAGTTGGCCCCGGCCCAAGTTGATACCATGTCGATGAATTTATAGTGCCGCGCTTCCACTGGAACGTACTCTTCAATACCATAATCTCTAAATTCTTGTTTCGTGTCGGTTATCGGTTGGTTTGTCGGCTCCATAACCTCACTTCCATTCAATTTTTTATATTCAGCCGGCGCGCACGGCTAAAATATATACTGAATACTTAGTAAACACTGAATGTTGCGCACATTATACTAAGCATTTAGTGTAATGTCAATAACTTATTTACACTTTGTACAAAACACTTGTTTTTACGCTATTCCGGGTGAAGGCCTGGAAAATAATAAAACCCCCGGCTGTTTTAAAAAACACCGGGGGCTTGCAAATAGCTGTAAAGAAATCAGTTCAAATACAGGTTTTCAAACTCTTCAATGGGAATGGGTTTTGTATAATAAAAGCCCTGCACAATGTTGCAGCCAATCTCTTTTAAAAACAAAAGCTGGGCCTCGGTCTCCACCCCTTCGCACACCACCAAAATATCCAGTTCCTTGGCCATATTTACTATGTTGCGAATAATGGTTTTGCTGCGTGGGGAATTGTCTGACTCCCGCAAAAATTCCTTATCAATTTTCAAAATATCAATGGGCAAAATACGCAGGGTGTTCAGCGAGGAAAAACCCGAGCCAAAGTCGTCCATCGCAATGGAAAAGCCCAGCCGTTTTATGTTGTGAATCAGCGGCACAAGCGTGTCCCAGGCGTCCTCCAGGGCGCTTTCGGTAATCTCCAGCTCAATGTACTCTATGGGTACGGAATATTGTTCCATGGTAGCTTTTAAGCGCTCGTAGTAATTGGGAAACGCAATGGTAACCTTGGACTGATTGACCGCCAATGTGATGGGTTTCAGCCCGGCGTCCAGCCGCCGCTGCAACAGTTCCAGCGCGCTGGTTAGCATAAAAAAGTCCGTCTCCACAATAAAGCCGTTGTTTTCAAAAATGGGGATGAACTTATCCGGCGGCAAAAAGCCCATGTATTCCGATTTCCAACGTATCAGCGTCTCGCCTCGGGTACATTCCTCGCTGGGCATCTCAAACTGGGGCTGCACATATACCAAAAATTCCTCTTTGGAAAGTGCGTGCACCATGTTGATTTCAATATTTTTTTGCAGTTCCAGGGTCTTTTTCAGCTTGGAATCATACACCACCTGGTGGTTGGAAACCTGCTTTTTGGCGCTTTTGTGCGCCATCAGGGCCCCGTCGTAAATCTCGCGGTACTGGGGCTTAGCCTCGGTAATGGGGTAAACGCCAAACTTAAAGGTGATCATCTGCTGGTATTCGCCGCCCAGGCAGCGCTCTATGGCGGCCCGGAAGTTATTTTCCAGACGCTCCAGCATATCGTCGGAGGTTTTGGTTAAAAAGGCGAAACAATCGGCGTTCACACGGGTGCCAAACTGCTGCCTGGCAATAATGTCATCCGCCAAAGCGCGCAGCAGTTCATCGCCCGTGGTATAACCAAACATGGTGTTGATGCGGCTGAACGAAAAAATATCCATACATACAAAACTGTAGCCCAATAAAGAGTGTTTTTGAATATAGGCGCTGAGTGCCTCGCGCAGGCCCACACCATTTAGAAGGCCGGTGAGCGGGTCTCTTTCGCTGGAGTGGGCAATGGCCTTCTTTTTATCCCGGTCATTCACAATGTCCAGCACAATCATGGAGATAAGCACAACCAGCAGCAGCCCCAAAACGGCAAAGGCCGAAAAATGGAGGCCCAGCGGGTTTGCGCCATTGTAAGAAAGCTGGGTGCCCACAAACCAACCCTGGGGCTGCTCGGCCGGGATATACAGGTTATACACCTGCCCCATGCCGGCCTTGCCATAGGCGTTTGCCGCGTGGTTACGCGCGTACTGAACCGCCCCCTCATTCACCGCCCGCCCGGCGGCTTCGCCTTCGCCCTGCCCGCCCCCAACCGGGTTGCCCCATTCGTCATACAGGGTCACCTCTTCGGCCGGCAGCGATAAATCCGACGTGATAATACCCAGATACGCCTCAACAGAAACCGACTGAACCAAAAAATAAGGCGCGCCCGACTCCAGCGGCACAATAAAATCCATCCGCTGGGCGCCGGAGGCCGCATCGGGCACGCTGAGCACGGCATATCCCGCCGCCCGCGCGGTTTTTAAAGCTTCTGAATCAATGCGGTTGTTGGCGGCAAGGCCATCGGCTTTATAAAGCACGCCGTCAAAATCCACCACGGCGTACTCGGTGGTATCTGTGTTTAATGTGGATAGGGTTTTTAGCGCATCCTCCAAGGTGGCCGCGTTATCCAGCCCGCTTTGGGTCATGGAAAAATTCAGTTCCTTAACATGGTATTGCAGGTTTTTTTGTATCTGCAGTTCACCGGCGCGCAGGGTCTCGTCCAGGCGCTGGCCGTTAACCGCATCGGTAGATTGGATCAAGCTCCACGCATACAAGAAGAACAGCAGCAGAAAGACAGCAAAAATAACGCAGTACATGCATATTTTTTTCTTCGTCATACACTAGGCCTCTTTGTTTTCTTTCATCTGCCTTTTGCGCACATACATGCAGCGGTCGGCCTCGTCTATCATCTGGTTCACCGGCATTTTACCTGGGGCCGCAATTTGGTAGCCAACCGCAAAACTCAACTTTTCCACCGCGTTCACGTGCAGCAAATTGTACGAGACCACCTTCTCGTTCACGCGGGTTAGATAGTTTTGCGCCGTCGTCTCATCGGCATCCGGGAAAAACGCCACAAACTCATCGCCACCATAGCGGCCAACAAAGCCATAGTCGGCCCCCTCGGTTTTAATAATGCGGGCAAAATCGGCAATGACACGGTCTCCCCCCTGGTGGCCCAGTTCATCGTTTACGCGTTTTAAGTTGTTCATATCAAACATAAACACCGCCATATCCCCCTCGGGGGGCGTCTCGGTGTATTTTGCAATTTCGCGCTCGCAGCTGGCGCGGTTTGGCATCTGCGTCAGGGCGTCCACATAGGCAATTTTGCCCAGCGCCTCGGCCCGCTTTTTTAATGCGCTGGAACGCATAAACATAATGGCGCTGCCAATGATGAGCACAATAAAAACCGCGTTTACGCCAATCATCAGCTGGGTGGAGCGGCTTACCTGATGTTCCGAAAACTGCTCCGCCGCCGAAACAGTTTGGTCCACCAGGGTAAAATAATCTTCACTCAACTCAAACAGGCGGGTTTTATCTCCCCCCGCGCGCACCACTTCAATCTCACCCTTTAGTTCTCGCCAGCTGTTTTCCACCTGATGCATCAGGTCCAGATAGGCGGTATCGTGCAGCACAATCAGGTTATTGGGCCCCTCGCCTGAAATCAGCTCATTCACAATGCCATCCAGGCGTGTAATCAGGGCGTCGTCGGGGTAGCCCTGCAACTCCTTTTTTACCAGGCGCTGGGTTGCGCCGCGCACAATACCCGCGTAATTTACCACACGCGCATTGCCACGCAATTGGTTAATGGAAGTTAAAGAGAGAAAACTCATAAACACAAACAGGAGGATAACCACCCCGATGAGTAGAAACTCTTTTTTGTCCCAAATTTTTTTCATGTAAAAAATGCCCCCCTACACACCTATATATGTATGCATTTGTAACACATTGGTTGTGATTATAACACATCTTAGCGAAGTTTGTAAATTACAAGCGAAATAAACTATTTGGTGTGCCACATTATATGGCAAAACCCCTGGCCCTTGCACCTCTTCTGCGGGGCGGGCTGGGGTTTTGGGCCATATTGGGGGCAGGGTCAATGCCACATTTTCCTACAAAGCGCTGCCGGCAAAGGGGATGATGACCTGGGTGATATAGTGTTCCGGGGCCGGGGTCATATCCGGGCCCAGATAGTAAATTTCCAGAGATTGCTCCATCAGTTCAATATCGTTGTTTTTTGCCCATTCTTCCATTTGCAGGTACAGCTTCCTCATATGGCTGTAGTGCCCCTGGTGCATGGCGGCCACCCCTTTAAAGCCCCCAAAGCTGCGTACATCCCTAGAAAGGGGAAACTCCCGCGATATGGGAACCATGGTCTCTAAATCTTCCGTCACTTTATCAAACTGGTTCATATAGCCATCGTGAAACAGGGCCATCAGGCTTGCAAACGAGGCGATGCGCTTTTGCACCATAAGCCTTTGCAGGTCAAAAAAACGGTCGATAAACAGCTGGCGGGAGGTCACATGGCTTTTGTTGCGTGCACACAGCACCATCTGCCTTGGCACCTCCACCACTTCAATGGGCGCCGTTTGGCTGCCGTTTTGCCGCAACTTCACCTTTTGGCGCAGTACCCGGCCCTTTAGCATCTGGGTGTAATAGGCGGTAAGCCGTTGGTAGCGAAACATGGCCTCCCCAATCTCGGCTTCGGCCTCCTCAATCTGCTTTTGTATGGAGGCGGCAAACATCTCTTTATCGTGCGAGGCCAAAATTTCCACCACATCTTCAAACGAAAAGCCCAGGTCCCGCAGGGTCTTAATAATCACCAGTTGGTTTAGCTGGTCGGGGCTGTAGTAGCGGTAGTTGTTCTCCTTATTGCGCAGCTTTGGCACCAAAATGCCCTTTTCATCCAAATAGCGCAGTTGTTTTACCGAGGCATTGCTCATCTCGGCCAATTGGCCAATGCTATACATCTTTTTTTGTTCCTTCATTTCTCCCCCCTCTTTCCTTAGCTTGTTGGGCGCCGATAGTTTCCATTACCAGTATATGCTTCTACAAAAAATTTTACCACAGCGGCAAGGCATTTTACCGCTGTGGTAAGCAAAAGCTGCACTATTCCTTTTTACAAAATCTGTTTAAAGCCCTCGGTTGAATACGCCTGCCCCGCATCGCGCTGTTTCTTTGCCTCCTGCATAGCGCGGAAGCGCCCCCTGGTAATGGGGTAGAGGAAGATGACAAAAGCGCACAGCAGCATAAGCACCCCAGGGATGATGGACGACATGCTGATAACGGCACTTTTGGCGCTGGCGGGCTGGGCGGCCAGCTCGGCATTGTAGCCGCTGGCCTCTAAAATAATGCCCACCACCTGTAGGGCCGTGGCCTTGCCCAGTTTGATAAAGAAGGAAAAATAGGAGATCATCACACCTGTCAGCATTTTGCCGGTTTTAAACTCGTACACCTCGCAGGTATCGTACAAAAGGTTGTAACTCAGCACCAAAAAGCCGATGATGCCAAAATGGGCCAGAGAAAACTGTATGGCCTGCGACAAAATGCTGGGGAAGCCGATGAGCCGGAACAGCGAGAGAGAGACGCCCGCTATGCACATAAATACGATAAATACCCATTTTTTATCGAACTTTACAGCCAGCCAACCCACCACAAGCGATAAAACCATACCCACAATGGTGCCAGAGAGATAGACGATGGCCGTATCGGCCTCGCTGGCCCCCACCACTACCAAGGTGTTGTAAATAACCGTGGCATTGCAGGTGTTAAACGCGGCATAGAACAGGAAGGAACCCACAATTACCAGAATATAGGGCTTATAGGTAAGCACCTTGCCAAGGTATTTAAAAATAGGCTCATGGCTCTCGTTGCTTTGGTTATAGGGAATCTCCCAGCCGCGGGTGCTGCGCCAGGTGATAAAGATAGCAATTGCCGCAATAACACCCAGGGTTATGGCCGCAAAGGTCCAGGCGCGGGCCTCGGTAATGCCGGCCCCTTTAAAGGCCGTTACCAGCATAAGCGGCAGGGCGTTTGCAAACAGTAGCCCGCAGGTGCCAAACACCTGGCGGATGGAGGAGGCTTTGGTTTTTTCATCGTTGTTTGTGGAAAGTTCCGAACCCAGTGAGAGGTAGGGAATGTTGAAAAGAGTGTAGCTGGTCCAGTAAAAAATGGTCATAAGGATGAAGTAAGCCACCTTCAAACCGGCCGAAAGCTCCACCGCTGTGAACAGCAGCCCCGTAAACACAATGATGGGAATCACCGAGATGAGCAAAAACGGCCTGCGGCGGCCCGATTTGAGCGAGGAACGGTCCGACAGAGTGCCAATTACCGGGTCGCTTACCGCGTCCCACAAAACGCCGATGAAAACGATGGTGCCCGCAAGCGCAGGCCGTATGCCCGCCACATTGGTAAGAAAGAATATCAAAAAAGCGCCCACAAATTCGGTGATAACGGTATCGCCCAGGTTTGCCACGCCAAAACCCAGTTTTACCCGCATGGGTATCACGCGGTTATATTTTTCCATACCTGCATTCCTCCCTTTTATACGGCGGGGGCTGCCCCTTTTTTATAGCCACCCGGCCTTTTACAGCCTGCCGTTTACCAGCTTTTGAAAAATTTCACGCCTGCAGCATTTTCACAAATAACTTACACACCACACCGGCAAAAACAGTTTTATGCTTCGCCTACAAATTTTGCAATGCCAAAAGCATTCCTATCATTTTGCGCCTTGCCTAAATCTGTTTTTGCTCGGCGCTTGCTGTGTAAAACATTTGTTCAAATGCTGTAAATTATTCATCCCCCGGCTGCCAGCCCGAACCCTGCATCTCCGGCAGGGTGCTGCCCCCGTCAAAAACAAGGCCCACACCCGTAACATAGCTCGAGTCATCGGTGGAAAAGAACAGCACCACCTTGCCGGCTTCTTCAATTGTACCCATCCGCTTCATGGGTATGGCCGCATCCACGGCGGCGGCAATCTTCTCCCAGTTTTCGGGGTCACTCTCTTGAAAGCCGCGTATGGCCATGGGGGTGCGCACCATGCCCGGCAGTATGGCGTTTACCGTAATATTTTCGCCCGCAAACTCTGAGGCCAAGGCTTTTGTAAGCCCCATGATGGCCCCTTTTGTGGAGGCGTAATGGCACATGCAAGGGTCCACCACATGGATGCCCGTCACCGAGGAAAAATTGGTGATTTTGCCGTAGTGGCCTGCCCGCATATGGGGCAGGGCGCTTTGGCAGGCATTCCACACCCCTTTAAAGTTCACGTTCAGGTATTTGTTTAAAAAGTCCTCGTCAATCTCCAAAAAATGGCGTTGTTCGCCAAGGCCCGCCGCGTTAACGGCAATATCTAAATGGCCATGCTTTTGGGCCACCTCATCATAGGCTTTTTTCATATCGGCCGCGCAGCTTACATCCACCTTGTAAAAGGTGGCGCTTTTGTCCCACTGGCGCAGTTCCTCTGCGGCCTTTTCTCCCTGTGGGCTCAAATCAATAATGGATACCTTGGCGCCCTCCTGCGCCAAAGCTTTGGCCGCGCCAAAGCCCATGCCCATGGCGCCACCGGTGATAACGGCCACTTTTTCTTTTACACGGTCCATGTTTCTTCCCTCCTGTATTCTGTGGTTTGCAGCTTCGGGTAGGGTTTACTAATTACAGTTTCTCAAAAAGCTGTGCAGCAGGTTTTTGTAAGAAACTGTTATGCAGCGCCTGATTATTCCCGTATTTATACGCTACAGTTTGTTCATTTGCTGTAAAACAGATACATTCGCTTAAATTAGCCTTGGTTTTGCGGCAGTTTTTTTCTGCCTCCGGGGCCTGTCTCCCGTATCATCAGGGTGGCCACCATGCCAATTAGGCAAGGTATGGCGCACAGCACAATGGCAAGGCGCAGGGTAAAGTTATCCCCCATCCAGCCCGCCACAGCCGGGGCAATAAAGCCCGAGACAAAGCCGCAGGAGGTGATGAGTGAAAAAGCCGCGCCCACAAGCGTGGGGGTCATCTTTTCAAGCTCCATAGGCACCAGGAACATGGGCGGCACCCAAATGCAGTTGCCCATGCCCACCAGGGCCACCCCGGTAAAGCCCAAAAAGCTTGTGCCGCCAAAATAGAACAAAACCAGCCCCACGGCCTTCATGGCCTGCCCCAGCACCAAAAGCCCTTTGCGCCGGCCGCTTTTTGCCATGTAGCCATAGGCAATCAGCCCGCCCGCAATACCAGCAATGGGGAAAATCAGGGTTAGGTTGTTGGCCATGTCGGGGGTGAAACCCGCCTCCACCTCGTAATAGGTGGGCAACATGCTGGACACGATGGAGAAGCTGATAAAATCGCAGACGAAGGCCACAATGAGGATGAGAATCTCCTTGCGGCGAAGCAAGTTCAGGTAGACGTTTTTGTCGGTGGTCACCTCGCCCGCCTCATCGGCCGCAACGGGGCCTTCATCCTTAACGCCAAACAGCCAAAACAGCAGCACCACGAAGCACAAGATGCCCCAAATGGCCAGCGCCGTACCCCAGGAGCCGCGGAAGGCCTCCATAAGTGGAATGGTAAGGCCATATACCAGCACATTGCCAAAATAGGGGAACAGGGCGTTCAGGGTGTTCATGGTAACTTGCTGTTTTGGGTTATACCAGTGCATAATGGCCGCCCCGGCAAAGGGGGTGCCCAGGCCAAAGCCAATACCGTACAACACCCGGCCCGCCAAAAACAGCGGGTAGCTGTTGGCAAACAGGTTTACCGCAATGCCCGCCCCGCCAATAAGCAGGGTGATGATATACATCTTTTTCAGGCCAATTTTTGCCTGGATATAGGGGCCGATGAGCGCGAAGATGATGATGGGGATAAAGATGATGGAGATGCCTAGGCCGCCTTGGGCCATGTTGACATTGAGGTCCTGCATAATCTGTGTCAATACGGCCGAGGGGTTCATCTGGGCAATATACAAAAAGAATATGCCCGCCACAATCAACGCCGTAAGCACCGGCAATTTGTTCAGTCGTTTTTTCTCTTCCAAAACAATCCCTCCTTTGGTTTAGCAATCAAACGGGGGGTACACGTACACTTTTTAACCTGGCTTTTTTTAGCGCACTTCGCACACCAATGTCTCCTGCCAGCCCACCAGTACCCTACGGTAGCCGCGCAATTGGGCGTTCAGTTCTTCGTCGCCGGTGTCTACAAACAGGCATTGGTCGGGCAGGGAGTATATCTTGGAGGCCGCCGCCACCACCCAGATATTTTCGGGGCCTATCTGGCGGATAACCTCCGGGCTAAGTTGCTGGTTGCCACGGCCAAAAATATGCCCCTGGCCGCCTATGGCTGTAATCACCAGCTTGCAGGGGTGCTGTTTTGTAAAGGCCAGCAGTTCTTTTTCGGCCACATCTTTGGCAAACAGTTTCCCCTCGGCGTAGATATCAATACCCAGCAGGGTGCCCTCTATGCCAAGGGCCTTTTCGGCTGCCGTTACGGTGCTGCCCGCGCCAAAAATAAAGCACTGCCCGGGCAAAGCCGCCCCGATGCGATCCTTCAGTTCCTCACATATGCCGCCCACATCGTCGGCGCTGTTGTGCGAGGCCGCCTTGGGGTTTTGCATCACCCCGCGCAGCACCGGCACCGAGAGATACCCGTACAGCCGCGCCCGTAAGCGCCCGCTGCGGTATTCCTCTTCGTCAATGTCCATCACCTCGGCCTCGCGCAGGGGCGTTGTACCGCTTAGGCAGGCCTGTAAGGCCTTGCCCGCAGCGGCGGGGCTGCAGGCGTACACCGCCGAGTGAATTTTTACCCCGGCGGGTACTCCGACGACCGGCAGGACCGGCCCCAGCGCTGCCGCCACATTGCGGGCCGTGCCGTCCCCGCCCGCAAACAAAAGCACGTCAACGGGCAGGGCCGCCATGGCGCGGGCGGCGGCCTCGGTATCTGCGGGGGTGGTGGTTTCGGTACTATGCCCCACCACCTCACAGGGCAGGCCCAGGCTTTTTGCAAGGTCCTCGCCCATCTCACCCGGTGCGGCGTACAGGTCAAACTCCTCGGCCAGGGGAAGCACGGCCTCTAGGGCAAGCTTAGCCTTCATGCCCGCTTTTTTTACCGCGCCGCGCTGCAAAGCCAGCTTTTGCACCTCGGCGCCATCGCTGCCTTTTAGCCCCACGGCGCCGCCAATACCGGCCACCGGGTTTACAATCAGGCCCAGTTTCTTTTTTGCCATCTCCTTCCCCTCCTTTCCCTGTAAAGCCACGCCCGGTGCGGGGGGCGGCGCTTGCCGCACCCCCGCAGGGCTTTAGCAAACCTGTTTTCAAGCTTTGAACCGGTTGGCTTGGGGCCTGTTTTTATTGAGATATGTTTATATGGGCACGATTTTAGCTTTTTAGATATGCTTTATGTTTATGTCCATTTTCTCACTGCAGCCCGTGGTTATGCTTGTACACCCGCCAGGTGGCCTGCACCTTGCTTGGGTCCTCTTCATAATAGTTTTTAATACCGTGGCAGGGCGCGTTGTGCGGGGCCGTACGGATGATTTCAGGCTGGTTGTAGCATTCATCGGCAATTTTTGCCATGATGGCCACAAACTCGTCGATATCCTCTTTACTGTAGGAGTCGGTGGGTTCCAGCGTGGCGGGCTCTGGCACAATGTGGGGGTGGTGGCTCTCCCAGTAGTGCTCTAAGCTGTAGTCCACCATGCGTTTCAGCACGTCCTCGGTGCCAAAGCCGGTGTCTTTTTGCAGTTGTTCCCAGCTATAGCGGCACTGCTCAATGCGGCGCAGGCCCTTGGCATAGTACATGGTAATGCCCTTGATCTGTTCCATCTTTTTCACCATGTACTGGTTGTTCAAAACGGCGCACATGGCGGCCTCCTGCACCCCTTCGGGCCCAAGGGAGCGTATCCACATGTAGGCGCGCAGCACCACGCCGCTGTTGCCAAAGAACTGCCTCACCTGGCCAATGCTCTTTTCGCTGCCCTTCCAGTCCAGTTTGTACAAATCTCCCTCTTTTACCACGCGGGGCACCGGCATATAATCCTTCAAAAAGTCCCGCGCGCCCATGGCGCCCACGCCGGGGCCCATGCCGCCATGGGGGGAGGAAAAGGTTTTGTGCAGGTTGTAATGGATGAGGTCAAAGCCCGCCTCTTTGGCGCGGGTAATGCCCATGATGCCGTTTACATTGGCCTGGTCATACACGCAGATGGCGCCCACGGCGTGGGCCGCGTCCACATACTCTTTGATACGGGGGTTGAAAATACCCGTATCTTCAGGGTTTGTGATGAAAATGGCGGCTGTGCGCTCGCTCAAAGCCGCTTTAAACGCCTCCAGCGTGGGGTAACCGAGTTCGGGGTCCTGCATCAGGTCTATCACCTTGTAGCCCGCCGTGGCAGGGCAGCCCGCGTCGCAGGGGTGAGAGAAGATGGTGGTAATCACCTCGTCCCGTTTGCTCTCCTCACCCTTTTCGCGCCAATAGGCCCGCACAATGGAGGCGTTGCTGAACACGGCGTGCGCGCCGCCGCCCGGCTGGAAGGAGAAATGATCCATCCCCGAGATGGATTTTAAGTAGCGCTCTACCTCATGGTAGATATACAGCATACCCTGCATGGTGCGCTCGTCCTGCATGGGGTGGATATCCACAAATTTGGGGTGGCCGTTTGCGGTGTGTTCCTGCACTTTGGGGCTATACTTCATGGTGCAGGTGCCCTGGCCGATGTCGATGGTCACGTCGTCGCCCATCGTCTCCTGCGAAAGGCGCATATAGTGCCGGTTCACCCGCATTTGGCCCACTTCGGGCAGGGCGGGGGCCTTTTTGCGGCGCAGCGCTTCGGGTATGCCAAATTCGCAGCCCGCAACTTGTTTTACCTCCTCGGTGGGCGCGGGCAGCAGCACGCCGCGCTCTCCCTCGGTGCTCATTTCAAAGATAATGGGCTCGTCCCATTTTGCCTCGTGAAATTTACGCAAAAGTGTTTTGGGGTCTCGTCCCACAAGAAACACTCCTTTCTATATCGTTATCAGTTGTTGGGCGTTTGTTAAAAGCCTTTAAAGGAACCCTGGTACCTCATGTCATCTAAAACATTAGAAATACCGCCAAGGATTTTTTTGCCAGACAAGGCGGAGGATTGAGCAATAACCGTTGTTATTGCGATTGACGACAACGCAGTATGGTGGAAAAAGACTGGGGGTCATATCCATGCTTTTGGCTGACATGAGGTACTAGGCACTGGCCCTATAGAATTTCACTGAGGGCGCTGGCCAAAGCGTCTATCTCCTGCTGGCCCACCACCTCGGTTACGCAGTACAGGGCGCTTTGCCCCAGCCAGGGGAAGTCCTTCGAGAGATCCAGCCCGCCGAAGATGCCTTTGGCAAGCAGTTTATCGTTAATTTCGGCCACAGTTTTGCCGCTGGCGTCAAAATTCACCACAAATTCCTGGAAGGTAGCGCCCGAGAGGGGCAGCTTTACCCCTTTGATGGCGGCCAGCTTCTTTTTGGCATAGCTGTGGTTGTAAAAAATGGTCTCGCCCACATCTTGGAAGCCTTTGGGGCCCATCAAACTCATATATACAGCGGCCGAAACCATGTGTAGCGAACAGCCCGTGCCCGTAAACTCGTTGCCTTTGGCGCGGCGGGCGTAATGGGTGCGGTCTACCAGCACGTTGCCAAATACATATTCACCCTCCACTTCGGGCTCTACAAAACTGTAGATGAAGTCTTTAAAGTTCATGATGTATTTTTCTTCTTGCTTCATGGAGATGAAACCCGCCTGCCCGTTGCCGCAACTGAGGTGCAGCCCCAGAGAGTGTAAATCTCCGCAGACGATGGTGGCCCCATAGTTTGTGGGGGCCTCTAAAACGCCCAGAGAGATGGGGTCCACATAGGTGATATATTCGCAGCCGTTTTGGGCGCAAAGTTTGCCAATCTCGGCCACGGCAGGCTCCATCACGCCCAAAAAGTTTACCGGCTCCACCACGGCGGCGGTCACATCCGGGCCCATTTTGGCTTTGAAATCCTCTAAAACCAGTGCGCCGGTGGCCTTATCGCAGCTCACAAACACCGGCTCAATTTTCAGTTCTTCCTGGTTTGAATCGATGTAGTTCAGCACGATGCGGCGCAGTTGGGGGTTCATAATTTCGGGCAGCAGCACCTTTTTGCGCCCATTGATGCGGTTGGCAATGCAGATGGCCGTGCTCATGGCCTGGCCGCCGTCGTACTGCGGCACGCTCATCACGTCGGTATCCAGCAGTTCGGCCAGTTGGCTGTTGTACTCAATAAAAATTTGGTATTTGCCATGGTCGGCCCAGCTTTCGGCGCCGTAGCAGGTAAGCAATTCGCCACGGCTGGTAATCTCATCCACCACGGCGGGTATGTAGTGGTTGGCGCAGCCCGCCCCCAAAAAGCTGATGCACTCGTTCGCGGTTTGGTTTTTGCCCAAAACCGCCTCGATATGCCGTTTGATGCCATATTCATCCAAAATGGCCGGGGGGATGTCCAGTTTTTCACGGAACTTTAGGTTCTCAGGGATCTCCTCGTACAGATCCCACAGATCCTCCACCCCCACAAACTCCATCATCTCCCGCTGGGGGCCGGGGGCAGAGTTTGGGATATACGGGTACACAATTTTGTCGTCTCTTACCTTGGCCACGTTGTTCCCTCCTGTAGCTAAATTTTTTCTATGTCCATACTTCAAAGCAGAGGTGCTTACCCCCTTACAAAAAGCCAATCATGCCGGGGTCCACTATGGTAAGGCCGCCGTCCACCATCAGTTCGGCCCCGGTGATATAACAGGCTTTCTCCGAGGTGAGGAAGAGGGCCGCCTGCCCAATTTCCTCTAAGGTGCCGGGGCGCTTCATGGGTACAAAACGGGTTACAATGCTGTAGGCTTCGTCCAGCGAAACTTTGTCCCTGTCCATAATCTCCTGCATCTCCTGGTCGCTCATGGCGGTACGCATCCAGCCCGGATGCAGCACGTTGGAGCGCACCCCGGCCTCGCCAAAATCAAAGGCGACGGATTTGGAGAGCCCGCAGATGGCGTGCTTAAAGGTGACATAGCACACTTCGTCGCGCACGGCCAGCTTTGCCGAGGGCGAGCCGATGAACAGGATATTGCCCTGGTTTTTTTTGAGGTAGGGCATGGTTTTTTTGGCGGTGAGATACTGCGCTGTGAGGTTTACTTTATTCACAAAGTTCCAGTCCTCAACGCTGCAACCCTCCACACTGCCCAGGCGCATAACGGCGGCGCAGGCCACCACAACATCCAGCCCTTTGCTGTTTGCCTCAATGGCGGGGCTTACCACGGCGTCCCAGGCCTTGTCGTCGGCAATGTCCAGGCACAGGGTTTGCAGGTTTTTTCCGGGCAGGGTTTGCAGGTTTTTTTCGTCGATATCCAGCGCATACACAAAATAGCCCTCTTCTGCATACATCTGCGCCAAATGCCTGCCCAGCCCCGAGGCCGCGCCCGTTACCAGTACGGATTTCATCACACCAGCTCCTTTCAGCCTTGTTGTGCTTTGCAAAAAAATACCCCGGCCACCCCGTGTGGCCGTCTTTCTGGCTCCCATTGTAGTGGCAGGCCCCATGGCCATGTCAAACCTTTTTTCTTATTTTCGCAAAGCCTGTTATAGAGTGTTTTATCGCTTATTATTTACACGCCCATTATTTTTATTGCACAAAGTGACGAAAATGGGGATTCTTTGGCCCCTGCCAAACTCTGCCACGTGGCAGGGTTTGGCAGGGGTGCGGCCTTCACTGTGGCAAAACCTTGCAAAAAAATACGCCTCCCGGTTGGGAAGCGCATATTGTTTTGTGCGGGGTTTATACAGCATATTGACAAACTGTAGCACATAAAAACGGACAAAATTAGGCGCTGCATAACAGTTTCTACTCTGTATAAGAGTTTCTTGCAAAAACCTGCTGCACAGCTTTTTGAGAAACTCTAATAGCATAAGCTTGCTGCGCAACCTTTTAAGAAACTGTAATAAGGCCGCGTTTTCTCCTTAGCCTGAAGCCTGGGGCGGTTCTTCCGGGGCAGTTTCTGCCTGCCCTTCGTGCGCGGCATAGCGCGTTTGCACCGAGCCATAGGCCGCCGCCGCCAAAAGCCCCGGCAGGGCAAAGGCCAGGCAGTTCCAAAACATGGGCAGAGCGGCCGTCATCAGTAAACCGCCCAGCGCGGGGCCCAGGGTGCCCCCAATGCGCCCCACGGTGTTGCACACCCCAAGGCCGGTGCTGCGCATACGCCCGGGGTAGTAGTTTGCCACAAACGAGGTGCCCACATTTTGGGGCCCAAATACGCAGATACCACAGATGCTAATGAGCACATAGGCCACTGCAATGTTCGATTTGATGGAGAGCAGCATCATGGCCGCCACCCCCACAAGGTACAGGCAAACCAGCAGCCGCTTTGTGTTAAACTTATCGGCCACCCGCCCCAGTATTACCGAACCAAACAGCGCCGCCGTGTTCAGGGCCAACAGGCAGGTGAGGCTGGAGCCCAGCTCGTACCCGGCCGCCTGCATCAGCTCGGGCAGCCAGGTGTTCAGGCCGTAAATCATCAAAAGGCCCATAAAATAGGCGCACCAAAACAGCACGGTGCTAAGGGCGCGGTGCTGGGTAAACAGGGCCTGCACCGGGGCCTTTTGCGGGGCTTTCGCAGCGCTTTGGCCCTGGTTTTGGCCTATGGCCCCACGCTGCAGCACAAAGCCGGGGGCCGCTTTGCCAAGGGCCTTTTGCAGTGCGTTTAGCTTATCATGGGCCAGGCAATAATCAACAGAATCCGGCAGCCATTTTAGCATAAGCGGTATGGCCAAAAGCGGTAAAAAACCCAGCCAAAGGCAGATACGCCAGTTGCCGTCCCCCAAAGCCAGGGTGGTAAGGGGGGCCAAAATACCCCCCAGTTGCATACCCGCCATGGCCGTTGCCACAAGGGTGTTGCGCATTTTGGCCGGCGCATAGTCTGAAAGCAGGCCCATGGCGTTGGGCATGGCCCCCCCAATGCCAAAACCCGCCACAAACCAGCAAAGGCCAAAAGCCAGCGGCGCGTTTGTAAAACCCGCAAGGCCGGTAAAAACGCTGAACAGCCCCAGGCAAAACACCAGCACCCGCTTACGGCCCAACATATCGGCCAATATGCCCAAAATAAACGAGCCGAATATCATGCCCAGCAGCGCGGCGCTGCCAAGCAGGCCCGCCTGTGCGGGGCCAAGCTGCCAGGCCTCAATAATCTGGCTTTTCATCGAGCCGTAAATCACCAAATCATAGCCCTCGGTCATTACCACAAACATGCACAGCAGGGTAAGCGTAAGGTGAAACCTGTTCATCTTAGCCCCTGCCAGCGCCTTTTTAACCGCCGTTTCCATACTACCCCTCCTGAAAAAACGGCTTGGCACAAATTCATTACACAAAGTGGCCAAACCGTCTTTTTTACACAAGGCCGATTGTAGCCGCAAAGCCCAGCGTTTGTCAAGCCAGGTTTTTGCCACTGCGGCCTCAGGCTTCCTCTTTCAGGTACACATGGTAAGGCCCGTTTTGAATGCTATACTGTGGGCAAAATACAACATCCCCCAGCACAAAATGCAGCGGTTTATCCCCTGGCACAAGCGCCTCTTTAGCGGTTTTACCCTTGGGCCAGGGCAAAAATTCTTTGCCGGGGTTTTGGGCGGCCAGCAAAAGCGGCCCGTAATGTACCGAGAGGAGTTCCGGTTTATCGGGCGCGCGGCGCAGCCCAAGCCCAAAGGGTGTGTGCAGCTCCAGGCTATCTCCCTTTTGCAAACGGCGATGCAAAACGGCAAAGCCATTTTGGGTTTCAAAAGGGCTTTCCTCGCCGTTTACAAACAGGGTGGCAGGGCTTTCCAGCCAGGCGGGCAGGCGCAACCTAAGCTCTACATCGGCATCGCCTTCGCTCACCTCTAAGCACATTTTTTGCCGGGTAAAAAAGTCTCCTGTTTGGCGCAAGGTCAGGCCTTTTTCCCGCCAGTGCAGGGTGCTGGGCAGGTAGAGGCATACATACAGGCTATCACCGGTATGGAAATAGGCGTATTCCTGGTATTTCAGGTGGCTCTCCAGGCCGGTGCCATGGCAACAGGTGTTTTCGGTTAAGTTAAAGTGTTTTTCGCCGCCGGGGCACAGCGGCATAAAATAGGTGCTGCCCCCGGTGGGGCCGCTTTGGTCGTGCGAGGAGAGAATGTGGTTGTACAGCGCCTGCTCGTAATAGGCCATCAGCTGCGCATTGGGGGTGTAGCAAAACAGCCGCCCGCTCAGCTTTAGCATGTTGTAGCTGGCGCAACTTTCAGCCGTGCGGTCGCTTAAAAACGCGCCAATACCATTCGCTTTTTGGAACATCTCCCCCTCGCCGGTGCCGCCATTACTGTAGCAGTGGTGGCCCGCCACAAACCGCCAAAAGTTTTGCGACATCTCATAATAGGCCACATTGGCCCCTTGGCGGTACATTTCCAGCGCGCCAATCATCTGTGGAATATGCTGGTTTGCGTGAATCCCCCCAAGGGTATCCACATTTTGGGCCATGGGGTAATACAGCTTTTCGTTGTCAAAATAACGGGCCGTCTCCAGGTATTCGGGTTTCGGGCTCAGGCCGTACAACCGGGCCATCACCTCGTTCATACCGCCAAACTCGCCCGCAATGTACATGCTCCACATCTTTTGGCGTTTTTCTTCCCCCAGGGGGCAAAGGCGGGCATGGGCCCAAAGGCCAAGCTTTTCACATATTTTCAGCGCTTTTTGGTTTTGGGCGTATTCGTAACAATCCAAAAGGCCGGCCATAATTTTGTGCAGGGTGTACCAGGGCGCCCAAATTTTGGGGTAGATGACATATTCCTGCAAAAGTTCAAACTGCTCCTCGGAATACCCGCTTAAAAAGCCGGGGGCAAACCGGCCGCTCTCGGCCATGGCATCCTGGCACTCGGCAAGGCCCGCCACCATGGCGTCCACCTTTTCTTTCCAAAGGGCCTCCTCCTCGCCACAGCAGGCGGCCAGGGCCAGTGCGCTTAAAAAGTGCCCGGTGGTGTGCCCTTTCAGGTGGCATTCGGGGGCGTCCCAGCCCGTCATGGGGGCGGCGCCGCGGGTGCTAAGGCCCGCAGCCACCCTAAAGTTATACAGCATACTGTTTAGGTCAACGTTTTTTAAGTACTCCTGCATCCTGTGCTTATTTTGGGCAAACACCCCGCCATCGATGTGCACATCACAGAGGGGAAAGGGCTGCACCAACTCTTTGGGCCGCTGTTTTGGCGGGGGGGCCTCTGCCTGTACGGTAATGGTGCAAAGGGGGCTAAGGGCGGGGTAGCGCTCGTCCGGCGGCAGGGCCTGCACCTCGTGGCGGCCAGGGGCCAAAGAGGCAAGCTGCGGGGGGTTTTTCCACTGTACGGGCAGGGTTACAAAACAGCCGTCGTCGGTCTCCAGTATGCACACGCCGGGCAGGCGGCCCTCTTCGCCTTGGATATGTACTATTTCTACAGGCAGGGCCCTTACAAAATGCAGGGTGCTCTGCTGCTGCAGCACTGTGGCCGTAAATTCCTTTTGCAGCGTTTCCCCCTCCAGGGTGAGGGTGGCGGTCAACGTGAGTTCGCGGTTGCCGGTGCCCGCGCGGGGGCGGTGCACCAGGCCCTCCGCGTCTATCAGGTGGGGGTACTCGCTTTCCCAAGATATGGCCGAGCCATTCTTGCCCGTTTGGGGCAAGCTGAGGTCGGCCTCTACGGTGTTCAGGTTGCCAATGTAAATGGCGTCGCGGTCGGCCTGTAGTTTTTGGTTTGCCGTCATGGTTTACACCTTCCTTTGCTCCTTCTAACCAATTGTAATCCTATCATTTATAAAGCTTTGCCGCAAAAAGCCGCCCGGCGAAGCGCTGGGCGGCGGGGCAAGCAAGCAGGGGGCTAACCCTTGATGCCCGAGAGGGTAATCCCCTCCACAAAGTACCTTTGGAAAGCGAAAAAGATAATAATCATGGGCAGGGTTACCGCCGCCGAAGCCGCCATAAGGTAGTCCCACCTCGTGCCGTACATCCCGCGGAAAGCCGACAGCCCCACCGAAAGGGTATACATCTTTTCACTGTTTAGGTAGATGACCGGCCCCAATAGGTCGTTCCACACATTCATGAAGGTAAAAATGGCAATAGTGGCCAAAACGGGCTTTACCAGCGGCAACAGGATAGACCAGAATATCCGCGGCTGGCTGGCTCCGTCTATCAAGGCGGCCTCGTCTAAATCCTTGGGTATCGTCATAAAGAACTGGCGCACCAAAAAGATGTTATAGGCACCGCCCCCCAAAAAGGCCGGTAAAATCAGGGGCCAGTAGGTATCGGTCAGGTGCATGCTGCTCCAAATTAAAAAGGTGGGTATCAGGGTGATGAAGCTGGGTATCATCATGGTGGTAAGCAGGGCATAAAACACCACTTTTTTGCCCTTCCACTTTAGGCGGGTAAAGCTGTAGCCCGCCATGGCCGAGGTGAGCACCGTGCCAATTAAGTTCATCACCACCAAAAATACGGTGTTGAAGAAATAACGGATGAAAGGCTGGCTGCTGAGGGCCTTGGGGTAGTTATCCCAGCGGGCGGGGTCTGGCAGCACTTTTATGGGGAACTCAAACAACTGGCGGCGGTCCATTAAGGAGGAGCGGACCATCCAGAAAAAGGGCAGCAGGGCCGCCGCGCAGATAATAATCAAAATTGCGTAGACGACAATTTTTTTTACACGCTCGTTTGTAGAAGTTTTCATGTTTAGTCATCCCCTTCCGCGTAGTAAACCCAATGGTCGGAACTTTTAAACAGGATGACGGTAAAGACGGCCACAATGACGAACAGCACCCATGCCAGGGCCGAGGCGTAACTCATGTTGTTGTCTTTAAAGGCCGTTCGATAAATATGGTAGGCATAAAACAAGCTGCCGTTGGAGGGGCCGCCCTCCGTCATGATAAAGGCCTGGTAGAATGCCTGCAAATAGCTGATGATGGACATGACAAGGTTAAAGAAGATGGTAGGGGTCATCATGGGCACGGTAATGTGCCAGAACTTGTGCCACATGTTCCCGCCGTCCACGTCCACGGCCTCGTACAGGCTGGAAGATACCCCCTGCAGCCCGGCCAAAAAGATGATCATGGTGCTGCCAATGGCCCAAAACTGCATGAAGCCCAGCGAGGGGATAACCGTGGCCTTTTCGTAAACCCACTGGCTTGCCGGCAGGCCAAAAAATTTTAAAATGGCGTTTAAAAGGCCAAAATCCGGGTTAAACATCCACTTCCAAAGCAGGCCGTTTGCCACAGCCGGCACAATGCAGGGCAGGTACACAATAGTGCGGAAGAAGCGCTTGCCGTGCAGGCCCTTTGTGTTTAGCAGCAAGGCCGCTATAAACGAGCCAATGATGTTGATGGGCACGGCGATGATCAGGTATTTAAAGGTGACCCCCAGCGAAAGGGTAAAGAAGGGGTCGTTTGTAAAAATTTTGATATAGTTGGCAAAGCCGATAAAATTGCCCTGCACGCCCAGGCGTACGTCTGTAAAGCTGAGGTAAAGGCTGTATAGCATGGGGCCTGCCGTAAAAAGCACAAAGCCCAATATGGCGGGCAGTGCAAACAAGTAGCCCCAAGTTTGCTGGGAAAACGAGCGTTTTTGCCTTAACTCGGCCCCTGGTTTATCATTGTTCATGGTTCCCTCCCGAACCCCTTTTTTCTTTTGGCACGCTGCGGCGCCTTTGCCGCTTATTGGGCAAATGGGGGTGCCGGCAGCGGACAGGTATTTGCCCGCTACCGGCCGGCCAAAACTCGGTTCTAGTGGGCCTCGGTGTTAAAGCAGCCCTGGTATACCCCGGCAGATTCAATGTCGGCCTGCACCTGTTTCAGCGTGGCCTCAGGCTCACCATCGCCACGCAGCAATGCGTCAATAGCGGGGTTTACAATGTTGCCAATCTGGCTGTAATCGGTAATGAACTGGGTGGGCATCAGGCACACATTGTTTTCAATGTTGTCCACAACCACGCTCACAAACTCTTCGGGGCGGCTGCCCGTCTCGGCCCAAAAGGCAATCTTTTCGGGGTCTGTGTAGTACTCGGTATAAATGGGCTGCCACAGGCCGTTTTGGTACAGTTCGGTGGCGCCGGTTTCAGCGTCCAGGCTGTATTTGTAGAACTCCAGGGCCGCTTCGGGGTATTTGGTGTTGGCAAAAACCGCTGTAACGCCGGGGGCGCTTAGGGTATAAGAGCCGCCGCCCATGTTGGGCAGGAAGGTGCAGCCCACGTCCAGGCCCTCGTCGTCATAGGTGAGGAAAGACCAGTTGCCGTCAATAATCATGGCCACCTGGCCGGTCAGCATCATCTCGGAGGGGTCGGGGTTCGAGGATACATCGGTGATGGAAGGGGCCACGCCCTCTTTTACAATCAGGTCTTGCAGTTTGGTCATCAGTTCAATCATTTCGGGGCTGTCGAAGGTGGTGTTCGAGAAGTCCTCGTTCACAATATCGCCGCCCATGCTACGAAGCAGGGGGTACCAGTTGTTGATGCCATAGCTGGTGCTAAAACCGTAATGCTTTACATTTTCGGGGTCAAAATCGGGGCTTTTGGCGTTGTTGCCGTTGCGGTCCACCGTCAGGGTTTTGCAAAGGTCAACAAACTCGTCCCAGGTCAGGGCTTTGTCAAATTCGGTGGGGGGGTATTCAATGTTCAGCTCATCAAAAATTTGGCGGTTGTAGGTAAGCATCAGGCTCTCATGCGCCGTACTGAAAAAAGCTGTTTTGCCGTCAATTTTCCACTGGTCATTGGGCAGTACGTTATCCAAAAAGGCTTTGTCCTCGCCCAGCAAATCCTCTACAAAAAGCAGGGTGCCGTCCATGGCGTAGGGGATGCAGGAGCCGCTGGGCACGTAGGCGATATCGGGCGCATCGCCCGCAGCCACCATGGAACCCAGCTTCTGGGCGTATTCATCGGGCACGTGCTGGGCGCTTACATGGATGCGGCCATCGTTTGCGGTGTTAAAGGTCTCCACCATTTTTTCCACGGCGGTTTTTTCCTGGGCGCCGCCCCAGAACATGAACTTGAGCTCGGCTACCTCACCATTAGCGGCAGCTGTGCTGCCGCTAGCTGCGGGGGTACTCCCGCCGGCGGGCGGGGCGCTACTGCTGGCGCCGCCGCCACAGGCGGCCAGGGCCAAAGCCAGTGTCAGGGCCATCAAAATTGCAATTCCTTTTTTCATAGTCTTGCATTCCTCCTCTGGTTCTCTTTTTTATTTTGCAGGGCGGCTTGCACCGCCCGGTACAACAGCATCTACGCTTAACATGCAAAGTTTGGTAATCATAAATAAATTTCACAATTATGAATTTTAACACATTTTTTCTTTTGCGACTTTTGCAATTGGGTTTGTAAAATGGTTTTGTGCGGGGGAAAACCGAGGTGTTGTTTTATTATAAGGCCTTTGGGTATGGGTTTGCCCTTTTGTTACACACCGGCTTTTTAAAAACTTATTATCGTTTTTTACTTGTATTTTACATTTATGGTATTTTCTTTTGTGGCGGTTTTGCCCACGTTTAAACCAACCGGCAAACCCGCAAAAAAGAAACATTTGACATTGCCCAAAAACTGGCCTACAATACTGAATAGGGTTCATTGTAATGAACAGGAGGATTTACCCATGCCCGCCAGTACGCTCCCTCGTTCCAACATGACAAGCGGCCCGCCGCTTGGCCACATCATTCGTTTTTCGTTACCTTTACTTGCGGGCAACGCCCTGCAGCAGCTTTACAATATGGCCGATAGTGTAATTGTGGGCCAGGCCCTTGGTAAAACGGCACTGGCGGCCGTGGGCGCTGCGGGCCCGGTGGTTTTTTTAATGGTTAGCCTGTTTATGGGCATTGGCAGCGGCGCCATGGTGCTGATTAGCCAGTTTCGCGGCGCGGGCGAAAGCGAGCGCCTGCAAACCACCGTCAGCACCAGTTACACAGCGCTTTTGGCCGTGGCCATACCCCTTTCGGCCTTTGGGTTTTTTATGGTAACGCCCCTCATGCATCTGCTTAGTGTGCCGCCAGACGCCTGGGAGGGGGCGCGGGCCTATTTGATGATTTCGATGTGCGGGCTGGTGGGCTGCCTTGGCTACAACATCAACGCCGGTATTTTGCAGGGCATTGGGGATAGCCGCACCCCGCTTTTGTTCCTGGCCATCTCCTGCGTCATCAACATTGTGCTGGACCTGGTTTTTGTTTTGGTGTTTGGCTGGGGGGTGGCGGGGGCCTCCATTGCCACGGTGATAGCCCAGTCTCTCAGTTGGTTTTTTGGCATCTGGTACATTCGCCAGCGCTACAAGGAGCTTAAACTACACCCTTTACACTTTCACTTTGACAAAAGCATTTTTAAGCAGATGATCCGCGTGGGGCTGCCCGCCGGGATACAGCAGGCGCTGTTCAGCATTGCAAACCTGTTTATGTCGCGCCTGGTAAACAGTTACGGCTCAGCTTTTGCGGCGGGTTTTAACGGCGCAAGCCGGATAGATAGTTTTGTGCTGCTACCCGTGCAAAGCGTCTCGATTGCCATAACCACTTTTACAGGGCAAAACATTGGGGCGGGTAAGCTGGAACGTGTGAAGGACGGCACACGGGTTTCGATGTTGGCGGGTTTTGCTTTGGCGGCCATTGGCTGCCTGCTCATTCCCGCGGGGCCACAGCTGATGCGCCTCTTTTCAAACGACCCTGAGGTGATTGCCTCGGGCGTGGCGCTGTTAAACCGCATTTTGCCCTTTTACTGGATGATGAATATTTCGCTTGTGCTAACAGGGGTGATGCGCGGCGCGGGGGCCAGCATGGTGCCCATGATTTCGGGCACCATCTCGCTTTGGCTGGCGCGGTTACCCGCGGCCTACCTCTTCGCCGCCCTGTTCGGCCCCTACAACATGCACTTTTGCTACGCGGCGGGCTGGGTTATCGGCCTATCCATCTCCATTCCGTACTTCCTTTCGGGCCGGTGGAAAAACAAAGGCGTTACAGGCGCGGGGGATAAGCGGCTGGCAAGCGCCCCCAAAGCCTGAGCGGAACACCACCCGTCATCCCGTTCCCCTGCAAAACCTGCCTTTCAAACGCCTGTTATTGGCTTTGCCCATAATAGGCGTTTTTTCCATGCTTGCGCAGGTAGTGTTTTTCCAGCAGTTCGTTTTGCATGGGCCCAAGGCCGGGGCTTGCCGCTTGGCTGTGCCAGGCCATAAAGGCCACCTCTTCCAGCACCACGGCATTGTGTACGGCATCGGCGGCACTTTGGCCCCAGGTAAAGGGCCCATGGCTATACACCAGTGCCGCGGGTACGGCGGCGGGGTCAATGGGGGGGGCGGCCTGCAAAAATGTCTCGGCTATCACCCGGCCCGTCTCCTGTTCATAGGCGCTTTCAATTTCGGCCCGGTTCAGTTTGCGGGTACAGGGCACCGGGCCATAAAAGGTGTCGGCATGGGTGGTGCCCAAAGGGGGTACGGGCGCGCCCTGCTGGGCGTAAACGGTGGCCCAGCGGCTATGGGTATGCGCCACCCCGCCTATGCCGGTAAACCGGCGGTACAACTCCAAATGGGTGGGCGTGTCGGAAGAGGGCTTCCATTTCCCCTCCACCCTTTCACCCGTGGCAAGCGCCACCACGCTCATGTCCTCGCAGCGCATCTCCTCGTAGCCTAAGCCGCTGGGTTTTATCACCACAAGGCCCTCTTCGCGGCTAATGCCGCTTACATTGCCCCAGGTAAAGGTTACAAGGCCGTATTTCACCAGCTCCAAATTCGCCTCAAACACCTGGCGTTTCAGTTTTTCCAGCATGGGCGGCTACCCCTTCAGCTTCCAGGCCATATCGGCCAAAAGAAGCTGTTGTTCCAGCGTTTCGGGGCGGGTATCTTTGCCAATATGCACAAACTCGATGTCCATCATCCGGGCAAAGTCGCGCATCATCTCGGCGTTACAGGCAAGGCTTAGCACCGTATGGTGGGCCCCGCCCGCCAAAATCCAGCACTCGGCCCCTGTTTCCAAGCTGGGCTGCGCTTTCCACATCACCCGCGCCACGGGCAGGTTTGGCATGGTTTGGGTGGGGGCCACACAGGTGATATCCTGTACAATCAGCCGCAGGCGGCCGCCCATATCCACAAGGCTTACCACAATGCCCTCGCCCTCGGCCCCTTCAAACACCAGGCGGGCGGGCGCTTCACGGCCCCCTATGCCCAGGCCGTGCACCTCTATACGGGGTTTTGCCGCCGCAAGGCTGGGGCACACTTCCAGCATATGCGCCCCCAGCGAGAGGCCGTTTTTCAAGTCGTAGGTGTAATCTTCCATAAAGGCGGTGCCGCCGGGCAGGCCCGCTGCCATGCGCTTCATGATGGCCGTCATGGCGCTTATCTTCCAGTCCCCCTCCCCGCCGTAGCCGTAACCGTTTGCCATCAGGTTTTGGCTGGCAAGGCCGGGCAACTGCCGCATACCGTACAAATCCTGGAAGGTGTTGGAAAAGGCAGCGCAGCCCTCTTCCCGCAGCATCTTCTCAATGGCAATTTCTTCCCTGGCCTGATAGCGCACCGTCTCCACATCTTCCGTGTTTAGGGTGTATCGCGCCTGGTACTCGGCCATTTTGGCGTCTATTTCGGCGGTTGTTACCGCCTCCATCACCTCTACCAGCTGGCCCACCGGCCAGGTGTTCACCTGCCAGCCCAGTTTTATCTGGGCCTCCACCTTGTCGCCCTCGGTCACGGCCACTTCGCGCATGTTGTCGCCAAAGCGCATCACCTTCATACTGCGGCTTGCCGCTACGCCTATGGCCGCGCGCATCCAGCGGGCTATCTTCTCCTGTGGGGCGGCGTCCTGCCAGTAACCGGCCACCACCCGCCGGGCCAGGCGCATCCGCGCGCCTATAAAGCCGTGCTCCCTGTCTCCATGGGCGCTTTGGTGCAGGTTCATATAGTCCATGTCAATTTCTTCGTTGGGAATTTCGCGGTTGTACTGGGTATGGAAGTGCAACCAGGGTTTTTGCAAAATCCCCAGGGCATTTATCCACATCTTAGAGGGGGAAAAGGTGTGACAAAACGTGATGATGCCCGCGCAGCCATCCTCGTAATTCGCCTCTTTTACAAGCTTTTCGGCCCCTTCGGCGGTTTTTACGATGTCTTTATACACCACTTCAAAGGGCAGCCGCCCACCCTGGTTTAAGCCTTGTACCATAGCCCGGCCGTCGCGCTCCACCTGGGCCAGGGTTTCCTCGCCGTACAAAAATTGGCTGCCCACCACAAACCAAAACTTTAGCGTACAACTTTCCATAACTCACCCTACCCCTAGTTTATTAAATATTCACAGGCGGCGCGCTGGGCGGGCAAAGCCGCCCGGTAACGCCGCAAAAATGCCGCAAAACCCGTACTGTCTTTTTCGCTGGGCTCCATCTGGCTGCCCTGTTCACTGGCAAACACCCGCTTCGCCAGGTATTCTTCCAAGCTTTCACCCGGGCTGTGGTTTAAGCGGTAGGCTGCCAAAAGGGCAATACCCCAGGCACCGCCCTCACCCGCGGCCTGCATAACGGCCACCGGCACCCGAAGGGCCGAAGCCAAAAGCCCTTGGGCTACCTGCGGGGTTTTAAACAGCCCCCCATGCCCCAGCAGACGCCGCAGCTGCACCTTTTCCTGAATGGTCAATATCTCAATGCCTATACAAAGGCTGGCAAGCACCGCATACAGTTGGGCCCGCATAAAGTTTGCCAGGTTTAGCTCACTGGCCGGCAGCCGGGTAAACAGGGGGCGTCCCTCGCTTTGGCCGGTCACCGGCTCGCCCGATACATAGTTGTAGGCCACAAGGCCCCCGGCATCGGCTGCGCCCTCTAAGGCTTTTTGGTAGAGGGCAGCATACAGTTCCTCGGCGCTGGGCTTTGCGCCAAACGCGCCGGTGGCCTCCTCTAAAAGGCCCACCCAGGCGTCTAAATCTGAAGTGCCATTGTTGCAGTGCACCATGGCTACGGGTTTGCCGCAGGGGGTGGTCACCATGTCAATTTCGGGGTAGAGGCGGGAGAGATTTTTCTCCAGCACAATCATGGCAAAAATGGAGGTGCCCGCCGAGACATTCCCCGTGCGCTCGGCCACGCTGTTGGTGGCCACCATGCCCGTTCCCGCGTCCCCTTCGGGCGGGCAGAGGGGTATGCCTGCTTTTAGCCTTCCTGTCTCATCCAAAAAGGCAGCGCCTTCGGGGCTCAGCGCCCCGGCATCCTGCCCCGCGCGCAGCACCTTGGGGAAAAGTTTCTCCGCCTGTATGGGGTAACCCTGCTCTGCGGCCAGCTCTTCAAACCGTTTCACCATGGCGGCATCGTAGCTACAAGTTGTACTGTCAATGGGGAAGATACCCGAGGCATCGCCTACACCCAAAACCTTTTGTCCGGTCAACTTCCAGTGTACATAACCCGCCAAAGTGGTGATGAAATGCAGTTCTTTCAAATGGGTTTCGTTCTTCATCATGGCATCGTACAGGTGGGCCACGCTCCACCTTAGGGGGATGTTGAACCGCAGCTTATGGCTTAAAATTTCGGCCGCTTTGCCCGTGTGGGTGTTGCGCCAGGTGCGGAAGGCCGCAAGCTGGCGGCCTTCGCCGTCAAAGGGCAGGTAGCCGTGCATCATGGCCGAAACACCCATGGCCCCGAGCTTTGTGATGGCTAGGCCGCAGCGGGCCTCCACATCGGCCGCAAGGGCCGCATAGGCCGCCCGCAAACCCTTGTGCACCTCTGTAAGGCTATAGGTCCACAGCCCATTTTCCAGGCGGTTTTCCCAGGTGCAGCTGCCAAAGGCCAGCGGTTTGTGCCCCTCGCCCGCCAACACGGCCTTTATACGGGTGGAGCCCAGTTCAATGCCCAGGGTGGCCCTTCCCCCGGCCACCGCCTGCCACAATTCGGTGTTTTGGTTTTCCATATGACGCCCCTTGTCAAGTTGTACTCAAAATATAGCAAAGTTACCTATACTTTGTCAATACAACTTAAGTCGGAATACTAAACAAACAAGTCCCCCAATTTCCGGCAAACTGAACAAGACAACTTGGCGGGTAAGGGGCTGTTTTACGAACAAGGGTAAAAATTCCCCCGCACCGTGGCGGAGGAAATCTGCAAAATCAATGGCTATTTCCGGCTGGCCAATACCCAGTGCCCTGCCCCCCTGCGGCAGGGCACTGGGTATTGGCCTAGGCCTTTTTACATCGCGCTACCGATTGCCGCATCACCAGTTTTGGCTGGAAGAGCCTGCCCACCTGGGCTTCGCTGTCCTCCAAAAGGGTCAGAGCCGCCTTAGCCACTGCTTCACCCAGGGCCTCTTTAGGGTGCATTACCGTTGTTAGGGGCGGGTGGCACAGGGCGCTTATGCTGGCGTTATCCACCCCCACCACCGAGAGGGCCTCCGGCACGGGAAGCTTCTGCTGGCCGCAAAAATCCATCAAATGTACGGCAATTTCATCGTTGTAGCAGACGGCCCCGGTACAGTTTTCCAGCGGGTCCAGTATCCGGCGGGGGTAACTGAACAAGCTTGGTTTTTCCTCGGTGGCGTACCAAACCACATGGCGGCTTTCCACCTGCAGGCCCGCCTTGTTCATGCACTGCATATAACCCTGGTAGCGCAGGTGGCCCTGGAAGTCATCGCTTTTAAAAATGCCCGCAATTTGCCTGTGCCCCGCGTCCAGAAGGGTTTGGGTGGCAAGGCGGCCCGCCTCCACATCATCCAGCGCAATTACAGGAAAATTCGCCCAGGCATACCCGGCGTTAAAAAACACCACCGGCAGCCCGGTACTTTGTATCTCACGGTACAACTCTGGGTTGGGGTTTGGCAGGGCGCTTTTTGTGGGCTCAATAATCAGGGCGCTCACCTGCCTGGCCAGCATCCGCCGCAGGGCCTGTTCCTCGTTATCCACCTGGTTGTTTGTTATGGCAAGCTGCATTCCATAGCCGCACTGGCTCAGGTGCTTTTCTATGCCCGTTATAATACCGGGGAAGATATAGTCACTAAAATAGGTGGAAATTACCCCAATGTTGCGCCCGGCCTTGGGGCTTGGCACCAGCTGGCGCACATAGGTTCCACTGCCGCGCCTGCGCTCCAGCAGGCCTTCCCGCTCCAGCATATCCAGCGCTTGGCGCACGGTTTGGCGGCTGGCGGTATGCTGGCGGCAAATCTCACTTTCGGAAAAAAATTTATCTCCGGCGGCAAACTCCCCACTTTTCAGCCGTGCTTTTGCCCACTGCGCAATACTGCCGTATTTGGTTTCCATCCTCCACCTCACCTGCCCTTGGCGCAACTTGTACGTACTACTTCTGTGTATTCACCATTTAACCAGACAAGTGCGCTCCTGTCAATATACAAAAAAGCCACCCGTTCCATGCAACGGGTGGCCCCTACAGCAAGCTAACAAACTGTAGCGCGTAAATACGGGAAAAACCAGGCGCTGCCTAACAGTTTCTACTCTGTATAAGAGTTTCTTACAAAAACCTCTGCACAGCTTTTTGAGAAACTCTAATAGCAAAAGCTTGCTGCGCAACCTTTTGAGAAACTGTAATAATGCAGCGTTCGGCTTTAGCCGCTATTCCTACGCCAGATTGAATTGATTTGCCGCAAAATATTTTGTCTATTATCTGGCGGCCATAGCGGCCTCAATATCCTCTATGCTGCGTGGAATATCTGCCGATAGGTTTTGGCAGCCATTCTCGGTTATCAGGCAGTTGTCCTCCAGGCGGAAGCCGATGCCCCACTCCTCGCAGTAGATGCCCACATCCACACAGAACACCATGCCGGGCTGTATGGGCCCTATGCCCAAGGTCACCGCGTCGTGCACGTCGTAGCCCACGTGGTGGGCGCCGCCGTGCCAGATGTATTTGCCCGCGTCCTCGCCGGGTTTTAACAGCCCCAGTTTTTGCAACTCTTCGCCGCAAAAACGCTTTACCGTAGCGTCCACTTCCGGCATGGGCATACCGGGGCGGATGGTGGCGAACATATGCTGCGAGGCGCTGTAGGCAATGCTGTACAGGGCGGTTTGTTCCTTGGAAAATTTGCCGTTGCAGGGCCACCCGCGCGATACATCGTTTGCCTCGTTATCCCACTGGGCGCCCACATCGTTTAAAATCATGTCGCCATCTTGGACCTTGCCGCCGTAACCGTAATAGTGGATGCAGAAGTTGTTTTGCCCCGCCGAGATGATGGAGGGGAAAGCGCTTTGCAGCACGCCGTTTTTGGTAAGCACATGGTCAAATTCGGCCTTGTATTCATACTCGTACATCCCGGGGCGGCTGGCCTGCATCATGGCCAAAATGCCCGCTTTGGTAAGCAGCATGGCCTTTTTCATGGCCTCAATTTCACAGGGGGCCTTCAGGGTACGCTGGGCGCGCAGCTTGGGCTGCAAATTTTCCTGCTTTAGCCAGGGGTACAGCTTTGCCATCTTGGCCGAGGTTTCATAGGCCTCGTCATCGGGCAGTTCGGGGCAAAACTTGAAGAGGTCCAGCCAGAGGCTTTGCGCCCCGCCCGCCGCCACCAATTTGTACAAATCCTCCCAAAAAGTTTCCACATAGCGCACATCCGCAATCCCTGAGAGGGCTTTGGCCTCTTCGTCGGTATAACGGCGGCCCACCCAGCGCTCTTTCATGGGGTCTTTGGGCAGGATATACAGCGTCTCTTTTTCCTCGCCTTTGCACTTGTGCAGCAGCAGTACCAGGCCCTCAAAATCTACCCCGGCCAGGTACAGGTAGTTGCGGTTTGCAAAAAAGGGGTAGTAGGCATCGGCCGAGAGATGCGGCGCATGGCCCGAAAACAGCAGGGCTACGGCGCCTTCGGGCAATTGGGCAAACAGGTTTTTACGGTTGGTTCTGTGAAATGAAGCGTCCATGTTGAGGTTCCTTTCGGCTTTCGAATTTTTTACAGCAAATGAACGAACTGTAGCGCATAAATACAGGAAAAAGCAGGCGTTGCATAACAGTTTCTACTCTGTATAAATGTTTCTTACAAAAACCTGCCGCACAGTTTTTTGAGAACCTGTAATAACCAATGGATATATCAGGCAGTTCGGCTTTGGGCCATCACTGCAGATATACGTTTTTTTGGGCGTCGCACAGTTTTTCGGCTATGGTGTACATGTTGCCAATCCGCCCGGTAAGCAGGTTTTCTTTCACACCATAAAAATCCAGGCAGGTGCCGCAGGTAATAATATCTGTACCTGCCGCTTCCAGGGCGAATAGCATCTCCTCCAGCGGGCTGTCTTCGGTGTTTAAAAAAACGCCGCTGTTCATAAAGATAAGGCTATCCGGGCGGGGCTCCCCTTCGGCAAAAGCGCGCAAACTCTCCTGCATCAGCGCCCTGCCCTGCGCCTCTTCGCCGCCGCCAAGGCTGCGGCTGGTAACCAGTATGGCCAGTTGTTCGGCCTGTTTTTGCTGGGCGCGGCTTTGGGCCGTCTTTTCGGTAAACACCCTCCAGCGGCCCTCACCCGCGGTTTCGTAGCGGGCGGCAAAGCCCTGGCTTTTGGCGTAATCCATAAGGTTTGGCACCGCCACCTCGTCGTCTACCAGGGTGCACACTGTGCCCTCTGTCAAACTGTCCAGCAGGCGTTTTGTGCGAATCAGCGGGGTAGGGCATTTTTCTCCCAATGCGTCAATCTGTTCCATTCACGGCCTCCTTTTCTATTTTTGTTCTTCCATTTTTCAGCTCAGCCATTGTGTTGCCTGCATACAGCATTTGTTCAAATGCTGTATGTCTGTGTTCCAAAACAGAAATCAAAAATATTTACTGTACTCACCGGCGGGAAATGGGGTCTCCAGCCCCAGCACTCTTGGCCACAAACCAGTCTCCTCTATCACAAACCCCATAATCATACCCATGTGGCTGTGCAAGTGCCTAAACTGTGCCAAAAGTAACTGGAACCGGCAATACTCACAGTGTTCAGGATATTCCAAGAGTTGTTCGTCTTTCAGTTCAGAAACATAGGTTTGTATCTTTGTTTCAAGGTGAGTAAAATACTGGTCGATTTCATCTCTAGTAATGTTTTTACCCGTAAAAGCATCTAAATTATTCAAACCTTCTTCATGAAAATCCGGTTCCTCAAAACCGATATCTCTTGGGTTTATCGTCCATACATCCAGCGAGTGCAACATATGGTATATGTGCTTCCAGCAGGGCATCTCGCAATACGTTTTATCCCACATTTCATCGGGCACACAGTCAATGATATTTTTTACTTCCCACAGGGCTCGCCTCGTTTGTTCTTTTATTATAGCAATCAAACCATTTTGGCTCATTCCAAAACTGCCTTTCCGTGCTGAAACGCTAAATTTATCACTTTTTCACATCTTATTTGCTATTTTATCCCGTCAATATCCGGGTATAAGCGCCTGCCCGTTTGGCTGGTTAGCTGCCAGGCGCAAAAGGGTATAAGGCGTTTTTGGCGCGTTGCCACCTGCAAACGGCAGCGCTGCAGGCGCTGCAAATCCACATTCCACACGTCCTGAAAAGCCATGGCCGTAACCGAGAGGCTGCGCTTTTTCAGGGTTTTCAAAAATCCGCTCCACTCCTCGGCATCATAAGCTGGGGGGGCGCTTTCACGGGCAGAACCAGCCACGCTTTCCCTATGGGCTTCGGCTTTCGCCAGGCCCCATTTGCGCGCCAGGTAAGCGCGGGCTTTCTCAATGTTGTGGTCACTGCCGGGGGGCTGTTTTTGCGAAAGGGCTTGCAACTTCCCCCCCAGCGCCAAAAAATTGCCGTGGAAGCTGCAGCGTCCGTGCCCGCTTTCCAGCGGAACCAGGGTATTTTGCCCCACCGCGCCGCCGGTTTGGGCCGCAAGGCGGCCCATGAGCCCCGGCAGTGTAATGCGCTCGGCGTCGCCCGGCGGGGCGGGGAAGCGCCCAAAATAGCTTACGGGCTGTAAATGTACCCCGCGCACTCTGGGCAGGTATTTTGTCGCATAGGCCAAAATCTCGCCCAAATTTTCCTCATTTACGCCAGGCACTACCGTTACCACCAGCACCACCCCAAGGCCCGCGGCAAGGCTATTTTTTATGGCCTTTTCCTTTGTGGCCAGCAGGGCCTGCCCGCGCAGGGCGCGGTATATATCGTCCCTCGTGCCGTCGAACTGCAAAAACACCGTGTGCAGCCCCGCGCGGCGCAGGGTTTTGGCGTAGCCCTCCTCCTCGGCCAGGCGGCGGCCGTTCGTATTAATCTGCACATAGCCAAACCCTTTTTGCCGGCACAGGCCTATCATGGCGGGCAGTTGGGGGTGTAAAGTGGGCTCCCCGCCCGAAAGCTGAATGTTAAAAGGGTTTTGCTTGCACTGGGTCTTTAAAAAATCCAGCACCTCTTCGGCCTCGGCAAGGCTCCAATCGTCAGTCGGGCTCTCGGTTTCAGCGCTGGCAAAGCAGTAGGGGCAGCGTTGGTTACAGCGTTTTGTAATTTCCAGCAGCACACAGCAGGCGGCCTGACGATGGCTTTGGCAGGGGCCGCAGTCATGGGGGCAGCCATTTTTAATAGGGACCGGGGCGGCCAGAGGGGGGCTTTGTGTGTTGCCGCTGTCCCAATTTACAAAATCCGGCCCTTCCTCCCAAACCAGGGTACAAAAAGCGCCATGCTGGGGGCAGGCTTTTTCCATATAAACACGGCCATCCCGCTGTACATACTGCGCCTCTACACGCTTTAGGCACACCGGGCAAAGACTTTGCGTTTTTGCCAATTGGGTTTTGACCAGTTGGGTGTTGGCCTTTGTAGGCCGGGTGGTAACCAGTTGGGCCTCGGCCTTTGTGGGCCGGGTGGGGGCCATCGGTTTGAATGCCGGCCCTATTTTCCCCGTTTTAAAATCCTTTTTTTCTTCTGCCAGGGCTCACACCTTCTTCCATATGCTGTAGGCATAGCCCAGTTTTGGCGGCTTTGGGGGCTTGCCCAACCCGCCGCCCGCAGGGCAGGCGGCGGGCAACATCTGCCGCCAAAACCCTTCGGCCGAACCATACTCCCACACCATGCGGGCGGTAAACCCGCGCAGGTAGGGGGCGGCGTCCCGCCAAAGCAGGGGGGCAAACCCGCCATTTTGCAAAAGCGCGCGCAGGGCCTCAGGGCTTTTGGCTCCCCTAAGGCAACTGCCCTGCGGCAGGGCTTCCCCGGCTGTTTCCGGGCCTTCCCGCAGGTAAAAATCACTCATCAGCAGCCTGCCGCCGCTTTGCAGCACACGGTGCAGCTCGGCCAGGGCCCTTGGGGGACTTTTAAACAGGGAAAAGCTGCACTCGCACAGCGCCGCGTCAAACCGGCTGTCCGGCCAGGGCAGGGCCTCGGCCACAGCCTGGCGCAGTTCCAGGTTCGGGTATTTTTGCAGGGCTTTTTTTAGCAGTTGGGGCGAGGGTTCGGCCCCTGCGGCGGCAAAGCCCCGTTCTGCCAAATATGCCACCGTCTCGCCCAGCCCGCAGCCCACATCCAGCAGATTCGCACCTTTTGGCAGCGCCGCGGCCTCCAGTAGTTCGCCCGTCAGTTCCAGCCCGCCGGGGCGCAGCGCGCCGCCTGTAAAGCGCTGAAATTCCTCGTTTTCATACAGGTTTTTTTTCGGCCCGCTCATTTTTCCTCCAAGCTGGCCTCCACCTCCCGCGCGGGGCCCAGGGCCAGCTCCTCTGGCAGGTAGCACTGCCCGCAGCCCGGGCAGCGCAGCAGGGTGGTGGGGAAGGTGCTGCGCATATAACTCAGTGTAATTTTGGCGGGCTCTAAAACCAGGTCACAACTTGCACAGCGTATTCCCTCGGTGTTTTCAATGCGGATGTCCTTATGCCCCAGCATGGCCCTGCCTCCCCTGCATATGTCTCTATTTTTTGGCGTCATTCACCGCTGAAACCATCCTCAGTCGTCCACAATTTCCAGGCGGTGGCTGTAGGCGTTGTGTAGGGTAAAGCCCCCTTCGCAGGGGCTATACTCTACCCAGTAGGTAAGGTAGCCCTTTTGCCAGTGGGCGATATAGTGCCCCGTTTTGGGGTTTTGCAGCCGTTTTCCGCTCTCCTCGGCCTGCAAAACCACCTCCTCCGCGTCCTCCAGCAGTATCAGGCGTTCGTCCAGCACCCGGCGCAGTTCCTCGCTTACCACCAGCATCTTTCCCCTCTCCCTCTGCGGCGGGGCCTCTTCGCCAAACAGGCGCAAGACCTCCCGTTTTACCAAAAGGCGGTTTTCCCTTTTTTGGCTGATATCCAGCACCGGGGGCTGCGCCTCTCCAAACAGCAGCTCCAGCAGGTGCCAGGTGGTTTTACCGCCGCGCTGGCACTGCTCGCGGCAGGCGGCGCAGTAGCAAAGATAGTCCCGTTCGCTTTCTTCTAAGCGCTGATGAAGCGCTTCTTTTGCCAGGGCCGGGTTTGCGTAGTTCATCAGCCCCCCATAGTTACAGCACTTGGTTTTGTCCCGGCTGTAGGGCAGCTCCTGCACCTGGCAGCCAAGTTTTGCAAGCAGGGTACGCACGGCATTCTGCACCATAGGGGCATTGCGGCTGCCGCAGGCGTCCTGCACAGCCAGGGGCGCGGCTGCCAGGTTTTGCGCCCCCTCGGGCAATTCCTGGCCAGCCAGCACCTCCCACAGGGAGATAACAGGCGGCAGCTCTTCCCCCTTTGCGGCCCCCTCCCCATCGCCAACTTCTTCTAACACCCCCGGCAGGTGGGCCATAAGCTGCACCTGGCAGGTGGGGCAGGCGGCAATGATTTGTGGCTTACCCATCTTCTGCCAGCGGCGGGCAAACTCTTCCATCCCGCCGGCGTGTTCTTCCTCGTAGCCCGCCCAGTGGGCCGGCGCGCCGCAGCAGCCCAGCGCAATGCCCACCTGTGGCCCAAGCGCCCGCAAAAGTTGCCGGTAAGTGGGCAACACCAGCCCCGGCAATACGGCGGCAAGCTGGCAGCCGGGGTAAAACAGATAGCGGCTTTGGCTCTCTCCCGGCCCATGCCGCCACAGTGCGGCCCATTCCCCGTTCGAAAACCGCATCTCCTCCAGCGGAAAAGCCTGCATTGCGGCCACATTTTGCCCCTTTTGCACCAGGGTGCGCCGGGCCGTAAGCACCGATTTGGGCATCTCAATGCGGTTTGGGCAAATCTCCTTACAAAGGCCGCACAAACTGCAGGAGTTGATGAGCGGCCCGCCCTGGCGCTGCCCGGCTATCATGCGGATATGGGTGGCCATCTCCATAATCATGGCATAGGGGTAGCTTCTAAAGTGCTGCATGTACACGCACTGCCTTTGGCACTGCAGGCACTGGCACTGCAGGCAGCGCCCCGCTTCCCCCTGGGCCTCCTCTTTTGTATAACGGCCAGCTGGGGGGGGCGGTAGGCCGGGGGAGCTTTGCACCTCTCCCAGCCAAGCCAAACTCTGGGGTATCTGCGCATCCTTTGGGGTGGCCTCATCCACAAAGGTAAACAGCTCGGTTTGGTAGCCACCCTCCCCTTCGCGCCCGGCTGTGAGGGAAACCCCTTTTAAAAACCGGTCTATGGAGAGGGCCGCCTTGCGGCCATCGGCCAGCGAATGAATGATAGAATACTCTTTTTCTGCCCGCAGCGCGCTTCCCCCGGCAAACAGTTTGGGCTGCTGAGGGCACTGCCCGCTGGCCGCTTCGAAGGTGTATTCGCCGCACAGCCGGGCGTCGCCGCTCAGGTACACTGCGTCATAATTTTGCAAAAGTCCGCTTAGGGGCCACTTGGGGCCGCCCACCTGCCTGCCCAGTTGCAGCTGCCAGGGCAGGGCGGCCAAAAAGGCAAAATCCACTTCGGCCAGGGCCGCGTCTAACTGCCAGCCACGGCCCCCCAGGCGGTTTTCTTTTTCGTAAAAAGTTACCGCAAAGCCTTTTTCGTACAAAAACAGCCCTGCCGCTAGGCCGCTGATGCCACCCCCCACAAGGGCCACCTTTTTCTCCAGTTGCATAAAGGGGCTAAGGGCGGGCTTCGGCGCTGTGCCATAGCGGCAGAGGCTCTCCTCCAGCGCACGGATGGCAAGGGGCTGGCCCGCGCGGTTTTTGGCGCACCTTTTCTGGCAGGGGGCTGTGCAAAAGGCGCTAACCAGCCGCGGAAACCACACGGTTTTTTGCAAAAGGGCAAAGCCCTCGTCAAAGTTCCCCCCGGCCAAGGCTGCATTGGCGGCGCGCACGTCCAAGTGCAAAGGGCAGGTGGCCGTGCACTCGGGCGCATGCTGCTGGGTACAGGCGCGCATATCGAGGCGCATCTGCTGCGGTGCAATCAAGCCCATCTCACCCACCCCCTATACGCCTCTGCGCATATTTCTGTAAAAACCACATGGGCACCGCCCTGCGCCTGTTGTTCTGGCTGCAAGGCGGTGCCTTTTACGGTCT